>JBOIGA010000096.1:0-10848 GCA_050741875.1 Burkholderiales bacterium
CCCTATCCCGGCGGCAGTCTGTACGGGGCGAGCAAAGCCGCGGTAGCCGGTCTCACTCGCGGATGGGCGCGCGATCTCGGGCCGCGCGGAATCACCGTCAACTGCGTGCAGCCGGGGCCGATAGACACCGACATGAATCCGGCCGGCGGTGAGTCCTCGAGTTTCCAAAAGCAGATGACCGCGCTTGGCCGCTACGGCAAGGCGGAAGAGGTCGCGGCGTTGGTCGCTTTTCTCGCCAGTCCGGGCGCCGCTAACGTCACCGGCGCCTGCCTCAACGTCGATGGCGGGACCAACGCGTGAAAGGGGCCAGACACGAAATTTGAGCGTCGAGTAAGGGTTGCGAACCCGGCTAACAAGAAACAGTCATAAAAACCGTGGAGGAGAAAGAACTGGAGAATAAATCATGGCAGCGAAGCCTGCTTCTCGCACCCGCAAGGCGAAAGACAACGGAGAGCGCGGCGCCAGCTCGAAAAAAATCCTGACGGTCGACATCGGCGGATCGAAAATCAAGATCCTGGCGACGGGCCAAACCGCGCCGCGAAAAATTCCGTCCAGCAAAAATTTGACGCCGTTGCAAATGGTGCGAGCGGTGCAGAAATTGGCAAAAGGTTGGGAGTTTGACGCGGTGTCGATCGGCTATCCCGGACTGGTCGGAGATAACGGACCGCGCTCGGAGCCGGGGAACCTGGGGACAGGTTGGGTGGGTTTCAACTTTGCCGCGGCTTTCGCGCTCCCGGTGAGGATCGTCAACGACGCGGCGATGCAGGCACTGGGTAGCTATGAGGGCGGAAGAATGCTGTTTCTCGGACTTGGCACGGGCTTGGGCTCCACCCTGATTGCCGAGAATGTCATCGTCCCACTCGAGCTCGGGCAGCTGAAGTACAACGGGAAGGGTTCGTTCGTCGACGTGGCGGGGGAACCCGGGCTGAAGCAGTTGGGAAAAAAGGCTTGGCGGAAAGCAGTGATCGAAATTGCGACCACCCTGGCGGACGCGTTAGTAGCGGATACCGTCGTGCTCGGCGGCGGCAACGCGAAACGACTCGGCGTGCTGCCCCATGGGATGCGCGTGGGCGGTAATCAGACTGCGTTTCGGGGTGGATTTCGCCTGTGGCGCCTCGCGGATATTCGCACTCACTCGGCGAAGACCGAACATCACGCCGCAAGCTCGACTGCCAGCGCGAGTGAGTGGAGGATGATTTGATCCCTCCGCACGAAAGATTAGAACAGACGAGCGCCGGCGCGTCGCTCTGACTAAAGCGAATCCGATGAACCGATCGGTCTCCTCCCGGCTTACAAGAGAATTTTTTCCGATTTGATGAAGGAACTCGTGAAGAAAACGAACTTCGACCTGAAAGCGCGTACCGGGGACAAGCCGGAGACGACAAAACCTAAACGCGGCGCGCCTCCGACTCCGCACAGTCAGATTTCGCAGAATGCGCCGTATGAGTTTCAGGAGGCGTTATTCGAACGCATTCAAGCGCTGCCCGGAGTGAGCGTCGGAAAAAGCCTGGTTTCAGTCCCCGGCGCGCGCGCATTCCATCTCGATGAGGCTCTGGCGCGCGGTCCAAAAGATGCATTCCAGCGCGGGTACGAATTCGCCCACATCCATCCGGCGCACGACGGGAGTTTGCACGTCGCCCTTCCGCGCGATGCCTATGACAAAGTTCTCGCGCAAGGCTGGGGCGAACCGCATCCGATCAGCGGGACGATGATGGTGTTCGGCCCGCGCGATGCGGAGGAATTGGAGATCGTCTTTGGCATCGTCAGAGCGTCATACGATTACGCACGGGGTGAGCCGGGCTAATCCGGAGAAGACTTATGACTATCGAGCTCAATCACACGGTCGTACCCGCGCGCGACAAAGTCGCGGCGGCGAAGTTTTTCGCGAGAATCTTCGGACTTGCGTTCGATGAGAGCGCAGTCGGTTATTTCGCTCCCGTGCGAATCAACGACGCGCTGACGCTTGATTTTGCCGACAGCGATCGCGTCGCGATCCATCACTATGCGTTCAAGGTGAGCGAAGACGAGTTCGACGCAATTTTCGGGCGTATCAAGGCAGAAGGCATTCCGCACGGAAGCGAGCCTTTCTCGCGCGAGGACATGAAGATCAATCACCGCAGCGGAGGCCGTGGCGTGTACTTTGATGACCCCAACGGACATATCCTCGAACTGCTCACCGTGGAGTAAAAGGAACCCGCTCAGGTACAACTCGAGATGGAGAAGCCATGTCAGATAAGAACGGAACGGTTTGTTAACCTCTAGAGGAGCGCGACGATGAACCTCAAGCTTGCGAATAAACTCGCGCTGGTTTCAGGGAGCACAGCCGGAATCGGCTACGCCATCGCTGAAGCCCTCGCCCGCGAGGGGGCTCGCGTGATCGTCAACGGACGCACACAAAAGTCGGTGGACGACGCTGTTTCCAAGCTGAAAGCCAGCGGAGACGTGGCGGGTTTCGCCGGGGACTTGAGCACGGCCGAGGTTGCCGAGCGAGCGGCTAAAGACTTCCCGGACGTGGAAATACTGGTCAATAACCTCGGCATCTTCGAGCCGAAGCCCTTCGAGGATATTCCGGACGCCGATTGGCGACGCTTCTTCGAGGTAAATGTGTTGAGCGGTGTGCGCCTTGCGCGTCTTTTTCTGCCGGGAATGAAGCGGCGCAATTGGGGCCGCATCATCTTCATCTCCAGCGAGAGCGCGATTCAAATCCCATCTGAAATGATTCACTACGGCGTGACCAAGACCGCGCAGCTTGCCGTCTCGCGCGGCCTCGCTGAAGCAGTTGCGGGTACCGGCATCACTGTGAACAGCATCCTTCCCGGGCCAACGAAATCTCGAGGTGTCGGCGACTTTGTCGAGTCATTGGCTAAAGCGGAGGGCAAATCATTGGCCGAGTTCGAGCAGGAGTTTTTCGAGAAGGTGCGGCCGACTTCGCTGATAAAACGCTTTGCCTCGCCCGAGGAAGTCGCGTCGCTCGTCGCGTATATTGCCAGCCCGCTCGCATCGGCGACGACCGGCGCCGCGTTGCGAGTAGACGGTGGAGTCGTTAAGAGCGCCTTTTGAGACGAAGCAGCTCGTTCGGAAGCAACGAACAGAAGGAGATAGAACATGAAAATCGAACGCATCACCATCGATCCTGATCCGTACGAACCGTTTCGTCTCGCGCAGGGCTATCGCGCCGGCGATTTTCTTTTCATTTCGGGCCAAGCCGCGATTGATGCGAGCGGGCGCATCGTTGGCATAGGAGACTTTGATGCCCAAGCCCAGCAGGCTTTTGAGAATCTTGACCGGGTCTTGCGCGCCGGCGGTTCGAGTCTTAAGAACGTCATCAAGGTAACGATCTTTCTCACCGACATGTCGAACTTCGACAAGATCGTCGAATTGCGTGGGAAATGGTTTACCGCGCCCTATCCCGCCGACACGATTGTTGAGGTCAGCTCGCTCTACTCTCCGGAGGCGATGATCGAGATCGAAGCAATCGCAGCCGTTGACTCTGCGGCCGAGCGAAATTGAAAGGCACAGAACTGGCGAACGAAAAGTCCGCATTCCGAAGCTTTATGCGGTCTCATTCGTGTGTTGCAGCTTTGCGGCTATCATGCGCACGACGCAAGAAAGGCACGGTCATGGCGAGCATTGAAGCTGTCTAGGTCAACCTGTTTCGATGGAACAAACCTTGCACTCCATCGCGGTCCTGAGTTGCTTGCTCTTCTGACCGATGCGCCGCGAATTGCGGCACGCCCGATTTGAGCGGTCAAACGCAACTGGCTGCACGCGTGCGTCGCAACGAGGCACTGCCGATCGCACTCGCCCTCTCGCTCGGACCCGCTGTGTCGAACGGTCTGGCGCGGTTCGCTTACGCCCTCATCCTTCCCGCGATGCGCGCCGATCTCGGTTGGACCTACACGCAGGCCGGGTGGCTGAATACGATGAACGCGCTCGGTTATCTCTGCGGCGCGCTCATGGTGTTTCGGCTGGCGGGACGCGTCGAAGCGAGGACGTTGTTCAATCACTCGATGTGGCTCACCGCCGCCGCGCTCATCCTCTCAGGGTTGACCGCGCGTTTCGCCGACCTGCTCGTGCTGCGTTTTATCGCCGGCCTGACGGGAGCCACGGTTTTCATCTGCGGCGGCATACTCGTCGCTCACGTTGTGGCGCACGACGCGAAGCACGCAGTAGCCGCGATCGCGGTCTATTTCGCCGGCGGAGGACTCGGCATTCTCGCTTCCGGCGTTACGCTTCCATGGCTCTTTGCCGGCTGGGGCAATCAAGCCTGGAACACCGCCTGGATCGGCATGGGGGTCGCTTCACTCGCCGCTTGCGCGCTGACCGCACGCGCGACGAGAAATATCGCATCGACCAGCGAAAAGAGTGCGATGGCGCGGTGGCGCAAGAGTCCTTTTCTTCCGCTTCTCGCGTCGTATTTTCTGTTTGCGCTTGGCTATATCGCGTACATGACCTTTATCGTCGCCTGGATGCGCGATCACGGCGGCAGCGCGGCACAAGTCGCGTTGGTATGGGGAGTCCTGGGGCTCGCGACCATCTTCTCCCCCTGGCCATGGCGCCATGCGCTGACGCACTGGAGCGGCGGCAAGGCGATGGCCGCGACCTTGGCGGTGGTTGCGCTCGGCGCGGCGCTGCCGCTCGTACAGACATCGTTGCCGATGATGATCTTGTCGGCGCTGCTGTTCGGCGGCGCGTTCTTCATTCCGCCCGCCATAGGCACGGCCGCTTTCAGAAAGGGATTGCCGTCCGCGGCGTGGGGCAAAGCCGTTGCCGGTTTCACCCTTGTGTTTGCCGCTGGTCAAACCGTCGGGCCGGTTGTAACCGGCGCCTTATCGGATGCGACCGGAAGTCTTTTCGCCGGTCTCGCGGCCTCCGTGGTCATCCTCGTCGCCGGGGCACTGGTCGCGCTTATGCAAAAGGATGTCCGGAACCGTGACGCTCGTTGAAGGTGAAACTTCGTCTAATTCAGGTTACGTACCATCCCTCGATGGCTGCAAACTCGACGACGAAAGCCGGCACGGCGGAACAATTGATTATCTTCTCGTGTGCCAGACCTCGCACGCGCCACCGGAGCCGCCCGCCTACATGCGAGTTCGGGCCACATCGTGGGTGACCTGAAAGTACAGATGGGCGGAAAGAACATGACTTTTTCTCAGCGCATCGAGGCAACGCGCGGCAAGGCGAATGCGATGTAGCGCGGCGAACGATCATATTCAATGGAGTCCGGCCGCATTGATTATCCGAAAAAACCTTATCTGAGACACAGTCGGCGAAGCGGATCGGGGAGTGCTGGTGAAGCGAATTTGAAGGAGCGGGAGTGACTATGCGCATACTGATTTTAGGAGCGGGCGCGATCGGTGGTTACTTTGGCGCTCGCCTGCATGAGGCGGGAGGGAATGTGACCTTCCTCGTGCGTGACGCTCGCGCCAGCCAGCTCGGCTAAACACGGACTCTACGTTAAGAGCCCGTGCGGAAATGTCCGCATAAAACCCAGAGCGATCACATCCGATGCTCCACGTGAGCACTTCGATGTCATCATCCTGACCTGCAAAGCATACGACCTTGGTTCGGCAGTGGATTCGATCTTACCGTTCGCCGGTCCCGACAGCATCATCCTTCCTTTGCTGAACGGTCTCGCCCATCTGGACCTGTTGGATTCGCTATTTGGCCGGAATCGGGTGCTCGGCGGGGTTGCTCATCTCGCCGTCACGCTGACTCCCGAGGGAGAAATCCGTCATCTGAACAATATGCACAAATTGATTTTTGGTTCGCGCAGCTCGCAGACAAGTCAGCGACTATCACCCTTCGCGGAACTACTCTCCGCGACGCCGGTTGACTACCGCGTGTCTGATAACGTCGAACAGGATATGTGGGACAAGTGGGTGTTTCTATCTACGCTCGCCGCTGCCACTTGCACCATGCGTGCAGCCATTGGCGCGATACTCGACACGATAGCCGGCGAGCAATTCATCCTTGGACTGCTGCGCGAAAGTGAGAGTGTTGCGGCGGCCAACGATTTCGCTCCCGGCGCAAAGCAGCTTGCGACTTATCGCGCCCAACTCACCAAGCGTGGCTCGACTTTAACCGCTTCAATGTTGCGCGACATCGAACGCGGCGGACAGACGGAAGGCGATCATATTCTCGGCGACATGGTACGCCGGGGCGATGCTCGTGGCGTGCCGATTCCTTTGCTGCGCCTCGCGTATTCGCACTTGCAAGCGTACGAAGCGCGGCGCGCGCCAACGGCGCGAAACTGACCGCGGTAGAGCGAATCGCAATCCGAGCCACGCCACAAGCGAGGAAGATATGCAAGAAAGGCTTGACACGAGTTATATTACGTGTATATACTCCTATTATGGCTGATCCAAAAGCACTCGCCCGAACCACCCACGACGCTTGCGTTTGCGGCAGCGTTCGCCGGACCGCTCGCGCCATCACCCAGCTCTACGACGATACATTGCGTCCTTCCGGGTTGCGCATCACCCAGTTCGGCATCCTGGGAGCGACTATGGCGATGAGCCCAATTACATTGACGCGGCTCGCACAGGCCACGGTCACCGACCGTACGACTTTGACTCGCAATCTCAAGCTGCTGGAGCAACAAGGCTTGATTCGTATCGATGCCGGCGGCGACCGGCGCGAGCGGGAGATCAGTATCACGCGAGCGGGCGCAGAGGCGCTGAAGAAAGCCTATCCGCTGTGGCAAAAAGCACAAACACAAGTCATCAGCGGTTTGGGACCGAAGCATTTGAAAGCGATGCGGGATGAGCTCGCGGCGGCGACTGCGCTCTTGCGCAAGGCTTGATTTTTTTTGCTCTTATATGTGTAGATACACTTATATAACGTACGCATTTGGCAATCATGACTGAACTCTACGCAATCCTCATGTCCTGGGCGATCACGCTTTCCGGTTATTCCGTGCCCGCGAACCAGCCTGAAATCGTCATGGCGCCGCACAGCTATCTGGTAGATGCGGCATGCGCCGGACGCGAATGCAAGGTGCTTGGCTGGTTTCCGCCCGGCGAGACGATCTATCTGGATAACCGGCTGGATCCAATGGAAAGCGTGTACGCGAGCTCGATCCTCGTCCATGAATTGGTGCATTTCCTGCAGCAGCAATCCGGCAGGTTTGAGGCGAAGTATTCGTGCGAAACCGCGCTTGCAATGGAGCGCGAGGCGTACGGGGTGCAACGAGAATTTCTGCTGCGCTACGGTGTGTATCAGCCGGTCGGTGCGAGCATGCATGCCGTTGGCTGCGAACCTGTTGCGCGCAGGGACACGCTTGCTAAAGCGGAGGGAACCATCAGCGCTTCGGCAGGAGGTCACCCTTGATTAAGCAAACGCTAACAACAGGCGCATGTGCTGGCACCTGCCACGTCTTCGAAATGATTTCAGATTGGATGCCGGGAACTTGCAAAGCGGAACGCTTAGTGCCCGCCGCGCAAATTCCGGCGCCGATAACCGCAACTTAACCTAAAAGGAGTTCTATCATGAAACGAAGCTTCACTGTAATTCCCTTTCTTTTCGCAGCGGCGACAGCTGCTGCTCAATCGGACCCGCAGCAACAAGCTATACGGATGATCACATCCGGGAGCGATATTTCGAGCCCCCGCGAAGGATTAGCCGTTGCCCGGGAAATCGTGGTCGCGCAGGAAACTGACGCTCAGCAAAAGGCGGCAAGCTTGCTTCGGCCCGAACCCAACGGACCGTCTCAAGTAGGGGCGCCGGTACGGGTCAGCGTCTCATACCCTGACGATGCCCACGCTTACGCGGCCCAACTTCTTGGGGGCTCGTGGGCGGCGGGTTCGAGCGCTACCGAGTTCACTCAACTCGCTGGCGAATCGAAGGCCGCGCAGTAATTGGCTCTGGGGGAAGGCGCTTTGCGCTTTCCCCCAGTCTCGACAAAGCCCTGAACCAGAAGGGCAAGAACATACGGAGTGGTCATGAACAGCAGAACCGCCTTATATCTGCTGCCAGCTATGGCATTCGTCTTAATTCAAGGTTGCGCGCAGCAGGATGCCGCGCAAACTCCGCCAAGGCCGGTAGTCGCCGCGAAAGTCGGCGATGAGGTGGCGGCGCGCGAAACCGCGTTTGCTGGCGAAGTCAGGGCGCGTTACGAAACCAAGCTCTCATTCCGTGTACCGGGCAAGGTTATCGCTCGCCGCGTCGAAGTCGGGGATCGCGTGCGCAAAGGCCAGCTCCTCGCGCAACTCGACCCGGTTGATTACCAGCTCGCCTCCAAGGCCTCGGCGTCTCAGCTCTCCGCCGCGCGCACCGAGCGTGATTTCGCCAGGGACGATTTAGCGCGATACAAAGAATTGCTGGACCAGAAATTCATCAGCTCTACTGATTACGATCGCGCCGACACGCGCTACCAGACCGCGCGGGATCGGGTCGAGGCGCTGGAAGCGCAACTGACGCAGGCCAACAACCAGACAAAGTACGCGGAGCTTCATGCCGATCGCGATGGCGTCATTACCTCACTGGTGGTTGAGACCGGGCAAGTCGTCACCGCTGGCCAGCCGATTGCAACGCTCGCGCAGCTCGACGAAAAAGAAGTGGTCGTTAGCGTTCCCGAGCATCGGATCGCTGATGTGCGCAAGGCCAACGAAGCATCGGTAGCGCTATGGGTAAACCAGTCGCAACGCCTGAAAGCCCGCGTTCGCGAAATCGCGCCGAGCGCCGATCCTGCCAGCCGCACCTATAACGTAAAGCTCTCGTTGCTGGAAGGGAAAGACCTGGCCGATTTGGGCATGACCGCAACAGCCTATTTCCCAGCGATCGGTGCGGACCAGATCACCGTTCCGCTTTCGGCTCTCTTTCAACCACAAGCCGATCCCAGCCAGGCGCGCGTCTGGGTGGTCGACGAGAAGAGCCAATCCGTCAAATCGGTGCCCGTCAAGGCGGGTGCAACGGCTCGCGATCAGCGCGTCGTCGTTAGCGGTCTTACCGCCGGACAACTCGTCGTCAGTGCAGGGGTGAATCGCCTCGCAGAGGGACAGAAGGTCCGGCTGCTTGGCGACGATATTCTCGTGGCTGGCAAATCGTCCACTGCGCCGCTCTTGGCCGGCGCGTCCAGCAAGTCAAGCGAGGCATCGCAATGAAACACTTCAATTTGACCGAATGGGCGCTCAACCATCGTCAGTTCACCGGCTTCATGATCGTGCTGCTGATGCTGGGCGGCGTATTTGCCTACTTCCAATTGGGTCAGCGCGAAGACCCGGATTTCGCCTTCCGCGTTATGGTGGTGAAGACGATCTATCCGGGCGCCACCGCGCAGGAAGTCGAGGAGCAGCTTACCGATCGCATCGAAAAGAAAATCCAGGAACTGCCGAACTTGGACCACATCCGGAGCTACTCCAAACCGGGTGAATCGCTCATATTCGTGGAAGCGCGCCAGGACACACCGTCCAAAGTTATTCCCGATATGTGGTACGAGGTGCGCAAGAAAGTCGGCGACATCCGCCACACCTTGCCAGCCGGCGTGATTGGCCCGTTCTTCAACGACGAATTCGGCGACACCTACAGCACGATCTACGCCTTCTCCGCCGACGGTTACACGCACGCCGAACTTAAGGACTACCTCGATTCAGCGCGCCAGCAACTGTTGCGCGTGAAGGACGTTGAGAAGGTCGACCTGATCGGCGTACAAGACGAGAAAATCTACGTCGAGTTCTCCGACAAGCGCCTTGCTCAACTCGGACTCGACGCCCGCCAGGTCGGCGCCGCGCTGCAATCCCAGAACGCACTCTCCCCGGCTGGCAACATCGTGACGCCGTTGCGCAGCGTGCCGCTGCGCATCACCGGCAAGTTCGACACAGTGGCAAGCGTTGAAGACCTGCCATTGCGCATTAATGGCGTCACCTTCCGCGTGGCCGATATAGCCAACGTGTCGCGCGGCTACACCGACCCGCCCGAGTTCAAAATGCGCTTCAACGGAAAGGAGGTCATCGGGCTCGGCATCGCGATGAACAAGAAGGGCGACGTGCTCGAACTCGGCCGGGCAATCGAGGCGACGATGGAAGGAGTCAAAGCCGACCTGCCAGTTGGCATCGACATCGAACAAGTTGCGAACCAGCCTCGCGTGGTGAAGAACGCGATGGCCGAATTCATGCGCACCTTCATCGAGGCTGTCGTGATCGTACTGATCGTCAGTTTCTTGAGCCTTGGCTTTCGCACCGGCAGTGTGGTCGCGATCACGGTGCCGCTGGTGCTCGCGGGCACCTTCCTCACGATGCTGCTGTTTGGCATTGATCTGCACCGCATCTCATTAGGCGCGCTGATCCTCGCGCTCGGCCTTCTCGTCGACGACGCGATGATTGCGGTCGAAATAATGGCGCGCAAGATGGAAGAAGGCTGGGATCGCGTCAAGGCCGCGACCTACGCTTACAGCACGACGGCATTCCCGATGCTCACTGGGACACTCGTCACCGTTGCTGGCTTCTTGCCGGTGGGACTCGCGCGTTCCAACGCCGGCGACTACACGGTGGCGATCTTTCAGGTGACGGCAATCTCGCTGCTCCTCTCGTGGCTTGGCGCGGTGATCTTCACGCCGTTCCTGGGCTACCTCATGCTTAAGGTGAAGAAGCAGCACTCTGGCGTCCATCACGACAGTTATGACACACCGTTTTACAACCGTCTGCGCCATTGGGTCGATTGGTGTGTCTCGCATCGCAAGAGTGTGATTGTCGCAACCGTTCTACTGTTCGCAGTCGGGTTGACTGCGTTCGTCAAGTTGCCACAGCAGTTCTTCCCGCTCTCGAACCGCCCGGAGTTGATCGTGGATATGTGGCTCCCCGAGGGCACGAGTTTCACGCAGACAGAAAGGGCGGCGAAACGGCTCGAGGC
>JBOIGA010000097.1:0-7503 GCA_050741875.1 Burkholderiales bacterium
AAACTTGCGTTTGTCGAATCGTTGACGTGTACGGTAGAAAAGTGACGGCTTAAGTGATGTTCAATATCGTGCTTTTCGAACCCGAAATCCCGCCGAACACGGGGAACATCATTCGCTTGTGCGCCACCAACATGGGCGCTACGCTGCACCTCGTCAAACCGCTCGGATTCTTTCTCGACGATAAACTCATGCGGCGAGCCGGACTCGATTACCACGCGCTTGCTGAAGTGCGCTTGCACAACGATTGGCAAGCGTGCTTGGCGGCGCTATCGGGAAAACGAATGTTTGCGGTGACCACGCGCGGAGGGACGCGCTATGACTTGCCCCGTTACGAGCGTGAGGATGTGTTCGTGTTCGGACCGGAAACTCGCGGGCTGCCGATCGAAATACTGGAAGCGTTCGCTCCCGAGACGCGGATCCAACTCCCGATGCGCGAAGGAAGCCGAAGTTTGAATCTTGCGAACGCGGTTGCCGTTATCGTTTACGAAGCGTGGCGACAACTGAAGTTCGGATAAAGGAAGTGCGAAAAAAGCCGCGCTTTGGGTGCGCGGCTTTGCTCAGAGATTACAACTTACCTCTAGGCCGTTCAGGCTTGAAGACGCGTTGAATCGTCCTGTCCAGTACCGGTGGGCGATCCTTAACTTGAGGCCGCTGGATATCTGGGCGCACTGCTCGGTCGATCGGTTTGTCCAGTGCAAGAGGACGATCAAACTGCGGGCGTTCGCCCCCGGAAGCGCGCTCGGGTTTGATGATGCGATCAATGGCAGCCGCTTTCGGAAGCTCGACTTTGCCGTTGACGAGCGAGCGCTCAACCTTGGCAACCGGGCCATCGACACGCTTGAGTGGCCGCTCGATCGCCTTTGCTTCGCTCGGACCGCGTTCCGACGCCTTCTCCCGCCTTCCGCCACTTTGAAGAAGCTGGATGAACGCCGGAGCCGCCGCCTGCTCGTTGCCAGGCCCGTCCGCGTCGTCCTTTGCGCTGACTGGCGTTTCGATCTCGACGGGTAACGCGCTTTGCGGCGGTTCCACGGCAGTCACGACCGGCTCCACCATCTCAGGCGCCGGGGGTGGGCTGTGCACTTCATCGAGCACGGGTTCGACTTTCTCGACCACTTTTGCGATTACGGGCAAATCCGCAATCGCCGGCGGAACCTCGGGCAGCGGCGCGGCGGGCGGCCTGACCGCGACCGGCTTCGGCCGAGTTTGAGCATCCGGCCGGTTTCCTTCTCTTGGCAATACTCTCTCTGAAGACGAAAGACTCCGAGGCGCGATTCGACCCTGCGCACCTTCTGCCGCAATGAGTTCGCTCCTCGGCAGGGGTTCGGAAGCGCTGTCGGCTGCGGCGATAGGAGCCGGCTCTTCGGTCTGCGATGACTCATCCAAGGACGCTGGCTGTTCGAGTTCGATCACAGCGACAGGTGCTCCGAGTTCGATCAGAGCGACAGCCGTCTTGGGTTCGGCGCTCGGTCCTCGCGGATTTTCCGGCATCGCCTCCGCCAGCGGCTCGAGAACGATCGCCTGGGTGTCCTCAATCAAGTCGGCAACCCATTGTGCCGGCGGCGAATTCAGAATGATCTGGCGCATCCCAAGCCGCTCGTCGAGCATCACCACGCCAAAAGAGGCAGCGAGTACCGCCGCAGCCGCCGGGGCGCCCCAAAGATACTTGAAATTCTCAAAACCGCCGCGCTGCGCCGCAAAAGCGAATGCGCTCGATGCGCCGCGACGAAGCCGCCATTTGAAATAGAGCCCCCAGGCGCGAAACCACGCTCGTGAGCCAATCGCCGGGTCGGCGTTCGCCCTCGCTTCCGCGAAGGCGAACGGAACAAAACCTTTCGCAGCGAGGTCGCTTGGGTCGTTGCCAAAACCGCCGCGTTCGGCGGGAAGCGCTGCGATTAACTCGAGCGCGCTCTCCCAAACTTCTTTCGGGAATGCGTTCGATGCTTTCGCGTGCATCAACTCGCGCGCGATGTTTTGGCTGGCGGCGTCGAGCTGCTGCAGCGATTCGATGAAGAAAAGCTCGCTGTTCGTGTAGAGCGCACGAAACAGGTTCGAGAGCACGCAGCTTGTTTCAACGTCCGGGTGCGCGGCGATGTACAACTGCAGCCTCGAAAAGAGATTCGGATCAAACTGCTCGCGCGCCGAAAAAAAATTGGAAAACAGGTAGGTAGTCATGACGGCAGCCTTGGTGTGAAGACTTTGATTCTGATTATTGACGACTCGTTTCCTTATAGCCCTATTGCACACGTCATGTCCAGTGAGGCAAAAACGCAACTCCATTTGCGTTGGCCGCTTGGGAGCGCGCGAGTAATGTGGTAGAAATGCCTCGCTTACCCCACGCCCGAAAAAGAAGATGAAATTACGCGGACCCATTTTTCTCTCGGCGATACTGCTTTCGATGCCGACCGCCGCTGGACAGTTCAGTCTGGGAACCGGAGTAGATTATTCGAGCGGCGACTATGGCGCGGATGAGGACACCGACATCCTCTACGTTCCCTTGACGCTCAAGTACGACACCGAACGCTGGTTCTATCGCTTAACGGTCCCCTACCTTCGTATTCGCGGACCGGGCGATATCGTGCTGGGGCCGGACGGCGATCCGATCGACCTGGGTTCCACCGGTTCCGGCCGCGAGACCGAAGAAGGGCTGGGCGACGTGATCGCCGGGATCACTTACAACATTCTGCCGCCGACGCAAAGCGGCTGGATAGCCGATATCGGCGGGAAAGTGAAATTCGCTACAGCCGACGAGGACAAAAACCTTGGTACGGGCGAGGAAGATTATGCGGTGCAGGGCGATGTTTACAAGACCGTCGGACGCTGGACGGCTCTGGGAACACTCGGCTACCGCTGGCTTGGCGATCCCTCGGGGTTCGATTTGAAAAATGGATTTTTTGGAACCGTGGGCGCGATCTACAAATTCACCGATGAGACGAGCGGAGGACTCCTCTTCGACATCCGCGAACGCAGCAGCTCGCGCTCGGAATCGTTGCGGGAATTGACGGCATACGTTGGGACCCGGCTCACTTCCGCATTGCGTCTACAGCTTTACGCGGTGACGGGATTTTCCGACTCGAGCGCCGACTGGGGCGTCGGCACCGCAATCACTTACGGTTTTTGAACGCAGGCTAGTTCCGTCCCAGCTCCGGACGGTCGACTCTTTCCGCCCGCTCGACGCGCTCAGCTTTCTCCGGGCGCTCCGCTTTCTCGGCACGTTCGACTTTCTCCGGGCGCTCCACCCGCTCGGCTCGTTCGACTCGCTCGACTTTCTCGGGGCGTTCGACGGCGGCGCGCTCGATTCGCTCGACTTTCTCGGGCCGCGCGATTTCGACCCGCTCGACGGTCTCGGGTCTGACGACCTCGATTCGCTCGACGGTTTCTGGCCGGGTCACCTCGACCCGTTCGACAGTTTCGGGCCTTGCCACTTCGACTCGTTCGGCGGTTTCGGGCCGCGCGACTTCGATTCGTTCGACAGTTTCAGGCCTTGCTACTTCGATTCGTTCGGCGGTTTCTGGCCGGACCACCTCCACCCGTTCAACAGCCTCCGGTCGCGCGATTTCGACCCGTTCGGCGGTTTCGGGCCGCGCGACTTCGATTCGTTCGACAGCCTTAGTGCGTTCAATCTCAGCTCGCCCAGTGCGCTCGGCTTTTTCCGGACGTCCGGCTTGGGGACCCTCAACGCGCTCGATGATTTTCATACGTTCAACTTCAGTGCGCCCGATGCGTTCAGCAGGCCTTTCGACCTCAACCGTTTTTTCGGCTCGTTCGGCACGCTGCACGGGCTCGACCGTTTCAACTACTTCTCGCTCGACTCTAGCCGCAGTCTCTTGAACGCGTTCAATCGGTTCCACAACCACCGCACGCTCAGTCACTGACGACTCCGACCGCGCCGGGGTTTCATCGGGCTTCGCCGCACGCTCTTCGCGTTTCGCTTCCGGCAGGCCCGCTGCGTTGACCCTCTCCTCTGTGCGAGCAGTTCGTTCGACTCGATCGATCGTTCCGACAATTTGCCCGATCGGCTCTGGTGCCTCGCGATCGACTGCCTGCTTGGCAAAGTCGGGGGGCGCTGCTTTCGTGTCTTCGTGCCCGGCGCGAATTTCCGATCGTTCGACGGGTTTGGAAGCTTTCGCCGGTTCAACACGCGCTTCCGATCGGTCGGCAGGCTTCGCCGACGCGGGAGCAACGGCCTCGGTCTTCACGCCAGCCTCGGCTTGGCGATTTTTTTCGCGCTCAGCACTGACGGCGGTTTGGGTTTTCGGTTCGGCCTTCGCTGCTTTCACAACTGACTTTTTCGCTGCAACGGAATCCTCTTGGTTTGGTCCCTGTGTCTTTCCCGGCGATTCTGTTTTCGAAACACTGGCCACTGTTTCAGCAACCGGTGCCTCTGGCTCCGAACCCTGGACCGTGCTTGGCGATTTCGCCTCCTCCTTCGCTTCGTCCTCCTCGGCGAGCGGCCTCGGCGCGAATGGTTGATTCGGCAGCTCACCTGCACTAAAAACCCGCGGCGTCTCAGTTTTCGCGGGTGCACCGGCGGATTCGATTCGTTCAACGCCGGAGGTGCGTTCCGGTGGCGCGGCGATCTTGGCTATAACACTTTCTGGCGAACTTTCCGGTCGCGGCGCGACGATTTCACGAGCTTCCCGCGCTGCAGCAGCCTCTTCGCGCAGAACGTTTTCGACTGCAGGGATCTCTTCGCGAACAACATTTTCCACACCCGCATACGTGTCGTCGCGCCAAACGTTTTCCAATCCCGCAGAGGCTTCCGCTCGTGCAAAGTTCTCCGTCCGAAACATCTTGGGCGCAACGTCCTTTGCGCGCGGCGCGTGCGTTTCTTTCGCCGCCTCACGGACCGTTATTTGCGCCGCACCCGCAAACTCGGCATCCATGAGGGAAGAAACTTGTACCTCGCTCGCTTGTAACTCGCGTTCGGCTCTGGCCGAATCAAGTTGCATCACCTCGGGAAGCGGAGGCAGACGTAAGAAGCTGCCGCCGTAATATTGGTCGAGCGCGACGAGCCCGAAAAAGACTGCAATCGTTCCGGCAGCGGCGGGAGCGGCAAGTAGATACTTGAACCCTTCCAAGCCTCCGCCGTTCGACGCGTACGCCATGAAAGTGTTAAGCGCACGCTCGATGCGTGACTGGGGCGTCCTCACTCCCGGCGTTTGAAAAGGGGGGTCTTGCTTGAAGACACGGCCGTCATCCGGCTGATCGAAACGCGGTTCGCTTTTTCTGACAGCAGCGCTTCTCATTTTTGCTTCTCCTTCAGCGGACTCCTGGCCGGGCAAAGAACGGCGGCCAAGAGTAAGCGTTACACTTCGCGTGTAAGTTTTTCCGCCCGCTTCGACCGAGGGGAATAGCGATCCCTCTGTGAAGGCCGTGGCATGAAACCGGCGAAGCACAACCCGTGCGAGCTTTGAATAGTTGGCGATGTGGCGCCGATGCCGGGCGGTTTGAACTCCGCTCATCGGTCCTTTCGAATTCGACCGCATCGCGGCCTTCTTCGGCGAGACGCTATTGCATCTGGATCTACGTCGCGATCAGCGCGGCGGCGCTCTCGCGCTCTCCCCCTGGCTGCCGACCAGTTTAACAGGCAGCGCTACTGTGCGCGACGAAAGATCGAGTGGTGAAGCGATAGAGGGATTTACCTCGTAGCGCGGTCCTTCAGCGCTTCGACTTTTTCGATATACGCCGGCATGTCGGTTTTGCGTTCGAGACTCGACGCGTTCAGGTAGCGCACTTTGCCGAATATCGGTCGCTCGAACCACGGACGGTCGTGCAGGCCGTAAATCCACGCCGTGTTCGAATACGACAGACAATCGCGGCCATCGAGAAAATACTTGTTCATGATCGCGAGCGTCGTCTCAAACCCTTCCTCCGGAGTCGCCGACCATTCGAGAATCTTTTTACCCCAATACATGCGCATATAGTTGTGCATCTAGCCGGTGGCTTTCGCTTCGTCCATCGCCGCGTTCCAGTACGGATCGTGAGTCGCCGCAGCCTCGAGTTGGTCGCGGCTGTATAAGTATTCGCGCTCGTCGTTGCGATTTGCGTTGAGCGTCGTCTTCGCCCATCGCGGCAGCGATTTCAGTGAGTCGTATTCAGGCGTGAAATGCACGTAGTTCATTCCGAGCTCGCGGCGCACGATCAACTCCTCGAGAAAACTATCGCGATTTTCGCCCTCCTTTATCGTCGCGATCTCCAAGGCGAGGTATAGCGGCGAGATCTGACCGAAGTGAAGATAGGGACTCATGTGCGAAGTGTCGTCGGTATGCGGCTGATTACGATGCTTCTTGTAGGCCGCAAGATTCTGTTTGATGAACCGGCGGAATCTTCGCTTGGCCTCGTGCGTTCCGCCGGCGAAAAAACGATTGGCCGGCGTAACGCTTCGGCCGAGTTTGAGCGCGTCCACCGCGCGTTCGACGTTAGAGAGGTCGAGGGCTCTCGCTTCCACGGTCTTCACGCGGCGCTGAGTTGGCGGAGCTTAATCTCGACCAAAAAATCGTTCAATCGGCGATGAATTTTCGGCCGGATTGTGCGCGCGGCGTATTCGGCCTTATTCGATACGGCTTCGACCGGAACGATGACATCGCTCTCGATCTGCACCACCTGGCAGCGCGCCTCATCGGCGACACGGTAGCGCCATTCCTTCTGATGCTTGAGATAGCCGCGGTCGCAAACGATCGCCGAAGCGTCTTTTCCCAGAGATAGCGCCACGTCAGCGGGATGGCCGTGCACGACGACCATTTGTACGTCACGCTTTTCGAGAGCGGATTGCGTTTCGCGCAGACCTTCGAGCATGAACGCGCAGTGTCGCAGATTCGCTTCGGGATAGTCGTCCATCAACCCGAAAGCCACGACGAGCGGTTGGTCGATTTCGTTCGCCCGCTCGATGGCGTACTCCAGTGCATGGTTGTATTCCGCGCGCTGCGACTGCTGCATCCAATAAAGGACATAGCGCCCTCGCGCGATGTCTTTGGCATTGAGTTCCTGAATGCGCTCGGGGTGAATCATCGTTGGCGAATGCGATCCGTCTTTCCCTTGGCCAATTACAAATCGCCCCATTGCGCTTGCATTGCCGCGAGCGCTGTTATTGCCGCGGTTTCGGTGCGCAGCGTGCGCGGCCCGAGTTTGAGCGTGACGAATCCCGCGCGTTGCGCCGCGTCCTCTTCTTCCTGAGTGAACCCGCTTTCCGGCCCGCACAGGAGCAACACCGGATCGGGTTTCTTGAGATCGCGAAGCGTTTGGCTGCCGTCAGGCGATAACTGCCAGCGCGATTCGCAATCATTTGGGGAGAGCCTGGTGAGCCACTCAGTGAGATCGGCGATTTTCTCCACGGCGGGAACGCGATTCCGTCCGCATTGCTCACAGGCGGCGATGACAACGCGTTGCCAGTGTTGAACGCGCTTTGCCGCACGCTCGTCGCCAAGGCGCACCACCGATTTTCCCGTGGCGAGCGGCTGAATCCGTGATACGCCGAGCTCGACGGCCTTCTGCACAGTGAAATCC
>JBOIGA010000097.1:7513-10667 GCA_050741875.1 Burkholderiales bacterium
ATGTTCTCGCTGCTTGAGATCGCCTGCGCAAGAATGATCCGCAACGGAGATTCGCGCTCGATGGCGCGGAACTTGAGCGCCTCGACGCTGACACTACTTCTTTCGCACGAGGAAATTCGGCCTTCGTATTCGCCGCCTGCGCCGTTGAACAGAACCACCCGGTCGCCGGGGCTGAGGCGCAGTACGCGCGCGTGGTGGACCGCGTCGCCTTCAAGGTCCACTTCATTCGCGATCGCGTGAGGGTGGTGGAAGCGTGGCAGGGACATCGTGCTAATATAAATCAATCCGGCGAGCCAACCCGCCGGGACAAAACAAGATGGCCGCGTTAAATACCCCCGTTTGCGATTTCGGCTGGAAAGCCGCCGATTTTGATTTGCCCGGCGTTGATGGCAAGCGCTACACGCTCGCTAAGGCGCGCGGAAAAAACGGCGTGCTGGTCATGTTCATCTGCAATCATTGTCCGTTCGTCAAAGCGGTGCGCGAAAAAATCATCCGCGATGTGAAAGAACTGGCGGTGCACGGAATCGGCTCGATTGCGATTTCGTCGAACGATCCCGCCGACTATCCCGAAGATTCGTTCGACAACATGAAAACGATCGCGCGCGAATTCGACTACCCTTTCCCGTACGTTTTCGATGAATCGCAGGAAATCGCCAAAGCTTACGGCGCGGTCTGCACTCCGGATTTCTTCGGCTTCAATGCGAATCTCGGACTGCAATACCGCGGGCGCCTCGACGATTCGGGAAGAAATTCAAACCCTGGAGCGAAGCGCGAGCTGTATGAAGCCATGCTGCAGGTCGCGCGCACCGGCGAAGGACCGCGCGAGCAAACTCCCAGCATCGGTTGTTCGATCAAATGGAAGCGCTAGTCGGCTCTGGTTTACTCGGCGCCGTGATCGACGCAGTCAAAACGGTGGCGGCGAAAGAGATCATGCCGCGTTATCTCAAAGTCGCGCAGCATCGCAAGTCCGACGGCTCGCTTTTTACCGTCGCCGACCTCGCCGCGCAGGAAGCTCTGGCCAAACGACTGACGGCCATTTACCCGTGCAGCATCGTCGCCGAGGAAATGACTCAACGCGAGCAGGCGGAGCAGTGGCTGGCCGGCAGCTCGGGACTCTGGTGCATTGATCCGATCGACGGCACATCCAACTTCGTCAACGGCGTTCCCTACTTTGCGGTGTCGGTCGCGCTCATGCGCGAGGGTCAAAGCGTGCTCGGCGTGATCTATGACCCCGTCGCCGACGAAGTTTTCTACGCTGAAAAAGGTGAAGGCGCCTATCTCAACGGCGAACCTCTGCCGATCAAGGAGCGTGCGCCGCAACTGTCCTCGGCGGTCGCCAATGTGGATTTCAAACGCCTGTCACCTTCGCTCGCGCGCGAGCTCGCTTCATCACCGCCTTACGCCTCGCAAAGAAACTATGGCGCCAGTACTCTCGAGTGGTGCTACGTCGCGGCCGGCCGCTTCGATCTTTATCTGCATGGCCGTCAGAAACTGTGGGACTACGCCGCGGGCTCGCTCATTCTGGATGAAGCGGGGGGCGCGATGTGCACGTTCGACGGCGATGATTTCTGGGCGGGCCAACTCTGGGGACGCTCGGTGATCGCGGCGCTCGATCACGAACTCTTCGCGGCTTGGAAGTCGTGGCTGAAGGCGCGCATGTAGCGCGCTCGCGGGCCTCCCGCGAATGAAGATTCTCATCTTGGGCGCGGGCCAGGTTGGCTCCACGGTCGCGGAGAATCTCGTTTCCGAAAATACCGACGTCACCGTGGTTGATTGGGACCAGTCGCGTCTCAAATACCTGCAGGATCATCTCGATCTCAACACTGTCTGGGGCGACGCGTCCCACCCATCGGTACTGCGAAGCGCGGGTTGCGAAGACGCCGATATGGTGCTCGCGGTCACACGTTCCGATCAAACGAATCTCGTCGCCTGCAAGCTCGCCGACAAACTGTTTCACACCCCGGTTAAAGTCGCTCGCATTCGTGCGCCTGATTATCTCGCGCACCCAGAAATTTTCGGTGAGGAAAATTTCTCAGTGGATCTTGCCATCTGCCCGGAACAGATCGTCACCGAGTACATCACGCGGCTCATTGATTTTCCCGAGGCGCTGCAAGTGCTCGACTTCGCCGCGGGCTGGGTGCAACTGGTCGCGGTGCGCGCGCTCGAGGACGGTCCACTCGTCGGCCATAAGATCGCCGAATTGCGCGAACACATGCCGAACGTGGACACGCGAGTCGTCGCGATTTTCCGCCACGACCGGCCGTTGACGCCGACGGGCGATACCGTCGTGCGCGTCGACGATGAAGTATTTTTTATCGCCGCCAAGGAAAATATTCGCGCGGTCTTGCGCGAACTCCGCCAGTTGGACAAACCGGCCAAGCGCGTGATGATCGCGGGCGGGGGCAATATTGGCGCGCGCGTGGCGAGAGCGTTGGAGGAACGCTACAAGGTGAAGATCATCGAGATCAACAAACAAACCGCGCAGCGGCTCGGCGCCGAGCTGACCAAAGCGCTGGTTTTGACCGGCGATTCCACCGACGAAGAGTTGCTCGAGTCCGAGGCCATCGAGGAAATGGATGTTTTCTGCGCGCTGACGAACGACGACGAAAACAACATTATGTCGGCGCTGCTCGCCAAGCGCATGGGCGCCGGCAAAGTCATCGCGCTTATCAACCGCAGCGCTTACGTCAATCTCGTGCAAGGCGGAAAGATCGACATCGCGGTCTCTCCCGCGCAGGCCACAATCGGCACCCTGCTCGCGCGAGTGCGCCGTGGAGACGTGGTCGCTGTGCACAGCTTGCGGCGCGGAGCGGCGGAAGCGCTCGAGGTCGTCGCCCACGGCGACGCCAACTCGTCAAAAGTCGTCGCACAGCGCGTCGAGCAAATCGTCCTGCCCGAAGGCGCGACAATCGGCGCGCTCGTGCGCAATCTTCCGGCGCCGGGTGAAACTTCGGATGATCCGACTGAAGTCATCATCGCGCATCACGATACGGTCATCGAATCGGATGATCACGTCATCGTCTTTGTCACCAACAAACGCATCATTCCGAAAATCGAGAAATTGTTCCAGGTCGGAATTGGTTTCTTTTGTAAACGGCGAAAGCTCATTCGTTAACAAAGACCCGACGTTGACCTGTGTCCTGTTTACCGATAC
>JBOIGA010000098.1:0-10654 GCA_050741875.1 Burkholderiales bacterium
TGAAAGTGATGGCAAGCAGGCCAAACCCCAGAAGCGCCGCAAGCAAGGTGACGGCAGTCTCGGCGGCTTTCAGGATCGCTTGCAGTTTTTTCACCCATTCGGCGTCCCAAATCACCTGGTCAACGTATGCCCAGCCGCCGATCTCATCGCGCAAGGCTGATAATTGCGCTAAATCCGTGGTATTGGCGTTGACGATGAAGGCATCGGGAAGCGGATTTTCCCCGAGCGTGGCAGCGACGTTCTCGAGGCCCAAGTTTTCTTCCAATGCCTTCAACGCCGGCTGTTTCGGCAGCGGCTCGATGCTGCGCACGTTGACGTGGGATTTCAGCTTCGTCCCAACTTCGGCAAAGGCTTTCGCATCCGCGTCCGTGTCGAGAAACACCGACACCCGGACATCCTCCCCGTGCTGCCCCGACCAGCGGCTCAAACTCTCAAGCCCGGCATAAAGCATCGCCGGTAGGGCGAGCGCGATTCCCATCACAAGAATATTGAAAATACCGCCAAGCGCGTTGGTTTTGAGTTTGCCCAGTGCGGCGATGAGCGCCTGCGCGTGCTGCGCGAGCCAGACGCTCATTGAACGAAACGGCCTTCCTTGAGGGTGAGGACGCGCGGATGATAGCCGCTGCCTAAGTCGAGATCGTGGGTGGCGAGGACCACGGTCACGCCGACTTGATTGAACGAATTAAAAATCGCCATGATGTCGCGCGCGTATTCGGCGTCGAGATTTCCCGTCGGTTCGTCGGCGAGCAGAATCGCCGGACGGTGTACGACCGCTCGGGCAATGCACAAGCGCTGCTGCTCCCCTCCAGAAAGCGTGACCGGCAACATCTTCTCCTTGGCGAGCAGTCCGACTTTGTCGAGAGCGGCGCGGACCCGGCGGGCGATATCGCGCCGGCTGAACCCGAGGATTTTGAGCGGCAAGGCGGCATTCTCAAAAACGTTGCGGTCGAAAAGAAGCTTGTGATCCTGAAAAACGAGCCCGAAGCGGCGGCGAAGATAAGGCATTGCGCGGGGTTTCAAAGTTTTTACATTCTGTCCGGCGACGATGACCGAACCCGAAGTCGGCAGCTCGATTCCGGCGGCGAGTTTGAGCAAGGTGCTCTTGCCAGCGCCCGAGTGCCCGCTCAAAAAAATCAGCTCGCCCTCCTCAATCGTGCACGCGACATTTTTCAGCGCTTCATGTCCGCCGGGGTAGCGCTTATAGACTTGGCTGAACGTTATCACGGTGAGGAGTGAGGCGTGAGGAGTAAGCCCTAATCGAACAAGCCGGAAATGAATTCTTCGGCGTCAAACGGCTGCAGGTCTTCGAGCGCTTCGCCGACGCCGATGTAGCGGATCGGAACGGGCCGTTCGCGAGCAATGGCGGCGACGACCCCGCCCTTGGCTGTGCCATCCAACTTGGTGACGATCAGCCCAGTCAGTCCAAGCGCGTCGTCGAAGGCTTTGACTTGTTGAATCGCGTTTTGCCCGGTGTTGGCGTCGAGCGTCAGCCAGACTTCATGCGGGGCGGTCGGCTCGGCTTTGGCAATCACGCGTTTCACTTTTTTGATCTCTTCCATGAGGTGAAGCTGCGTGGGCAATCGCCCCGCGGTATCGGCGAGCAGAATGTCGGTCTTGCGGGCTTTCGCCGCCGCGATCGCATCGAAAATCACCGACGCCGAGTCGCCAGACTCGTTCGCCATCACCACGACGGAGTTTCTTTCTCCCCAAATTTGCAATTGCTCGCGCGCGGCAGCGCGAAAAGTATCGCCGGCGGCGAGCAATACGCTCTTGCCATTCTCACGAAAGGCAAGCGCAAGTTTGCCGATCGAAGTCGTTTTGCCGCTGCCATTGACTCCCGCGATCATGATGATGAGCGGCCGCGCGCGATCGAGATCAAGCGGCCGCGCCATCGGAGCGAGCAAATCGCTGAACGCCGCTTTGAGAGCGGGCTTGAGTTCGATCGCTTGCCTTTTGACTCGCTTTCGCACGTCATTGAGCAAAAACTCGGTCGCCGCGACGCCGACATCGGAAGTCAACAGCAGCGTTTCGAGCTCATCCAACACGGCTTCGTCGATTTTGCCCGTGGTGAAAAGACCGCCGAGCTTCGCTTGCCATTGATCGCGCGTTCGCGCGAGTCCCTGCCGCACGCGTTCGCTGAAACTCGTGGACGGTTCCTTCTTGCGGAAACTAAACACTGAACGAGCGAGTCAGAGGGGACGAGGTCAACACGGTTATAATTCTATTCGCTTTCTTTTAATTCAATTCAAATCATGAGGAATCATTTCGCAGTCGCCGCTCTGGCGCTGTCGATCGGGCCGGCGTGGGGCGACGCTTCGCACAAAACGCTTTCGAACGGCATGAAAGTCATCGTCAAGGAGGACCATCGTTCTCCGGTCGTCGTTTCAATGGTCTGGTACAAGGCCGGCAGCATGGACGAATCGGCGGGCAACACAGGGGTCGCGCATGTCCTCGAGCACATGATGTTCAAGGGCACGAAGACGGTTCCGGCGGGACGCTTCTCGCGCCTGATCGCCGAAGCCGGCGGACGCGATAACGCCTTCACCGGCAAGGACTACACCGCGTACTTCCAGCAACTGCACAAATCGAAATTGCCGCTGGCGCTGAAACTCGAAGCCGATCGCATGAGCGATCTCATTCTAACCAAGGAGGAGTTTGCCAAGGAGATCAACGTGGTCATGGAAGAGCGCCGCTGGCGCACCGACGACCAGCCGCACTCGCTCGTCTACGAGAACCTGCTGGCGACAGCGTATCAGAGCCATCCGTACCATCATCCGGTGATCGGTTGGATGGACGATCTCATGAACATGCAGGTAGCCGACGCCAAAACGTGGTATGACCGCTGGTACGCTCCCAACAACGCCACCCTTGTCGTCGTCGGCGATGTGCAGGCAGAAGAGGTGTTCGCGTTGGCGCAAAAATATTTCGGCTCGATAAAACCCGAGCAGATGCCGCAACGCAAGCCGCAGAAAGAACCACCGCAGAAAGGCATGAGGACGGTGACGGTGAAAGCGCCCGCGGAACTGCCGTATCTGATGATGGCGTGGCACGTTCCCGTGCTGCGCGATGTGAAAGAAGACTGGGAGCCTTATGCGCTGGACGTGCTTACCGGAGTGCTCGACGGTTCGGAAGCGGCGCGGCTCAACCAATCGCTCGTTCGCGAGCAGCAGTTGGCGAGCTCGGTCGGAGCTGGCTACGACGCCGCCGCGCGCGGCCCTGGAATGTTTTTGATTGACGCGACGCCCGTCGCCGGCAAAACCGCCGATGACCTCGAAACCGCGATCCGCGAGGAGATCAAGAAGATCGTCGCCGAAGGAATTACCGAGGAAGAACTGACGCGCGTCAAGGCCCAGGTGGTCGCCGACGAAGTCTTCAAGCGCGATTCGATGTTCTACCAGGCGATGCAGATCGGGCAGCTCGAAACCGCTGGACTGCCGTACGATTCGATGGATGCGATCGTCGACAAGTTGAAGCAGGTCACCGCCGAACAGGTGCAAAAAGTGGCGCGGAAATATTTGATCGACGATTCGCTCACGGTGGCGACGCTCGACCCGCAGCCTTTGAGCGAAAAGAAAGCGGCGCCGCCCGCGCAGGGAGCGCGTCATGACTAAGGAACCTCTGATTGAGTCGCCACGTGGATCGCGTTTCAACGAAAAGGTATTGGATGCTAGACGCGCGGCGCAGGACAGTATTCGACATACGGCCTGCGCCGCGCGGGGACGCAGACGATGCCCCTTACGCAGGCGCTTTAGCGCCTGCGTTCGTGGCAAGATTATTAACGCGCAACGGCCAAGAGCCGTTGCCAGCGTTGAATCCCGTAGGGACGGGACTTTCCAGGGGCATCGCCTCGTTGCTCGTCGCTTATTTGGGTCAACCAAACGGCGACTCCTCGCGCCTAGCGCTGCCGCCTGGAAAGCCGCCGTCGCGACCACGCGGGGACTCAATCAGAGGTTCCCTAAACTCTATATGAGCCTTATTCTCGCCGGCGCCATGATTTCGCCCTCGGCTTTTTCCGCGATTAAGATTCAAAACTGGCAAACCAATGACGGCGCGCGCGTGCTGTTCGTCGAGAACCACTCTCTTCCCATGCTCGACGTCGCCGTGGATTTCGCCGCCGGCGCCGCCTACGATCAGCCGGGAGAATCGGGCCTGGCTTATCTGACGCAGCGCATGTTGAGGTTCGGCGCCGGAGGGCTTTCGGAAGGCGATATCGCGCGCAAGCTCGCCGACGTCGGCGCCCAGCTCGACGGCCGCTTCGACAAGGACCGCGCGGCGATGACTTTGCGCACGCTCTCGAGCGCGCGCGAGCGCGATCAGGCGCTCGACGTGATGGCGCTGGTGCTGCAGAAACCGGATATTCCCGAGAAGGTCATCGGGCGCGAAAAAAACCGTATCGTCGCGGGTTTGAAGGAAGCCGAAACGCGGCCCGAGGCGATCGCCGAGAAAGCGTTCTATTCCGCGCTTTATGGCGAGCACCCCTATGCGTTGCATCAGTCGGGTGAAGTCGCCACCGTGTCGCAACTCGCTCGCGCCGATGTCAAGAATTTTTACGATTCACGTTACCACGCCAAACGTGCGGTGGTGTCGATCGTCGGAGACGTGTCTCGCGCCCAAGCCGAAGCGATCGCGGAAAAACTGACCGGCCAACTCCCTGACTGGCAGGGGGAGGGAAAAACGCTTCCCGAGGTCACTCCGCCGGCGCGGCATGAGATGCAAAAGATTCCTCATCCGGCGACGCAGAGCCACATCCTGATCGGCTCTCCGGCAATGGAACGCGGCGATGCCGATTATTTTCCGCTCTATGTCGGCAATTACATCTTGGGTGGAGGTGGATTCGTCTCGCGGTTGACCGAAGAAGTGCGCGAAAAGCGCGGCCTTGCCTACAGCGTGTACAGTTATTTCCTGCCGCTGCAGGAACTCGGGCCTTTCCAGATCGGGTTGCAGACCAAGAAGGAACAGTCGGATGACGCGCTCAAAGTCGTTCGCGACACGCTCAAAAAGTTCGTTGCTCAGGGACCGACCGAGCGCGAATTGAAAGCGGCGAAACAGAACTTGATCGGCGGTTTTCCACTGCGCGTGGACAGCAACAAGGTAATCCTAGAGTATCTCGCGGTGATCGGTTTCTATCGCCTGCCGCTCACCTATCTCGATGACTTCACCAAAAACGTCGAGAAGGTTACGGTCAAGGAGATCAAGGACGCTTTTCGCCGGCGCATCAACCCGGACGAATTGCAGACTGTCGTCGTCGGCGCGAGCGAGGAAAAACCAATCGCAGCAAAGTAATTGCCGGCGTGGCGGCCGTGACACTACACCGGGTCCGCATCATCGGTGGGGAGTGGCGCAGCCGGATCGTTTCCTTTCCGCCGCATGAAGGTTTACGCCCGACTCCCGACCGCGTGCGCGAGACGCTTTTCAACTGGCTTGGGCAGGATCTCGCCGGGCAATCGTGCCTGGATCTTTTCGCCGGCAGCGGCGTGCTGGGATTTGAGGCGATTTCGCGCGGCGCGGCGCAAGCCGTGCTGGTCGACAAAGAGCGCGACGTGTTCAAGGCGTTGCAGCAAAGCGCAAAAAAACTCGACGCCGATCGAATCTTGGTCGTTTGCAGCGACGCGCTATCTTATCTGCGCCGGGAGAAAACCAAATTCGACGTGATTTTTTTTGACCCTCCTTATGGCAGCGTTGTTTTCGACGACTATTTGCCCTTGCTTGGAGTTCGAATGAGCGACGATGCGGTCGTTTACTTTGAAAGCAATCGTGCGATAACGCTTGCGCGCGGTTGGCGCGCGATCAGGCAGAAACGCGCGGGGCAGGTGCATTTCGCCCTCGCGAGGCGAGTGGCAAAACCCGCGCTAGGCAGCGCAGTATAATGGCGGCATGAAGCGCGCAGTCTATCCGGGAACGTTCGATCCCATCACGCGCGGCCACGAAGATATCGCGCGCCGCGCTTCGCTGCTTTTTGATTCTTTGATTGTGGCGGTCGCCGATTCGCGCAGCAAGAGTCCCTATTTTCCCTTGCAGGAGCGCGTCGCCATGGCGCGCGAAGTGCTGCACGATCAATCCAATATTACGGTCAAAGGTTTCGATGGATTGCTGATGGATTTCGTCCGCGAACACGACGCGAAGATCATTCTGCGGGGCTTACGCGCCGTGTCCGATTTCGAATACGAGTTTCAGCTCGCCGGAATGAACCGCAAACTCTACCCCGACGTCGAAACGGTTTTCATGACTCCGGGCGAGCAATATCTTTTCATCTCGGCCAGTATGGTGCGGGAAATCGCCGCGCTCGGCGGCGACATCGGCGGCTTCGTTCACCCCTCGATCGCGGCGCGCTTGGCGAAGGAATAGCCATGGCTTTGATCATCACCGACGAATGTATCAACTGCGACGTGTGCGAGCCAGAATGCCCGAACGAGGCGATTTCAGCGGGCGAGGAAATCTACGTGATTAATCCCGCGCGCTGCACCGAATGCGTCGGCCACTACGAGCGCCCACAGTGCGTCGAGGTGTGCCCGGTGGATTGCATTCCGCTCAATCCAGATTTTGTTGAAAGCAAGGAAGCGCTGTACCAGAAATACCTCGAGCTCACGGCGCAAAAGAAAAGCGCTTAAACACGCTGACAGCGCGGGCAATAGTAACTCGCCCTTCCGCTTTGCCTGATGCAGCGAATGATCGCACAGCACATCAGGCAACGTTCCCCGTCGCGATCGTAGACGAAACATTTGGTCTGAAAGCAGCCGAGCTCGCCATCGCTCGCGGTGAAATCGCGCAAAGTCGTTCCTCCTGACGCAATGGCAAGGCGAAGCGTTTTCACGATAGCGCTCGCGAGCTTTTCCAAGCGAGGCATTGACAGTTTTCCGGCCCTGGTTTGCGGGCTGATGCGGGCGCGGAACAAGGCTTCGTTGGCGTAGATGTTGCCCACACCCGCGATTACCCGGCTGTCCATCAGGACGTTTTTGATCGGCGCCGACTTACCTCGCGTTTTGAAGTAGAGCATTCGAGCGTCGAATTCGCGCGACAGGGGCTCGGGGCCAAGGTTAACCAGAAGCGGATGCCGCAGCGGGTCGCGCGCGGTCCACAGCACCGCGCCAAAACGGCGCGGGTCGCGCAAGCGCACGCAGGTTCCGTCCGCGAGCGCCAAGTCGAAATGCTCGTGACTGTTCGCCGGTGAGTTTCCGTTCACGACGCGCAAACTTCCCGACATGCCGAGGTGCATGATCAAAGCGCCTCCCTCAAGATCGACAATCAAATATTTTCCGCGGCGGCGAACCGCGGCAATCTCGCGTCCGGCGAGCTTGCGCGACAGGGATTGGGGAATTGCCCAGCGCAAGCTCCGGCGCCGGACGATAGCGTTTTTGACTCGCTTGCCGACGATCGCGGCTTCGAGTCCGCGCCGGGTGATTTCGACTTCTGGCAGCTCAGGCACTATTTCGGCTTCGCGGCTTGTGGCAGCTCAATCAGCGGTTTGCCGACCGAGGGCGAAAATGCGTACTGCAATTTTTCGTCCCGTCGAACCAACAAGAACTCGTCTTTCTTTTCCACGGCCAGTAGCGGAATGACCCTGCCGTTCGCCAACGTGATTTTCAATTGCGTGCCCGACTCGGCAATCGCCGGCGCGACGCTGAGTGCGTTCGCCAGCCGCCAGCGGTTGAGCCAGAGATTGAAGTCCTCCTGCGAGAGACTGCTCTCTTCTGAGCCAAGCGACCATTGATCTCCGGTCTCACCGGCGGTGAATGCCGGAAATTCGAAGCGAACGGGATCTTCATCTTCGGCGAGCAGTTTGCGGCTCACCCATGACTCGCTTTGCGCGGCACTGGCGAAGCGCGGCGAAACGAGATAGACGTGACTGCCGCTGGCAACATACTGCTCGCCGCTCAAAGGATTGACGGCGCCGAAAGAGAACTCTTGATCGTTGAGCCTGATCTGGATCAGCGGCCGGTCGAGATCGAAACGGGCGAGATCGGTTGGCGGATAGCGCACCGCGCTCGTGGCGCTCGTCAAAGCCAGCACGTTTTCCACTTGTGCAACATCGGCGCGTGCTTCGATCGGCGAGGTCGTGTGCCACTTGCCGTCGCGCCGCTCAAGCACGACAAGTTTATTTTCCGGCTGCGTGATTTCGATTTTCGTCACCGAGTCGGCCGTCAGCGAAGAAATTGCGTGCTGCGATGGCGCTTCTTTGCCCGGTTTGAAATAGAGCATCGCGACGAGACCTGCAGCGACCAGCGCGAGCGCGAAAATGAGTTTCACGCTTTGCGGCGTTTCCACCAGATCCAGCCCGCCGACGCAAAAAACCCGAGCGGCAGCGCCAGCAGAAAGAGGATGGTGATCGCAAACAGCGCGCTCTGATTCAACTCAAGCTTTGAGTCAAGCCGATTCTTTGGCTGGATCGTGATCAAGCCTTCATCGCCGACCAGCCAGTTGATGAGATTGAATCCGAGATCGCGATTGCCGGCGTTGCCAACGTAGGCGTTGGCGAGAAAAGCCTGGCTGCCGACGACGACGATGCGCTGATTCTTTCCGCCTTGCTGGCGCGCGAGCGAGACCGCGATCGGCACCGGACCGCGCGTGTCTTGCTTAACGTCGAAAGAGACTTCATTTTCGATTCCGCCGCTCTCGATCCAGCCGTTCTGGGCGACCTCGATCAGCGTTTGCCAAGTCTGGGCTTTCTGTTGCTCGACGCCGATCTTGCGCGCCAGCGGAAAAACCGTGATCAGATTGAAATTGCGAAAGACCGGATGCTCGGAATAATTGCCCGCGAGCGCCCAGGTCGGCGGTAGATTGAGCTGAGTCGCGGCGGGATCTATTACTGTTCCCGGCGACAATTTGATCTTCAGGTTATCGGCGACCGCCTCCAAACCACGCAAGGCTTCGGTCTCAATGAGCCAAAGCAGACTGCCGCCGCCGTCGACATAGCGCGTAAGCTTCGCGACTTCGCCATCGAGGAGCGGCGCCTGCGGATGAGTGATGACGAGGAGCGCGATGTTAGCGGGAACTTCGGGCGCGATCGCGAGGTTGAGGCCGCCGATCTTGAAGCCTTTGGCGGCGAGTTCCTTGCCGAATTCTCCGAGATCGTGGTTGGCCGCGCCTTCGAGACTGGCCTCGCCATGCCCGGTCAGATACATCACCATTCGTTCGTCGCGCCGCGCCAACCGGGCGAGGAGGTTGGCGACCGATTGCTCGCTCAAGCTCGTGAGCCGTTCCGATTTGCCCTGATATTCGACCAGCATTTCGCCGTTCACGCTGATTCCGGCGTCGCGCGCGCGTTTGGGCTCTGCTTTCGGATCGACGAACGAGAGCGTCAAATCGTCTTTGGCTTGCCGGTATGGGGCGAAAAAATCGGCGATCATCTTGCGAATGTCGCCCGCCTGGGTGTCTTCGGGGGTGGCGAAAACGGTGATGGCGATCGGCCCCTTGAGTTCACGCAGAAGTTCGTAACTTCCCTGCGAGAGCGAGTTCTTCAAGCTCTGAGTCAAATCGGCTTGTGCGCGGTATTCCTTGGCCAGAAGCACCAGCAGAACCGCGATGACCACGGCGAAGAGCGCGACCATTCCGTGCTGGAGCGCGAGCTGTGCGCGCAACTTCCGCGTGATCCGCATCAACCGAGACGATCGCGTTCGAGGCGCAATATCGCCAGGGCCACGAACAGAAGGATGAAGACGAAGTAGTAGGCGACATCGAGGCTGTCGATGACGCCTTTGGCGAAGCTGTCGTAATGCTGAAAGAGCGAGACCAGATGCAGGGGACTGTCCGGATCGCGCGCGCCGAGATTGATCAGCCAAAGCGCCAGCAACGCCGCCAGCGTTGCCGCGGCGGCAAGTGCGGGGCGCACGACCAGCGCTGAGACGAACAAGCCGAGCGCGGCGAAGCTTGCCGCCAGCAAAACGAGGCCGAGCGCGTTCGCCGCGAGCAACCCCCAATCGAGCGTTCCTCCCCAGGTCAACGCTAGTGCCATGAAGACAAGTAACAGCGGGACGATCAGCATGAAGGCGACTATGCCGAGGAATTTGCCCAGCACGATCGTGCTGATTCCGACCGGCGCCGAGAGCAGAAACGGCAGCGTTTGATTGCGCCGTTCTTCGGCGATGAGCCGCATGGTGAGCAGCGGAGTGAGCATCAGCAGAATAATCGCGGCGGCGGAAAAAACCGGTGCGACGACAAGCTCGGTCACTCCCGGCGCGGCCTCGAGTGTGGCCAACTGCGGCTGCAGCGCCAGGAACCGGTTAAGGCCGGTCAAGAACAACCACGCCAATAGTAGCTGGAGCAAGGCGAGGATCACCCATCCAGAAGGCGAATACAGGAGCGCTCTCAATTCCTTCGCGGCAATAGTGAAAATCATCCTGTTCGCGAATCGGGAATCGCGGATCGAGGATCGAAGAGGACGTCAGCCGATTCACGAGTTAGCTGCGCGAACACTTCTTCGAGGTTGGCCGAAGCTTGGGCGAGGTGATAAAGCCCCCAGTTTCGCTGCGCCGCGCGCCGCACCAGTTCCCCGGTCGGATCCAGATCGAAATAATGCAGTTGAATGAATTCGCCGTCGCGAGTCACTTTCAACACGCCGGATATCGAACTGATTTCATCGCTGGCGGGCGCATTACGCAGGCCGACCGCGAGGCTTTTTTCCTGCTTCGAATCGGCGAGCCGGTCGATGCTTTCGTTG
>JBOIGA010000099.1:0-10525 GCA_050741875.1 Burkholderiales bacterium
CTCCTCGTGCTTTTTGAATTGAACGAATTTGCGCTGTATCAGATTCAACAGGAGTTCGAGGATAACTTTCCCGGCATTCAGATCGTGGCCGCCATCGGCGATGTCAAAAGCCGCGAACGCGCGGCCGAAATCTTTGCCCGCTATAAGCCGTCGGTCATTTTTCACGCTGCCGCGTACAAACACGTTCCGCTCATGGAGCGCGAGAACGCCTGGCAAGCGGTCGAGAACAACGTGATCGGCACCCTTCATCTCGCCGAATGCGCGCAAATGCACGGCGTCGAGAAGTTTGTGTTGATCTCCACCGACAAAGCCGTCAACCCGGCGAACGTGATGGGCGCGACAAAGAGAATGGCTGAGATGGTGTGTCAGGCTCTACAGGATGGCAAGACGCGTTTCGTCATGGTGCGGTTCGGCAACGTCCTCGGCAGCGCCGGCAGCGTCATTCCAAAATTCCGCGAACAAATCGCCAAAGGCGGTCCAATCACCGTCACCCACCCCGACATCACGCGCTATTTCATGTCCATTCCCGAGGCGGCGCAGCTCGTCATACAGGCCGGTCTCATGGGACGCGGCGGGCAGATCTTCGCGCTCGAGATGGGCGAGCCTGTAAAGATCGTCGAGCTTGCGCGCGACATGATTCGACTCTCCGGTCTGACTGAGGACGACATCGAAATCGTCTACACCGGCCTGCGCCCAGGGGAGAAGTTCTATGAGGAAGTGCTGGCGGACGACGAGACATCCTTGCCGACTCCGCATCCCAAACTGCGCATCGCCAAAGCAAGAGCCGTCGAGCGCGACTGGCTCGACGCTTTGCTCAAATGGACTTCTTCGAATCGGCGCGAGGACGATGACGTTCTTAAAGCCGAACTTATGCGATGGATCGCGCAGGAGTGGACGGTAACCAGAATCGCCGCGGTCAAGTCTTCGCTCTAAGGTTCCTGCGTGATCGTGCTTCAATCCGAGTTCCGCCGAAGGCTTGGCGGCCGCGACGGCTTCGATGATCTCATGGCGCTCGATGGAGAAGTCTTTCGCACTCTGGAAAGCCGCAGGACGCTGCGCTTTGCGCGCGGCGGCAAGAGCTACTTCATCAAACAGCATTTTGGTACGGGGTGGCGAGAGATCTTCAAGAATCTCGTGTATCTGCGGCTTCCCGTCCTCGGTGCGGAAAACGAATACCGTGCGATCGAGCGTCTCGAAACGCTTGGCGTGGACACGATGACGATCGCGGGCTTTGGCTCGCAAGGCTCGAATCCGGCGCGGCGCAAATCCTTCATCGTCACCGAGGAACTGGAAGCGACCGAAACGTTGGAAGATGTCACACGTGACTGGAAGCGTGCGCCGCCCGAAGTCAAGCTCAAGCGAGCGCTGATTCTCCGCGTTGCCGAAATCGCCCGGCGCCTGCACGAAAACGGGGTCAATCACCGTGACTTTTATCTGTGCCATTTCCGGCTCGACAAAACGGATTCGGGCAAGTTGTATCTGATCGATCTCCACCGTGCGCAACTGCGCCGCAAGACGCCACGCCGTTGGATCGTGAAGGATATCGGCGGACTCTATTTTTCGAGTCTCGACATTGGACTCACGCGGCGCGACCACTTGCGCTTCATCAAAGCCTACAGGGCTGCGCCGCTGAGAAAGATTCTTCCGCGCGAAGCGGGATTCTGGCGGGCAGTGGAAGCAAAAGCGCTCGAGCTTCGGCGGCAATGAGCGAGCTGCGCTTCGCTCGCCGCGAGCGCCGTCTGATTTTGCTCGCGCTCGCCGCAAGTTTGGCGCTATCGGCTTTGAGCGTCTGGCAGGACATAATCATCAACAGCGATGGTGTGCTGTACCTTGAGGCGGCCCGCGCATTCGGCGAGTCGGGAGTTTCGGACGCTTTCGCCATCTACCGCTGGCCTTTTTACTCGTGGCTGATTTTTCTCTTCGCCGGCGCTAGCGGAATCGGCTTGGAAAATTCGGCCCATATTCTTGACGCGCTTTTTTTTGCGCTGATCGTCTTCGCCTTCATCGCGCTCGTCCGGCAGCTCGGCGGCGGATACGAAGTCCTCGTTGCCGCGGCGATCGTGCTCCTCGCTTATGCCAAACTCAACGAGTACCGCTCGTTCGTTGTTCGCGATGCGGGATTTTGGGCGTTTTACCTTGCCGCGATTCTGCTTTTCCTTCGGAATTTCAAGCACGCCAGGGCAGGCCTCGGATGGGCCGCCGCGATGCTCACTGCGACCCTTTTTCGCATCGAGGGCATGGTGTTTCTTTTGCTTCTTCCGCTCGCATATCTGTTCCACCGCGATTTGCCCGCGAGCGACCGGTTCAAACTCGTAGCCCGCGCTTACGTGCCGCATTTAGCACTTTTGGCCATCGCGTTTGCTCTTTATTGGCTGGTGGATTGGCGAGAGCCTGGCCGGTTGCTCGATCCGCTCGTTTATGCCGATCGCTTGAGCGGGATAGGCGAGCGGATTGGCGGCAAAGCGGAAGCGCTGGGAAGCGCCGTGCTGACGCCTTACTCCGATCACTGGGCGCTGACCGCGCTCCTATGGGGGCTCGCTGGCGTTCTCTTCACCAGTATCGTGCATGGAATTAGCCTCCTTTATACCGCGCTCGCGCTGCACGGCGTGCGCAAGATCGAAACAAACCGCGGCGTGCTCGCGGTTCTCTTGTATGTCGTGGCGTTGAATGTGCTGATTCTCGCCACACACTTCATCACCAGCTTTTTTTTGACTGGCCGTTTTACCGTCGCGCTGGCGCTTGTCGTTATGCTTGCCGTGCCGTTCAGCGTGGCAACGTTGTACCGCGACTTCGAGCAGAGAAAAAACCGCTGGATCTTTCCGGTGGTCTGCGTGCTTATCGCTTACACAGCCGTTGATGGGTTCGTGTCCTTGAGTCCTTCCAAGGATTACCTCAAAGAGGCAGGCGTATGGCTTAAGCAAAATACCGCGAAGGACGCGCTCATCTATGCCGAAGACTCGCGCATCTCTTATTACGCGGAAAAGCGGCACGACTGGAATAACTCGACTAACGTCCTGGCGGACGGCAAATGGGAAAAGTACGACTACATCGCGGTGGAGGTGGGCCGAAAAAATCCACAGCGGGAAGCGGAATTGGTTGCCGCGATCGGGACCGAGCCGGCAGCCCGATTCGCCAATAAGAGGAACGACAGGGTGCTGGTGTTCAAATTACAGGACTCAGGACTGAGGACTCAGGACTGAGTTGCATAGCCTGAGGTGTGGCCGTCACTCAGCCCTCAGTCTTAGCACCTCAGTCCTGCTTTTTGATTAGCACATCTTCCATGATGAGGTACTGCAAATCCGAGCCAAAGAAGATGTTGAGCGCGTCGGTCGGGCTGCATGCCATCGGCTCGCCGCGGCGGTTCATTGAGGTGTTGAGCACGACGGGAATGCCGCGCCGCTTTTCCAGTTCTTCGATCAAACGATAAAAGCGCGGATTCGTGTCGCGCGAGACGACCTGGGCGCGCGCCGTGCCGTCCTTATGCACGACTTCGGGAATTCGCGCTTTCCAGTGCTCGGCGACGTCGAACGTGAAAGTCATGTAGGGCGAGGGATGCGTTGTCTGCAAGATGTCCGGTGCGGCGCGGTCGAGAATGCTCGGACAAAAAGGCCGCCAGCGCTCGCGGTATTTGATCTGCGCGTTGATTCGATCCGCGATTCCGCGCTGGCTCGGGTCGCCGAGGATGCTGCGGTTGCCGAGCGCGCGCGGACCGAATTCCATCCTTCCCTGGAACCATGCGAGTGGATTTCCATCCGCCAGAATCTTGGCGGCTTTTGCCGGCGCATCGGCAACGATTTCAAACCTGGGCTGTCCCGTGTGACCTTTGCACGCGGCGATGCATTCGTCGGTCGTAAAAGCGGGGCCGAGATAGACATGCTGCATCGGCTCGATTTTTTCGCCGAGTTGTACCGCTGCGTAAGTCGCCGCGCCGATCGCGGTGCCGGAATCGTCCGCCGCCGGCTGCACGAAGAGTTCTCTCACTCCAGGAAGATTCATGATGCGCTGATTCAACTTGACGTTGAGCGCGACCCCTCCGGCGAAACAGACTTTGCCGGTTTCGCGAATGATCGCTCCCACGTATTGCTGAATCAGTCCGAGCGCCACATCTTCCAGCAGCTGCTGCACGCTCGCGGCGTAGTCGATGTGTGGATCGTCAATCTCGTCGCCTTCGCGCTTCGGACCGAGCCAGCGCACGAGTCCGGGTGAGAAGTAATAGCCTTTGCCGTTTTCCTTGTAGCGCCGCAGGCCGACCACGTTGACCAGCCGATTATTGACCGTGAAATCCTTTCCGTTGTGCCGAATGAGGCGAGTGAGATCGTGCTTGTGCGGGTTGCCATACGGCGCCATTCCCATCACCTTGAATTCGCCGTCCAGCATTTCGAAGCCGAGATATTCGGTCATTGCGCCGTACATTCCGCCGAGCGAATCGGGGTCGTAGAACTCTTTCAGTTTGTGAATCCCCCCGTTCTCGCCATAACCGAAAAAGCTTGTCGCGTATTCACCCTTGCCGTCGAGCCCAATGATGGCGGTTTTGTCCGCGAATCCGCTCAGGTGGTACGCGCTGCTCGCGTGCGATAGGTGATGCTCGACCGGGATAAAGCGGATTCGCCCAGGGTCGATTTCGAGATCGCGCAACAACGCAAAAATCTTGCGCACGTTACGCCGATACCGGCGATTGCCGTTGAACAATGCGTCGAGCGCCCGTTCTGGCGCGTACCAGTACCGGCGGGCGAAATGCCAGCGCGCGCGGCTGGTCAGCCCGATCGGCGCATAGGGAATCGCTGCAACATCAATGTCGTTCGGCCGAAGGCCGGCCGATTGCAGGCAAAACTGGGCGGCATGATAAGCAAAGCGACCTTTGGCGTGCTTCGCCCGGATGAAGCGCTCTTCCTCGGCCGCCGCAACGAGCTTGCCGTCGACGAGCAGCGCCGCGGAAGCGTCGTGATAAACGACGCCGGACAAGCCGAGGATGTTCACAGGAGGGAGTTTAAAAGGAATCGCGGTGCAAGCCGCAAGTAACATCGCAACGAGCCATGCCCAAAGTGACCGCGACCGGCTTATTCACCAAGTCTTTTCGTGCTTTCTCAAGCCCAGGATTGGTGTTGCAATCATCCGCTCGATAAATATGCGATACAGGATCCTCCCTAAGCGTGCTGCGGGTGAGCGCTGCACGCCTTCGCGCAGCTCTTCGCGCTTTTCCCCGATCGCCGAGTCTTTCGCAAATGCGCTGTGACCGACGCAATAAGGATCGACGCCCCGTACATCAATAGCGAGTTCGGACGCGAAGCGTCTCCAGTCGTCGGGGAGATAACTCACCGGAAGCAGTTTTTTTCGCAGCCGGTCCGCCGCTGCACGATTGAGCGCGTAGCCGTGGGCGTACCACGCGTTCCATACTTTCACCAGTCGATAGCCCGATGTCAAAGGGACTGCGCCACGCATCGCGAAGCGCCGCAGCCTTGTGAGCAGCACTACCCGCGGCTGGTCTGATCGCAGCCAGTGGTCAATGCCGGGCAAAAGCACGGCCAAGATCGGGGAAATCGCCGCGTCATCTTCGAATACGAGCGCACATGCTTCATCTCCGGCGGCGATTCGATCGTAGACCTTGATATGACTTAGAGAGCATCCGACTTCAGCCGCTGAGAACGGGCGGCGATAGCGAGCAATGGCGCTTGCCTCATCGTAGGCCGCTTCCTCTGGCCTTAGCGCTGTGCCCCGAATAGCCGCAAATTGGTCCATGGACAGCGGCAAAGTTTCGAGCTGACTCTGCATCCAGCGCCAGCGCTCGATCGCCTCAGGGAGGTTAATGATGTACGCTCTCATCGAGAACGCTGCAGGAACCGGTTGTCGCGCGTCCGAAACAAGCACGCTGCCGGCTTCACGATCCCCGCCGCAAACTAGAATTTGCCATTCGGTAGCGCGCGATCGTCTCCAGCAATACGACTTCCGGTTTCCCTGGCCCGGCGAAAAACATGCGTTGCGCACAACGTACGCCGTTCGTTCCCCATGCGTCGTTGGCGACGAGCATTTCGCGAAACAGAGCATTGAACGATCCCGCTTGAGCGGACTGTCGAGACGCGTCCGCCATGCGCCTCCGCCACGTGATGGGCATAGCTGCAGCTATCGGTCTGATCAAGGACTTCGTTGGGTTCAAGTCGGAAAAGACATTCTCATTTTTCGGGCCGCGGCAGCTTCGCACCCGCCTGGTCGCAGCAGATCGTTAACAACGCCCAGCACCACCTCCGGGCTAAGATGCGCAAGGTCGTCGCACTTGATGACTCTGCGAAAACTCGCCTCGGGATAAGGCCCGGTACGCAGCACATTCGTCTGACCGAACAAGGCCACGAGCGGCACGTTCATCGCGCAGGCCACATGCATGGTGCCGGTATCCCCGCACACATAGGCGGAAAGCCCTCGCATCAACGCCGCAAGCTGCAGCACATCGGTTTTGCCGACGAGGTTGATGGTATCGGGAACGCGCTTCATGAATTCGTGTGCCAGGTGCTGTTCGTTATCGCCGCCGGTCAGCATAAACTGGTATTGCGCATGCTCCTGTTTGAACCGGCTGGCGAATGAAACAATGCTCTTGAGCGGCCACACCTTCTCGTGCTGAGTTTTCTTGCGCCACGGCAGGGCGCGCCGTCGGTTGAGGCCGTGGCAGCCCAGATGCATGCCAATGTAATGCGTGCCGTTTCCGAGCAGACTGCTCGCGTATTCGAACTCGGCATCGCCGGGAAACAGCTGATAACCTGCAGGCTCAGGCGGTGTAGTCCCATGAGCGAAAAGCCGATTGATGAAGTTGAGCGTCTGCCGTGCCTGAACCTGGTTGGGATCCCCGAGTTCGGTCAATAGGATGGGCTTTCTGCAGCGTTCCGACATCTCCAGTATCTTGACGTCACGATGCGGCGCCACGAGAAAATCGTAGCTGCTTACGAATTCCGCATTGAAAGTCACTTCGGAAAATATGTAGATGCGATGGCAGCTGGGATTATTGCGATAGACGCCGGCGCTCATTGCGGTTGCCGCAAGGACATCGAGATCAAAGTCTGGGCGCAGCTGCTTCAGACGCGCCAGTGCAGGCGTCAGCATTACCGCATCGCCAAGCCGCGCCGGAACGAGATACAGCAGACGTTCATTCATGTCGATTTCCCAGCGCCGCCTATGACGGTGGATTCTGAATACTCATTCATGACGGCGATGCCGAGTCCGGGCAATATTCTGGCCACTCTTCGAACTGGGTTCAACTTGGCGGGCAACGGCCACGCCCAATCGCCTCGAGCAATTCCACTTCGGGTTGGCCTCGACCGGCGAAAAATGTGCGCTCGGCATAGCGTGCGCCGTTCGTTCCCCACGCCTCGTTGTCCGCGAGCATTTCGCGAAGCAGGGCATTGAATGCGTCCTGCTTAAACGGACTGGCGAGGACGCGCCCGCCGTGCGCCTCCGTCACGTGATGAGCATAGCCGCAGGTGTCGGTCGTCAGCACCGGCAAACCCGCGGCGAGCGCTTCGATCAGGACGATTCCCGCGGTTTCGCGATATGCGGGATGAACGAGAAGATCAGCGCTGAAAAGAAAGCGCGGAACATCGTCGCGGCCCAAAAAAAAGCGGACGCGGTCCTCAACCCCGAGCCTTTGAGCGAGTCGTTGAAAAGGCGAAACGCGATCGCGACCGATGACGATGAGATGCGTGCGGCTTAGCAAATTCGCCGGCAGCGACGCGAGCGCACGTAGCGCGCGGTCCACGCCTTTTACTCTGAATCCGGAACCGATCAGCAGCGCCACTTTGTCTTCTTCGGGGATGTCAAGCTCACGTCGTAACTCTCGGCGAATCTCTTGTTTGCTCGGCGGCGCCGCGCGATCGGGTGAGACGTAAGGTGGAACGAAGTGAAAGCGCTCGTTCGGAGTCTGATACCAGCGTCGGTAACGCGCGTTCTCAGCTTCGGAAAGCGACAGAATTTCAACCTTGGCTTCGGAAGCGAATACCGCGCGCTCGAAGCTCGCGAACAGCCGATGCCGCGGTGTCATACGGTAGAGCGCGCTACGTTCGGTGTACGCCTTGTGCAAATAGCACGGGTCGGCAGCGAAATACACGTCGAGATGCGGCATCTTGCTGAAGCCGATTACGAGATCGTTGCCTTTGAGCCGCGCCGCAACTTGGCTGGCGAACTCCCGATATCGTCTGTGATTGAATCGAGCGCTCGAAGAAAGAACGTGCACGGGGAAGCTGGTCTCAGGGGGCGCCTCCCATTCCATGACGAAGGCGCGCACCTCGTGTCCGCGCGCGACGCAGGCTTTGGCGATGCGCATGAAGTCGCGCTGCACGCCGCCGAAAGGAAAATACTTGAAAATGCAGAACGCGAGCTTCACGATCTCCAACCCGAAATGCAGTCCGCGGCGAGCACGATCGTGTTGTTCGTTTCAAGCGCTTGACAAGATTCGAGCAGACGGCCGATCGCCGGACGCTCGCGGCGCTCGAGCGCTTTGATCGCCGCATCGGCCTCGGGCTGGTACAGATGAATCCATGCGTTCCTCTTAACCGAATAGCGGCGGATAAAGTCGCGAAGTTCTTCGAGCGCGGGCGTGTAGTGGGCGCGAATCGAATCTTTCACGCGTTGCGAGAATTCATCGTAGTAGCCGAGATGATAGGGAACCGCGTATTCGCGCGAGACGAGCACCGATCGGTGTGAAACTCGGAATCAGATCGGCCTCGAGCGAAAGCGAGCGACGACAATGTCTTTCGGTTGCTGCGCGAAGAATTCATAGAGTCCAGGCTCGCCGCCGTGGATGAGATGAAAGCACGGAAACTCGCCATTGGCCCATTTCCAAACGGGAGGAAGAAGCGATGTACCGGTCAACGGGGCGACGGCAAGGATAGCGAAGCCGCGCACGCGCAAGCAACGCTCCTCCTCCGCGGCGGCAACGAGCTTGCCGTCAATCAACAGAGCGGCTGACGCGTCGTGATAAACGACTCCGGATAAACCGAGGATATTCATTGGCCCGCGCAATTTACTATGATTCGACGGCACAGCAAATGCTCTCGCTCTGCCGCCGACCCGCTTGGCGGAGACGTCATCGCAGCTTTTTTACATTCCCGTTGTCATAGTTACAAAGCCGCGGCCTTGCTACTTCCTTTCGTAGCAAGGAAAAATGACTGGTATGTTGCTTGCAGCGCGAACACCGGGCGCCAAGTCGCGCTCATAATGGCAACTGCTAATGTCGGCGGCATTATGACCAGACCACTCGAGGACACGCTTTCATCCCAATCCCCCGCTTCGGCCGGCGGGACGGTGAGCTTTTCGTCCTTCCTCCAGTCAATACGCGCCCTCGTCGACAGCTTCCTGCATCTCATGGTGTTGGAGGGCAAACAAGCTGCGAGCAGCCTGATTTTCATGGTGGCGTTTGGATTGGGCGCCGTAGTGCTGGTGATCACCGGCTGGCTGGCGCTCGTCGCCTGCGTCGTCGTAGCGCTTGTGCAAAATGATATCATCGGCTGGGCAACCGCGTTGATCATTGCCGCACTGTTAAGCTTTGCCGGAAGCGGCGGCCTTATTCTGCTTCTAATCCGTAAAAGCCAGGATTTGCTTTTTAAGGCGACCCGCAGACAACTAGCGGGTCAAGACGCAGAACCGGAGGACACCCATGGAAAATGATCTCGTCAAACTTGCTGAACGAGTAGTGGCCGCGAGGAGGGCGATCACGCGCGCGCAGTATGAGGTGTTGGACACCCGGCTGCGCCGCCAGGCAAGCTCGCCCAAGCTTATCGGCGGCGTGTTATTGGGCGCCATCGCGATTGCGTATCTTGGGTTTGGCCGGTCCGGTAGGGGCAAGCGGGTTTCGAAAGAAAGCGGCATCTTGCCGTTGGTGCTAAAAGCAGCGCAAATCGCAGTGCCGATGATCGGCACCATGCACGCCGCGAGGGAGGCGAAAGCCGCGCGCAAGACCGTGTCCCGCGCTACCGGCACCCCCGAGGTAAAACCGGAAGACGTCTGAAGAAGCGGCCATGGATCTCAAGCGGCTGTGGAATCTGCTCAAAGACGCAACATCCGCGTGGATCGCTGACTATGCTCCCAGCATGGGAGCGGCGCTCGCCTACTACACGCTGTTTTCCATTGCGCCGCTGTTGCTGATCGTGATCGCGGTTGCCGGATTCGTCTTTGGCGCCGATGCCGCCCGAGGAGAAATATTCGCCCAGTTGCAAGAGCTCATCGGCGACGAGGGCGCGATCGCGGTACAGGGACTGCTGGCAAGCGCGAGCCAGCCGGGCCACGGCGCAGTTGCGGCTACGGTGGGCGTGGCGACTCTCATAATCGGCGCCACCACCGTGTTCGCGGAACTGCAAAACGACCTGGATAGAATCTGGCGGGCCCCGGTCCGCAAGGACCAGAGCGGCCTCCTGGCGTTGGTGCGAACCCGGCTTTTGTCGTTCGGCATGGTGCTCGGAATAGGCTTCGTATTACTGGTGTCGTTGGTATTGAGCGCGGCGATTTCGGCGCTGGGTCAATGGTGGGGCCCGGTTTTCGCTGGGTGGGA
>JBOIGA010000100.1:0-10501 GCA_050741875.1 Burkholderiales bacterium
TGGTAAGGCCGTCATTCCGGTGAACACCGGAATCCAGAGAAATCGGGCCGCTGGACACCGGCTCCCGGCTTAAAGCATGCCGGGACAGGCTTCGCCGGTGTGACGAATAGAACATTCCGATCTTCACGTAATCCACGCCGGTTTTGACTTTTGCTTTCACCGCCGCGCAAATTAAACTCGGCTCCATCGGCAGATCGCCGATGGTTGCGGAAACAGGGCGGCGACCGGCGACGTATTTGACGATTGCGGCGACGGTTTCATCGCGTAACGCTCCGAGCGCGCCGGAAGAAGGATCCTTGCAGTCGATGAGGTCGGCGCCGCACTCAAAAGCGATTCGTGCTTCTTCAACCGAGGTGACGCTAGCGAGAAACTTTGTCATTCGTCTCTGAATTCGACTTTACTCAATCCTGAGTCCTCTTGGTCTCAATCGCTTCCTTCAGCCAAGCCCAGGCTTCGCGCTCGTTCGGTCCCGCGGTCTTGTCGATCGCGATCGTCAAGTACTTCAGTTCGGCCTCAATCTTTTCCCGGGGCAACATGTGTAGACGAGAGACGAGGATCGCGCATTCGAGAACAGCCGCCTGTGCCCGGTTGAAGCCCCGGAACGGCGCGTGTATCTGCTCATGGATGCGCCGGCAAAACAACCGCGGACGCACTTCGTCGTCTTCAATGCGTTCGACTTCGAGTTCAGTGTGCGCGAGCGAAGATTGCAAGCGGACGCACGCAATCTTCTCGGCGGGCACGACCGGCCAGTTGCGTCTTCCGGTAAGGCATCCGGCGAAAATGCGAACGTCATCGCTGTGGTTCACCACGGCGCAGTGGCTCGCCAGCAGGTTCTCCAGTGTTGTCGACGGTCGGAAAGGAGCGAGAACGATGAGGCTGTCCTGCTCGCGAATTCCCATCGGGGTGATGTGTACGTGGGCATCCTGCGCCACCGTGGTGACTATGGTTTCGAAAATCATGGCTTTGTTCTTAGCTTGTGCGCGAGTGTCGCGCCGGCATCTTTCAAGGCTCGCAAGTCTTCAGCTTTCCTTTCGACCGCGGCACCCCAAGACAGCTCCTCGTCCTGGTTGTAGCGTTTGCCGAGCTGCCATGCGATCTGTGCGCGCGCGAGTTCGGCGCCGAGGTAAAAAGCGTGCGGCGCGTCATTTCCCAAACCTAGCTGCGGAAAAAGCTCGAAAGGATCGGCCGCGATATGGGCGGCATCGCGATTGTAAATGTGAATTCCGGCTTCGCTTACCTGAACGCGGAAGCTCGGGTCTTTGATCGCGGCGGCAAGCTCGGCGATTTCCTCGGCGCTGTCTGGGAATGGCTTTTTCTCGTGCAGCATCGTCAGCGCGTCGCTTATTCCCTTGGGCAGGGTAGATTCTTCGCGCGCGGCGAACATCAATCGCCGCGCGGCGTCGGCTTCACGCACGGCGCATCTCGCGTGCGGGCTGACTTCCGTCGTAAGGATCGCTGAGATTCGCAGTTCGGAGACGATTCCCATCAAGACGGCGTTAATGCCCGCCGTGTCGGCATCCGTCAATTCAGTGAGATTGCCCACGCCCATCATCATCGGCGCCTCAGGGTATCGGCGCCGCACTTCGAAATAGCGGACGAGCGACGCGGTAAAGCCGAAATGGATCGGATCGAGCACCGGATCGGCGTAATACCTTCGTCCGCGCTTTTCCATGGCATCGATCGCTTGAGACAGCGAATCGAGATCACCCGGTTCGTTCGGAATGAGCACCGGTGTCGCGGTAACTTCGTCGGCGACCCATAGCGTGTCTTGTTTCAGACTCAAGAGATATTCCGCGCCTGCGCGGCCGCCGCGCAACAGATCCTCGGGGACGACCGAGTCAACGCTGACCGCGAATCCTTTTTGCTTGAGCTCGGCGACGGCGTCTTCGAGATGCGGAAACGGAGTGTCGGGAAGGCAACCCAGATCGATCACATCGGCGCCGTCGTCTCGATATTTTTCGGCGCGGGCGGCGATCGCCGCGATATCCATCTTTGGGGCGTCGACGATCTCGGCGAAGATTAGAACGTCGTGGCGGGAAAGATCGGCGGGCTTGCCTTTGCGGCCGAAATACTGCGGCAGGTCTTTCAGCTCTTCCGGCCCGCGCACGACCGGCACGCCGTAGCGCTGCGAGAGCGAATCGAGATCGCCGCGGCAGCGTCCCGGAACCAAGATCCGCGTCGCTCCCGCCGCGTCAGGCAGACGGCGCGCGATGAAGTCGGCGGTCATGAGTCCGGCGACATTAATGCCGATCTGCCGCACTTCATAGGAGAATTCGGCCGGCTGCAGGGCTGATAGAACTTTATGCAGACTCTTCTCGGCGAGCTTGCCGGTAAGAAACAGGATGTGCTCAGGCACGAAGGAACCTCTGCATAAGTCCTACACGGTACGCGGGCGATCTGTCTTGTCGCGCTCCTGGCGAAGGGAACGACCCTTCGCTGCGTCGCGCTTCGCGCAGCTCATCCCGCAAAGCCGCCGTCGCGACCGCGTGGGACTTATGCAGAGGTTCCCTAACCGTTAAAATGCTGAACCTATCGCGCAAGGCGACTGTCATTAAGAATAATCATTGAGAAGGAGTAAAAACATGAAGCGTTTCCTGCCGATCCTGCTATTGAGCTTGCCTGCGTCCGCCGCGGACGAGGGCGCCAACGATTATCCTACCGCCGATCGAGTCGAGTACGTGCTCGAGTGCCTGCAAAGCTACCCGGGCAAATACGAATATATCCACAAGTGCTCGTGCGCGATTGATTATATCGCGAGCAAACTTTCGTACGACGAATACGTGGAGATATCCACTTCGGCGCGCGGGCAGACGATGATGGGCGAGCGCGGCGCTGAATTTCGCGACCCTGACGGAATCCGCGGCGAAGCGAAAAAGTTCAAAGCGCTCCAGGCGGATGCCAGCAAGGCGTGTTTTCTCAATAAACCGACGGCGGCCAAATGAAGCACGCACTCGGGATTCTTTTCACCGCGCTCGCGATTGTGTTCGCGCCGGTTGCGCTCGCGAAAGAACTGAAGACGATCGCCGTCCTCGATTTCGGCCTCATTGACGATACCGGCGAAACCGCGAAAGAAGAAGCACAGCAAAAACGCTTGCAGATGGTCGGCGACTAGCTTCGCCGGGAGCTGGAAGAAAAAAAGTTGTACGACGTCGTTGATAACGCCCCGGCGAAGGAAATGATCGCCGAATATCGCTTGGGGACGTATTTGTATGAGTGCAACGGCTGCGAACTGGAAATCGCGCGCAAGCTTGGCGCCGACAGGGTGTTGACGGCGTGGGTGCAGAAGGTGAGCAACCTGATCCTCAACATGAATATCGAGGTCAAGGACGTCAAGACCGGCGAAGTGACGCTCAAAAAGTCAGTCGACATCCGCGGCAACACCGACCAGTCGTGGTCGCGCGGAATTTCCTACATGACTCGCGACATGGTGGAGAAGGGGCAGGCGGGACGGTAGTCGTCATTCCGGCGGAAGCCGGAATCCAGAACGTCGTGCCAAAAATGCGCCACCCGCCGCGTCACGGCCAGTCTGGGTTTCCCGATTCGATTGAAGCGTGCCGTTTTTTAAGCTGGCGAGCAGGTCGACGCAGCGAAACCTTTTCCATACTTCACTGGACGATTCCGGCTTTCGCCGGAATGACGGCTTAATCGTGTAAGCGTCAGGATCCCCGCGCAGTCGCGGTCGCAGGGTTGACCTCGATCGAGCTCTTGAACTCCAGGTCCTTGGTATCGATCACTTTCGCGGTCAGTTCGCCTTTTTCCTTCGGCACGAAATAGAACCTGAAGTTGGGGTCCTCCGAAATGGTGAAATCTATTTCGGCGGTCATGATCGGTTTGCCCGCATAGCTCACTTCAACTTTTCTGACAAAGTAAGCGGGTGTGTAATTTCGGGTTACCTGATCCATTGCCAGCCCGGAGAAATTGGGATGACTGATCAATAGCTGCGCCGAATTGGGCTGGCCAATCTCGATCTTGTCATCCACGCGGAATTTCATTTTTCCAAGGCGCGCAAGCGCCGCCTCGGCGTCCTTTCCCGCCGGCGCCGAACATCCGCCCGAGGCTTTGACAAAGTTGGTGGCCATAAAGAGCTTGCCATCGTTCATTTCGGCGATCGCGCGGACGTTTGAGTATTCCTCGATGCGCACTCGCGTATCGATGTCCGCGCGCCCGCTTTGGGGAGTGAAATGAAATACCGCTCCAACCGGCGAGGGATTCTTATCGATCACGAGATAGAGCTTCTTGATGTATTTCTCGGGGGTCTGTGGAACGAGCGTCTTGATCGAGATCGGCACGATCGCTGCGTCTTCCGCACGCACCGGCGTTTCGAGCTTGACTACTTTGGCTGAATCTTCAGCGATCGGCCGGTCGCCGAACAGGTTGCTGCGGATCCCGCTCCAGCGATCGCCATCCTCGACGGCGGAGTAGACGGGAGCCGCAGCGAAAAACGCAACGAACAAAAATGCCAATCGAGTAAACATATTTATCTCCTTGCGTCCATGCTATTCCCATTCGAGTTCGGCGTAAACCGCGGTGACGTTGCGTTTATGGTTGGTGTCGAAGAGCAACCAGTTGTCGCGCTCGCTCAAACCCGCTGTGGCAATGGTCTTTTGAATCGTCTCACCGCGTTTAATTACGCCGCGGACTTCTTCGACCAGAACATCAAGGTAGCGTTGCTGCTTTTTGATAGCGTCTTGCCAGGAACCTTCTATTCGGCCATGGCCCGGGATCACCACTTTCGCCGGGATGCGTTTGAGTTTTTCAAGCGCGGCGAGCCAGCCCTTGATGCTGCCGTCAACAGTCGGGATGCGCTCGACGAACAAAAGGTCACCGGAGAAAAGCGTGCTGGTCTTCTGATCGAAGACCGTCAGATCGTGGTCGGTGTGCGCGGTCGGCCACGCTTTCAAGTGTACAATTCGCCCGCCCAGATCGAGCTTCATCTCATCTTTGACGAAAACAGTGGGCGCGACGATTTGGGCGGCTTCGATCGTCTCGCCGGTTTCGCGTTCGATCAAATTGACGTAAGTTCCGGCTTTGGCCGCGAGCGCGGCGGGGAGCTTGGCGTGGGCGGCGAACTTGGTTACGCCGGATTGGAAGGCCGAGTTGCCAAATACGTGGTCGGGATGGACGTGGGTGTTAATGACATGGCAAATCGGAAGATTGGTTTTTTTGCCCACCGCATCCTTGAGTTTTTCGCCGAGCGCGGGAGTCGAGCCTGTGTCGATCACGGCGACGCATTTTTCACCGATGATGAAACCGAGATTGGCGATGTCGCCACCGTTGTCCGCCGAGAGTTCCTGTTGCGCGCCTTCGTGTACAAAAATTCCCGGCGCGACTTCGCGCAATGAAAATTCGCCAGCGTTTACGTAAGCCGCAACGGCAAAGAGGAGAGTCAGCAACAATCGCATGACGCTTCGACTGTGACCCATTCAACGAATTCCGGAGAACTGCATCATATCGTCATTGTCGGTGGTGGCGCGGGAGGACTCGAGCTGGCCACCGTTCTCGGGGACAAGCTCGGGAGACGCAAGCGCGCGGAGATCACGCTTATAGATGGCTCGCCCACGCATTTGTGGAAGCCGCTCTTGCACTCGGTCGCCGCAGGAAGCCGCGGCCTCGAAGACTTCGATCTCGACTACCTCGCGCAGGCGCGCTGGCACCATTTCCGGTTTCGCTTGGGAAGAATGGATACACTGGATCGCGCCCGACGCGAAATTCAAACGGCGCCCACCCTCGATGAGAACGGAGAGGAGCTTATTCCGCGCCGCACCTTTCGCTACGACACGCTGATCCTCGCCGTTGGCAGCACGAGCCACGATTTTGCTACTCCCGGAGTGGCGGAGCATGCGCACATGCTCGACAACCAATCGCAGGCGGAGCAGTTTCGCCGCCGGCTTGTCCGCTGCGTGGTGCGCGCGGCAACGCAAACCGGGGTGCTTCGGCCTGAACAACTGCACGTGGTGATCGTCGGCGCGGGGGCAACCGGCGTCGAGCTTGCCGCGGAACTGCACAAAACTACTCGCGCGCTCGTGGCATACGGGCTGGAGCGTATTGATCCCGATCGCGACGTCAAGCTGACTTTGGTGGAAGGCGCGCCGCGAATATTACCGCAACTGCCCGAGCGGCTATCTTCCGCGACCGAAAAAATCCTGGACCAGCTTAGAGTCAAAATCCACACGAACGAGCGCGTTGTCGAGGTTTCTGAATCCGGTGTGAAGACTTCGAGCGACAAAGTAATCGCCGCGGAGCTGGTGGTGTGGGCGGCGGGAATCAAGGCGCCGGATTTTCTGCGCGACTTGGAGGGGCTCGAGACCAACCGGATCAATCAATTGCTCGTCAAGCAGACCCTCGAAACCACCGTTGACCCAAACATTTTTGCATTCGGCGACTGCGCCTGCTGCCCGTGGCCGGGGCACGACGAATGCGTGCCACCGCGCGCGCAGGCCGCGCACCAGCAGGCGTCGCATCTCGCCAGGCAGCTTCGCAATCGTCTCGACGGCAAACCGCTTAAACCCTACCGCTATCGCGATTTCGGTTCGCTCGTTTCGCTGTCCGATTACACCGCCGTCGGCAATCTCATGGGCTTCCTCGCCGGAAGCAGCGTTTTCATCGAGGGCGTCGTGGCGCGGCTCATGTATCTTTCGCTGTACAAAATGCATCAGTACGCGCTGCACGGATTTACCCGCGTCTTTTTCGATACGCTCGCGCGCGCGATCACCAGGCGCACCGAGCCGCAGGTGAAACTGCACTGATACGACTCTCCGCCTGCTCAGCGGTTCAGCGTTTACCTGAACAGGCGCTGAAGCTAATATTCGGCGCATGCGAAAAAGCCTCGTCGTCCCATTGCTTGCGGCGCTGGCTGGGTGCGCTTTTCAGAGCTATTCATCCAAGCCAATCGATGCGCAACAAACTGCGGCGGCGTTCGACGAGCGCTCGGTCACCGACCCGTCGCTTCGCGAATACCTGCAAAGCCACGGTGTCGTCGAATGGCCCGTCGCAAATTGGGGTTTGCACGAACTGACTCTGCTGGCTTTTTACTACCACCCGGATCTCGAACTCGCGCGCGCCAATGCCGCGCTCGCTCGCGCGCAAGAGTTCACCGCGAGGCAGCCGCTCAATCCCGGTTTCGAAGTTCTTCCCGAGTACCACAGCCTGACCGAGTGGCGCTCTCCGTGGAGTCTGCACTTTCAGGCGCAGATTCCCGTCGTGACCCAAGGCAAACGCGAAATCGCGGCCGAGCAGGCGGGGTATCTCGCGCAGGCCGCGGAATTGAACGTCGGCAACACGGCGTGGCAAGTGCGCAATCGGCTGCGCTCGCGTCTGCTCGACGCCTTCGCCGCGCGGGAAGATTTGCGATTGCTGCGAGCCGAATCCGCTGATCGCAACGAGACGCTGAAACTTCTGGAGAAGCGAGTTGCCGTCGGCATGATCGCATCGCACGAGACCGCGATCGCGCGCGAGCGCGCGCTCGACGCAGCTTTGCGTCTGGAACGCCGGCAAGGCCAACTCGAAGAAGCGCTCGCCGGGATCGCCGAGGCGTTGGGTCTGCCGCAGCGAGAGGCGCGCTCGCTTGAGCTCAAGCTTGATGCTTTTCGGGAGGCGCCGCCGATCGATGATTTCGCCGCGGCGAAGCGAGAAGCGCTCATCAATCGCCTCGACATTCGGCGCTCACTGCTCGAATACGCCGCGGCTGAAGCCGCGCTTCAACTCGAAATCGCTCGCCAGTATCCCGATTTCAACTTGAAGCCTGGTTACGCCTTCGACCAGGACGATAACGTTTGGTCGCTTGGCCTTGCGCTTGTCCTGCCGCTCTTGAACAAGAACGAAGGTCCGATCCGGGAAGCGCAGGAGCGCCGAGAAATCAAAGCCCGTGAGTTTCTCGCCTTGCAGTCGCAGGTTATCGCGCAAAGCGAAAGTGCGGCGACCCGCTATGAAGCCGCCCGCGCCGAGCTTTTGAAAGCGGAGGAACTGACCCGGCTCGCCGAAGTGCAGAACGAAGCGACCAAAAGCCGATTTGACGCCGGCGAGGCCGACCGGCTCGATCTCGTCAACGCGCGTCTCGCCGTGACGAGTGCGCAGCAAGCGAAAACTGCGGCGGCGATTCGTCTGCAGCACGCTCGCGGCGCGCTCGAAGACGCTTTGCAACGCCCCGTTTTTACCGGCGCGTTCGATCTTCCCGCGGTGACCCGGCGTTGACATGAGAACGCCGCTCGTCTGGATCCTTTGCGGAGTCATCATCGCGCTCACGTGGGCGCTCGTCTATTACGCGCGCGATGAGTGGGGCTTGGGCGAGTACCGCGAGGACGAGGAAGAGATCGAGGCGACTTCACGCGTTTCCAACGAGAAAGGCAAGACCACTCTCGATATCCCGAAACCGGCGCAGCAAGCGAGTGGGATTACGACCGCGCCATTGCAAAAAGCCGGGTTCAATTCCGCCGCCACGGTCTATGGAGTCGTCACCGACTTGACCGGATTGATCGAGCTGCGCACGCGTTACCGCACAGCGAAAGCGGAAGCCGATGTCGTGCGCGCGCAGATTGCGAGTAGCGCCGCCGAGTACAAGCGGCTCAATACGCTTTTCCAGGACGACCGCAACGTGTCCGCGCGCGCGGTGCAATCGGCGCAAGCGCAGTGGCAGGCGGACAAGGCGAAGCTTGCCGCCGCGGACAATCTCGCGGCGAATATTTCGGACAACATGGTCGCGAGTTGGGGACAGGTTCTCGCGCGCTGGGCGAAAGACTCCAACTCGAAAATTTTCGATGGATTGATCAGGCACGACGAAGTCATCGTGCAGTTCACCCTTCCTTTCGATTCGAAAGTCAACGCCAGCGCCGCCGAGCTTGTGGTCATTCCGGTTGCAACCCAGGGCGGCGGTAGACAAGCGCAGTTTGTTTCGCCTTCTCCGCAAGTGGACGCATCGGCTGCCGGCCGCACTTTCTTCTATCGCGTACCGGGACGCGATCTGCGCATCGGCACTCGCGTCGAGGGTCACATCAAAGATGACGGAAAAGCGCAAGACGGCGTACTCGTTCCAGTTTCGGCGGTGGTGTGGCACGCCGGCAAGGCGTGGGCGTATGTCGGACTCGGCCAGGAGAAATTCGAACGGCGCGAAGTCGCGACGGGAAGAGAACTCGAAGGCGGCTGGTTCGATTCAGGCTCTTTTGCGCCCGGCGAGGAAGTGGTGGTAAGCGGCGCGCAGCTTCTGCTTTCCGAGGAGTTCAAGTATCAGATCAGGAATGAGAATGAAGATTAAGAAACCAGGACTCAGGACTCAGGACTCAGGACTAATAAAGAGCCTTTCACTCGGTCCTCGGTACGTTAGTCCTCAGTACTTGTTTTACTCAGTCCTCAGTCCTTAGTCCCCAGTCCTGCAGTAGTAATGATTCCCGCGCTCATCCGCTTCGCCATCCGTTTCCCGGGAGTGGTGATCGCCGCCTCCGTCGTGCTCGTGCTCTACGGGCTTTACGTTATGTCGCGCGCCGATCTCAACGTTTTTCCCGAGTTTTCTCCGACGCAAGTCGTCATTCAGACCGAAGCGCCCGGTCTTTCGGCCGAACTGGTCGAGACACAAGTTACGCAACCGATCGAGAACGCCGTCGGCGGAGTGTCCGCGATCGAGTCGCTTCGATCGCAATCCATTCCCGGCCTCTCGGTCGTCACTTTGATCTTCACGCAAGGCACCGACATCTATCTCAATCGTCAGGCGGTCGCCGAGCGCTTACGCGGGCTCGCCCTTCCTCGCGGCGTCGCGGCACCGACCTTGACACCACTTACTTCGTCCGCGAGCACGGTCCTCGGAGTTGGATTGACTTCGAAAACGCGCTCGCTGATGGAGCTTCGCACCCTCACTGACTGGACGATCAAGCCGCATCTCATGAGCGTTCGCGGAGTCGCCGATGTCAATGTCTTCGGCGGCGATGTTCGCCAGTGGCAGATTCAGGTCGACCCGGAAAAACTGCTCGCGCACCAGATCGCCCTGCAGGATGTTCTAGCTGCCGCTCGCGAGGCGAGCGGAGTGCGCGGCGCCGGTTACGTCGAGAACGTCAATCAGCGCATCGTCCTCGACACCGAGGGGCAGGCAGCGGATTTGCGCGACTTGAGCAGCGTGCTGCTCGCGCGCCGGGACGGCCGCAGCTTGACCCTCGGCGACGTCGGAAAAATCGCCGAAGCTCCTGCGCCCTCGATCAGCGCCGCCGCGATCAACGCAGAGCCGGGAGTGTTTCTGCTGATTCAAGGGCAACTCGGCGCCAACGTGCATGCGGTCACCGACGCGCTCGAAGTCGCGCTGGCCGAACTCGCGCCGCTGCTCGAAAGCGAGGAAATCACGCTGCATCCCGGAATGTTCCGCCCGGAGAACTTTATTGGTACCGCGGTCAATAACCTGCAAAGGGACATTCTGATCGGCTCGATCCTCGTGGTGACGATTCTGTTTCTTTTCCTCTTCAATGCGCGCACGGCCTTCATCTGCGCAGTGGCGATTCCGATGTCATTGATCGCCGCCGTGCTC
>JBOIGA010000101.1:0-10429 GCA_050741875.1 Burkholderiales bacterium
ACCTAACGCCTCGCTGAGCGGCGACGCCGCAGCGGCGCATCCCCAAGCTTGCCTCTTATTCTACGTCGTCGCCGAACGCGAATCACATTGGCCTATATCCTGCGCTTTCGCGCGGATCGAGCGACGGGTCTTTGGGGACGGCCCAGGACTTGAGGACGCCGTCGCACTCGAGCCGGAAGTCGTAATGCAGCCGGCGCGCTGAGTGCTGCTGGATGACGAAGAGCAGCGGCCCGCTCGACGCCGCGCGTACCGCGGGCGCCGGCTCGGGGGTGGCTTCGAAAATCCGTTTGGCGGAGTATTCGCTGAGCGACGTAGGCTCGGCCGTGCGAGGTGAAGTTGCGCGCTTGCCTTTCGCCATGCGGAATTCTAGTCGTCGAAAATCAGAACCAGGGACCCTCTTGATGTCCTTGCGAGGAACGAATGTGACGAAGCAATCTTGTCGTTCACCAAAAAAACGAGATTGCTTCCCTCCGGTCGCAATGACATATTCAGATCGTCCCCGGGAGCAAGAACGATGCAGATGTTAGCGGGAACGAGCGGCTATTCCTACAAGGAGTGGCTGGGCCATTTCTATCCGGAGAGGCTCCCCGCGAACGCGATGCTGCGTTACTACGCCGAGCGTTTCGCGACGGTGGAGATCAACAACACGTTCTACCGCATGCCGGCGGAGACGATGCTCGCGCGCTGGGCGGAAGAGGTGCCGGAAAATTTCGCTTTCACTCTGAAAGCGCCGCGCCGCATCACTCACGAGAAGCGCCTGCGCGAGGCCGACTCGGATGTCACCGAATTCCTGCGGCGCGCGGATGCGCTCAAGGACAAACTCGGCGTGCTCCTGTTCCAGTTGCCGCCGTACGTGAAGAAGGATCTTCCCCGGCTACAGGATTTTCTCGCCGTGCTGTCGTCCGAAAAGCGCGTCGCGTTTGAGTTTCGCAACGCTTCATGGCACGACGACGAAGTGTACGAAGTGCTTCGCGCCCGCACGGCGATGCTTTGCGTCACGGACACCGACGAAGGCGATACTCCGTTCGTTGCCACTTCGGATTGCGGCTATATCCGCCTGCGGCGCACCCACTACGACGATGCCGATCTGCGCGCCTGGACCGAGCGCATCTCGGAGCAATCCCTGACTCGCACCTACGTCTATTTCATGCACGAAGACGAGGCGCTGGGAACGCGCTTTGCGCAGCGCCTCAATGAGCTGTGGCGAGCCGCCCGCGGATCGGGCTGAAAGTCCTTAGGTGCAAAGATGAAGTCTGACACATCCGCACTTCAAACATTTTCACGTCCAATTTTGGTAAATGTCGAAGAGTTGCTCATTCGATTCGCAAAATTTAGCGTCTGATAGGTGCCAGCGTAATGTTTGTCGCAGAGATATTTGAGTCCTGCCCCATATTTCGCCGACCAACACAATGTCCCTCGTGCTGTTGAGGAAACGGTCGATGTGACCGTATGCCCAAAGTTGGGCTCGTAAATTGGGCCATCCATCGGACCAAAGCTCTCGATCACTCACTTTAATTTCGACGATCATGATTGTACCGGTCGTCTTGTTTCGGAATACATAATCAGGCGCACCGTAAAGCGGACTGCCATTGATTGTAAGGAGAGAAATCTCCAGAGCTTCTGGTTTCCCGTCCAAAGGATCGGAGTAAATCGGTTCCCAGTCGGAATGACTCCTCAACGGCAACCGCCGCTTTATTCTTGCGACAGCCTGTTCACCGCGTTTTCCCTCCGTCAGCAATTCGGGGCTTCGTTGAGGGCCATAGATTAGATCGTAGATCCAACCGGTAAAGTCAGTTACACGATTTTGAGCCGGGCGTTTGCGTTGTTTGAGAAGCGAACTACGGGCCATCCTCAGAAGCTCTGTGTGGGAAAAACGATAAGGAACAAGAAAGGAATTGTTCACTGTCGCGCCGACGCAATAATCCCAACGTCGCTCGTTAAGCAAGCGAAGCTGCGCCTGACGCTCTGCTTCCACCTCCTTTGGAAAATCACGTCTAAGTACACGTTCCGATCGAAAGGCACTGACGTGATTCTTTACGAGTAAGTCTTTCAGCTCCTCGTAAGTTACTTCTCTCGAGAGGCCGAGACCGAGATTAATCGTTTTCCGAGCGCTCACTCTCGGAGTGAAAATGAGGATCGAGGTGTCATCTTCCTCCGTCTTGCGGTCAATACCGTGGTGTGAAAGCCTCGACAGCTTTCCGGTACAAAAACTCCGGAGCAAAGTCGGGGCCGTTGGGCCACGTGACCGTTTCAAGCTCAGGGTCTATTGTGGCCTGAGCGAAGAGTTGCTTGTCTTTCAGCGGCTCGAACATAGGCCCCAAAGCTCCGCGCTTAGATCAACACTTCCAGATTTGCCATCGTGGAAACGTAACCAAAGCCCATAGCCATCTAAGGGCTTTACCTCAACAACCTTGGGAATCATGACTTACTCCGGTGGTTGAATCTTGTTCAGGGTTGCCTCGCCTGAGCGCGTTTCCAGTCGTCAAGCAATTCCGTCTGGTGAAGAACGCGCCACTCCTCGACCAGCCGTAAAGCCCGGACTCCCAGTTGACCTTCCACGACCTCATTGTTATCTATGCGCATAGTCGCTTGGTCGCCACCATAGTTCGCGTGGAATGCGGTGGCGAATGATCGTTGTAGTACATCGCAATGATGATTCCGAAAGAACGGCTTACCTCAGGCAAACCGATCTCCTATCTATGACGCAACGTCTCAATCGAGCGGCGCTGTGTCGGACGTCGGTCTCGAATTGGTGGTCAGGCCGCTACATCGGTCAGACCTTCGCGATAGGCAACCAGCGCCCGGAGCTCGCGGAGAGAAGGACGGCCAGCTAATTTGTCACCGTGACACAACCAGCAGCGCGAACGACTGCACCCTCCAACGCGCTGAGACTTTCTGGACCGGCCCGGCTCGAGATCACACGCGCAGAGCACGGGCTGTTCGTGTGTTGCCAAATGCGCATGCCAGACGCGCATCGTCCGGTTCCTTTCAACTGCAGCGCGTTTCATTTTTCGCGAGGCCTAACCCAAGTGGACATTCGAAATTCTACCGGCATATGCGTCACGGAGGCACCATTCGATTCGCAGATAACTCCTTCTTGCCTCATTGCTGCACGCTTCAGGCCACCCTAAAATGGAAACGCTTCTCTTCAGTCTTCCAAATTTGATACGGCTCAATCAATTGAGGACATGAATATCCCAGCGTTTGAGGTCTGTCATGCCTGAACAAATTTCGAAGTACCCCGACGTAACGCTTGAGGTGCTCAAGGGCGCAGGCGCTAGGTGTGGCGAAGGCGCCCCGCAGAAAATCCTGACGCAATGCCCCGTCGAGCAGTTCTGTTCCCTTCCAGCAGGTGAAATTTGCGTGTACGGGATTAATCAGATTCCGCAGATGACGCAGATTAAGCCGGAAGAACTGGCTCAAGCACTCGGGCCGATAACCACAGAGGGCCCCGTAAGTTCCGCGATAATCCCTGCGGTGGAAACGCTGGCGTTGGCCATGGTTTTTATTACTGGCCTCGTACTGGGACGATTCTGGCAAAAGTCGCGGAAAGGCAGTTCTCAGTCACGCGACTGAGGCATCACTTTCGTGGCGACTTCGGAGTGCGGATACATCCGCCTGCGGCGCACCCACTACGACGACGCCGATCTGCGCGCCTGGGTCGAGCGCATCGCGGCGCAGCCGCTCGCCCGCACCTGCGTCTACTTCATGCATGAAGACGAGGCGCTGGGAACGCGGTTCGCTCAGCGCCTCAATGAGCTGTGGCGCGCCGCCGAGGATCCCGTGAAAATCCATCAACGGGCTGCGATCGGCAGCAAGCATGAAGTTTTCATCGCAGTACACCGTTGCCCGCTGCCCACAAGGGTTAGGCGTCCAGCGGTTTCTCCAGCGCGGCGATGCATCAGGGGCTGTACGCCCTTTAGCGAAGTACCTCCGCCTCGCGTTCGAGCTGCCCGATCGGCCCGCCGACGGCATAGTTTCCAGTGATCGGGTCCCAATTGCGATAGACGGTGCGGGGCGGTCCGCCAACAAAGTCGATATACGGCTTGAATTGCTTCGCGGCATTGGTTCCCGGCGCCACCTCGCAGTTCACGAGGGCGGCGAATTCGTGAAGCATCGCGCCCTGACCGTTTTTGAGCACACCGATACCGACCGTCTTGAGATCGCTTTTCTGAACGAGCCGACCGATGTTGTTGCTGAGCTGGCCCGCAGTGCTTTCAGCCGAATAGAAGCCAATGCCGAGGGCGGCGGGGATCGCGGCATCCTTCGTTGCGATCTTAACGCGCAGTAGCTGGCAACCCGCGAGGGTTGACCCCGCCGGAACAGTGATCTTTTCGAGGCTCGGCGCATCGGCCACGCGTTGTAGCTCGTCGGTGCAGTCGAGCGTCTGTGCAGCCCCCGGTCGGCAGTTCTGGGTATCAATCGCGGGACTGTCTTCAACGGTGGCGCGGACGAGTTGAACGTCGTCTAGACTTTGATCGACGATCGGGGCGGGCTGCTCGGCAAACATGCCGTAGACCACGACCTGATAGCGTTTCGGGAAGATGTGCGGACGGGCGCCGCCGCCGTACTGTTTGATGGCCTCGTCATCGCCGTACGTCGCGACGAACACCTTGCCGCCGGCGATCGTCGGCGGAACGAACTTGGCGAAGAGACCCAGCCGATCGCGTGCTCCAGATTGCGCGCTTGTCCATAAGGCCTTTGACACGTCCTGAGCATCGAGCGCCATCACGAGACCCTTGACTCCGCGAAACGCGTTGGCGTCTCCGTCGAGAGGAACCACAGCCCAGAGAATCCCGTTGTTCTTCCCATTGCTCGACAGCGAGAGCATTCCGCCAGGCATGCCCTCTGGCAAATGGTGCTGATTCATCTTCGGGTGTGGAACGACACGGCGATTGACGAATGGGTACGCGCGCAGCCGATCGTTCTCGCCCCAGACATAGATGCGCGTACCATTGGCGCCCTCCCAAAAAACCGGCGAGCCGTGCACGTGTGAGTGCGGATGCCCCTTCGCGGCATGCATGTCCTGCAGCGCGTTCGGATTAGGACAGTGATGAACATTCGCATGCGGAGGAGCGACGTGCTTTCCCATCTTGCCGGTGGACAAGAGATAAATTCGCCCGTCTTTTCCGGCGCCGAACACGAGGTCGGTTCCGGGTATAAGTACAGGCCCTGCAGAACCCAGGTCGAAGTCGATCGAGTTCATGTGAGCGGCATTGCACGGCGTGAAGTAATCCTTGACGTTGATCGCATTGCCTTCGAGACGAAGCTTGACGAAACTCTGCCCGTAGTTGTCCTGGTGGGCATTCGCTGTCCCATTTCCGGTCATGAGATAGATGTTCCCTGCGTTATCGGCAGCGGGCGCTTGGCCCGCTTGCCATATGCCTCCATCGTGGCCGTTGGGCGTCGAAACCCATTGAGCTTTTTTAGTGAGCGTCTTGGCGTCGTAGGCGAGAAGAAGTCCCTTGTTGCCGTCGCCGCCCAAGCCGATGTAAAGGATTCCGCGGGATAAGAGCAGTCCGGCCCGCTGCTTCTGCAGCTTGGCACTGAGGCCGTGTCCCTCCAGGACAACCGGCGGCGCAACATGCGTGCCGTCCTTGAGCCTAAGCGCATGCAGCCGATAATGGTAATTGTCGTGCCCGCCATCGTCATGCCACGCGACGAGGTAGACGATCGACTTGTTGGGATCGATCACGGGCGTGCTTAGAATGCCCCACTCGGGATCGTTGGTGGCCCACATGTCAAGTTCGCCACCGCCGGGCCGGGGCTTCCCAAGCCAAGTCGCCCACAACGGGACATTCTGCCCATGAGGTCCAGGGCGCTCGCGATCCGCGTCATAGACATAAACCGTGTTATGCATCGTCGCGATGAGAACCGCGTTGAAGATGCCCTGCACAAGTGGGGCATTTGGGTTGGTGCTGGTGTCAACTTTGAGCTTTGACACATAGAGCGGTTGCGCGACGATCTGACCATCGGCGTACAGCGTCCACAGCTTGCCGAAAGTTCCGGCGTTAATGCGCGCCGGCGTAAGAACCCGCTCGTCCGCATTGACTCCAGTCCGAGCGATGTTGTTGCGTGAGGTGAGCACGTCGACGGCGTTTGCGCAATCGACAATCAGAACAAACGCGGCGAAAACGACGAGTGACCGCATCTAACCTCATAGATGACACTGCTCCGCGTGAGCGGCGATGAACCGCGTCTCGATTCGGTTCATCTTATTATCTAAGACCAAGAGCCCGAGGTGTTTTGAAAAACTCTACTTCATCATTGGTGCGGTCGCAACGGCATCTTCGCTTGCCGCTCCGGTATTGAGATCGTTCGGCTTGAAGTGATAAATGTGATCAGCGCGAAAACCTCGCGTGATCTGCCTGTGGATGAGCGCTGACATCGTCTCCGAAGTGCTCAAGAAGTAAAGATGAAAGGGCCATTTGCTGCGGGAAAGTGGCATCTGGTCAGACCTTATCGGATCTCGTTACGACGAGGGCGACCTGCGGGCCTGGGTCGAGCGCATCGCGGCTCAGCCGCTGGCTCGCACCTACGTCTATTTCATGCACGAAGACGAGGCGCTCGGGACGCGCTTTGCTCAGCGCCTAAATGAGCTGTGGTGTGCCACATGTGGATCGGAATGAAAAGATCAAAGGGCTACAATCGGCAGCAACTGTCCGACCTGGGAGCCCAGAGTGAGCGTCGTCGACCTACCCCCGTTGCCGGAGCGAGTCAATCGACTCGGGGAACTCGCGCATGACCTGTGGTGGACGTGGCACGCGAAGAGGCGCCAAGTCTTTCGACGACTCGACTACCGGCTGTGGCGGCTCACCTCGCACAACCCGGTGCGCATGCTGCGGCACATCTCGCCCGAGGCGCTCGAGCGGGCGGCACATGATCCGGAGTTTCTCTCCGTCTACGATGCCGTGATCGCGGAGCTCGATTCGCACCGCTTCATAACCGGGCAGAGCTGGTGGGGTGACCGGGTCGACAATGCCGGCGGTCAGCTCATCGCGTACTTCTGCGCCGAGTTCGCGGTCCACCAGTCGCTGCCCATCTATGCCGGCGGACTCGGGGTGCTGGCCGGTGACCACAGCAAGGAAGCGAGTGACCTCGGGCTGCCGCTGATCGGCGTCGGGTTCATGTACCCGCAGGGGTACTTCCATCAGCAAATGTCGGAGAGCGGCCAGCAAGAGGTGTACGAGACCCTCAACTGGACCGAAGTGCCTGTCGAGCTTGCACGAACGCCGACGGGCGGCCCCTGCGTCGTGAGCGTCGGAATCGAAGACCGGACCCTGATGGTTCGAGTGTGGCAGGTCCGGCTGGGACGCGTGACCCTCTACCTGCTGGACACAGACCTCGAAACGAACGCGCCGGCCGAGCGCGAGCTCTCGGCTCGCCTCTACGGCGGCGATCAGGGAACTCGGCTGAGGCAGGAAATCGTTCTTGGCGTGGGCGGTGTCCGTGCGCTGCGAGCGCTCGGCCTGTCGCCGGCTGTTTGGCACCTGAACGAGGGCCATGCGGCGTTCGTGGTGCTCGAACGCCTCCGGGAGGCTGTGCGCGTGCATGAGTCTTTCGACGCCGCCTTGGCGGCGGTTCGGGATACTACGGTGTTCACCAACCACACGCCAGTTCCGGCTGGCCACGATACGTTCCCGCTGGACATGGTCGGGAGGCACCTTGCTGGGTACTGGGAGGGACGGGCGCAGCACGCCGAAGCGTTCCTGGCGCTTGGGCGCCACGACGACTACGGCGGCGCCGCGTTCAACATGACGGCACTTGCGTTGCGCACGGCGGCGTTCGCGAACGGCGTGAGCCGCAGGCACGGAGAGATCACGCGCCAGGCATGGACCTCGGTGCGGCGCGCCGGCAGGCCGGAAGCGCACGACATCAGCTCGGTCACCAACGGCGTGCATGTTTCGAGCTGGGTCGCACCGGACATGGCGCAGTTCTTCGAGCGCCGGCTCGGCGCCAACTGGCTCGACCGCCACGACGATCCGCCTTTCTGGGATCGGTTGCTCGGAGCGCCAGACGAAGATCTTTGGGAGGTCCGTCAAGCACTCCGGAGCTACCTCTTTTCGTTCCTGCGGGAGCGCGCCCGACAGCTGTGGACGGAGCGCCACGCGAGCGCGGCTCGGGTGGCGGCCGGCGGAGTCCTGCTCGATCCCAACGCCGTCACCATCGGATTCGCCCGCCGGTTCACGAGCTACAAGCGCCCGGAGCTGATCTTCCACGACGAGGCTCGCCTTGCCCGAATCCTCAACTCGACCAACCGGCCCGTCCAGCTCGTGTTCGCGGGCAAGTCCCATCCCGCTGACGAGGCGGGCAAGGCGCAGTTGCGCCGGGTTTTCGCGCGCGCGCTCGATCCTCGCTTCGGGGGCCGCATCGCGTTCCTCGAGGACTATGAGCTGCATGTCGCACACTTTCTGGTGCAGGGCTGCGACGTCTGGCTGAATACCCCGCGCGAGCCGTTCGAGGCGAGCGGCACCAGCGGGATGAAGGCCGCGATGAACGGCGTGCCGCACCTGAGTACGGGCGACGGATGGTGGGCCGAGGGCTACACCGGCAACAACGGCTGGCTCATCCGTGGCGGCGGGGATCTCTCGGATCCCGCCGCCGTCGACGCGGCCGACGCGGAGAGCCTCTATCGCCTACTCGAAGAGTCCATCGTCCCGACCTTCTTTGACCGGGACGCGCACGGCATTCCACGGCGCTGGGTTCGCATCGTCAAGGAAGCCGTGCGCACGAGCGTCCCGAACTTCAGCGCGCGGCGCATGGTGAAGCAGTACGCGGAGGAGTGGTACCGCCCAGCGATGCTGGAAGCGGCCAAGCGCATGCACCGAGATCGTCAAGTCCTCCCTAAATAGCGCACGGGTCCGCGGCGAGCCGTTCCCGACCTGACCGAGGGTGCACGGAAGCTCGCTGTCCCTGGGACAGGCCGACCAGGGACGGGTTGTCCTTGCAGGGCGATGATTCACGCGGTTTCGTTTCATCTTCGGAAAGTTTTTGGTGTCTGACCCCATTTTTCCCAATTTTCCACTCGACCCCATTTTTCCACTCAGGCCGGCTAATGGGTGACCCCATTTTTCGATTTTTCGTCCCATTTTTCGTCCAGTCGCCGCTGGCCACGCACAAGCCGCTTAGTCAACTCAAGCGCGATTCTTATGCGGACGTCGTTTCTTGAACGGCTTTGGCCCTTGCCTCGGAGGGCTGATGACGATGCGGTCGCGTCCGGCAGTCTTTGCCTCGTACAAGGCTTCATCCGACGCGCGCAACAGGGAATCGGGATCTTCCGCATGCTCCGGGAACAGCGCAATGCCGAGCGAGGCGGTGATCCTACCGAGCGGCTTGTCACGATATTGCAGATCAAGGCGCATGACGGCCGCCCGGATAGCTTCGGCCCTGCGCTGCACACCCTCGAGCGTGGCGTCAGGCAGAACGAGCGCGAACTCCTCACCTCCATAGCGGCAGGCGATATCGCTGCCACGGATCTGGGTCTTGAGCAACGCCGCGATCTCAGCGAGCACCAGGTCCCCGGCCTCATGCCCGAAAGCGTCATTGACCCGCTTGAAATAATCGAGGTCAATCATGATGACGGCAAGAGAGCTTTCCCTGCGTTTGGCCCTTATCCACTCGCGCTGCAGGAATTCCCGCAAATAGCGCCGGTTGAACAGGCCGGTCAATGGGTCCGTGATCGCCTGTTCTCGGAGCTCGTGCAGCGCCTGTCCCAGTCTATCCATGGCACGGCTGCGTTCGCCCACCACCGCGCTGAGTACTAGGCCAGTTGTGACCACGGTGCAGACAAACACCTGCAGCAACAGTAGCGACAGGTTCAACGATTCCAGGGCAAACGGACCCCGCCCCTCCACCGTATGCCACACGGCAAAGGCGCATGACGCTGCGATCACCGTCGTCACGACGCGCTGGCTGAAGCGGAACGCCACCCAGATGATGAACGGCAGGATCGCAAACGTCAGCGGCAGGGGGAAGAAATACGGAGTGTCATAATCGAAGACGAGGAATCCGGCAAACATTAGCGACGATGCGAAGCAGGCCGCCTCCAGTATCTTTGCTGGCGGCCAGGGCTCGGCCTCGCGGAGGCACCAACTCAGGACCAGCGGCGTGACGATGATTATTCCCGCGGCGTCCCCCTGCCACCACGTCCACCAGTTGGGAAGGAAGTCATACCCCGATACCGAACCTTCGAGTGTGAGCGAGCCCACCGCGATCGTTGCGGCGATGGTGCACGCCAAGGCGGCAAGGGCGACGAATTTGACGACATCCTCTCCGCGCTCGAAACGGTAGGGGATGCCGACAAAGTGCCGGATCAGTGCGGCGCCGACGAGCGCTTCCAGAGTGTTGCCGGTGCCGATGACGACCGCCGCAACGACAGAAGCCTTGACCGTGAGGTTGACGAGCACGGCGCCGAGCCAGATTCCGGGCC
>JBOIGA010000102.1:0-10110 GCA_050741875.1 Burkholderiales bacterium
ATTTTGCAGATGCTGAAGCTTCCTGACGGAACGGTGAAAGTGCTGGTCGAGGGAAATCAACGCGCCAACATCACGCAGATCGTCAATGCGAGCACGCATTACGTCGCCGACGCGATGTTGGTGCCGCCTGACCAAATCGAGGCGCACGAAGGCGAAGCGATGCGCCGCGCGATCATCGCGCAGTTCGATCAATACGTGAAGCTCAACAAAAAGATTCCGCCGGAGATTCTGACGTCGCTGTCGGGAATTGAGGAAGCTGGGCGGCTGGCGGACACCATCGCCGCGCATCTTCCGCTCAAGCTCGAACAAAAGCAGCAGGTGCTCGAGCTGTTCGAAGTCCAGAAGCGGCTCGAGCATCTGTTGACGCTGATCGAGACCGAGCTCGATATTCTGCAGGTCGAAAAGCGCATTCGCGGACGCGTAAAAAGGCAGATGGAGAAAAGCCAGCGCGAGTATTACCTGAACGAGCAGGTCAAGGCGATTCAGAAGGAGCTGGGCGAGCTCGAGGATGGCGCCGATCTCGACGAGATGGAGAAGAAGATCAAGAGCGCGCATATGCCGAAAGAAGCGCGCGCGAAAGCCGAAGCCGAGCTGAAAAAATTGAAGCTCATGTCGCCGATGGCGGCGGAAGCGACTGTGGTGCGCAACTACATCGAGACGCTTATATCCTTGCCGTGGAAAAAGCGCAGCAAGATCAGCAACGACTTGAACGCCGCGGAAGCCGTGCTCGAGCACGATCATTACGGGCTCGAACGCGTGAAAGAGCGCATCGTCGAGTACCTCGCCGTGCAGCAGCGGGTGACCAAACTCAAAGGCCCTATCCTGTGTCTCGTGGGCGCTCCCGGCGTCGGCAAGACTTCGCTGGGGCAGTCCATCGCCCGCGCCACCAACCGCAAGTTCGTCCGCATGTCGTTGGGCGGTGTTCGCGATGAAGCCGAGATCCGCGGCCATCGCCGCACTTACATCGGTTCAATGCCGGGCAAGATTTTGCAGAACATGAGCAAGGTCGGCGTGAGGAATCCCTTATTCCTGCTCGACGAAGTGGACAAAATGGGAATGGATTTTCGCGGTGACCCGGCTTCCGCGCTCCTCGAAGTCTTGGACCCCGAACAGAACCACACCTTTACCGACCACTACGTCGAGGTCGAGTACGATTTGTCGGAGGTGATGTTCGTCGCCACCGCCAACACCTTGAACATTCCGCCGGCGCTGCTCGACCGTATGGAAGTGATTCGCCTCTCCGGCTACACCGAGGACGAAAAGATCAACATCGCCATGCGCTATCTTTTGTCCAAGCAGATGAAGAACCACGGCTTAAAGAAAGACGAGCTCGTGGTGTCAGAGTCCGCGGTGCGCGATATCACTCGCTACTACACGCGCGAAGCGGGAGTACGCAACCTTGAACGCGAGATTGCCAAGATTTCGCGCAAGGCGGTCAAAACGCTTCTGCTGCAAGGGCGCGAGAAGCGCGTGACGGTGACGCCGCGCAACTTGAACAAATATCTCGGCGTGCGCCGCTACACCTACGGCATGGCCGAGAAGGAAAACCAGGTTGGACAGGTCACGGGATTGGCGTGGACCGAAGTCGGCGGCGAGTTGCTCACGGTTGAATCGGTGGTGCTGCCGGGAAAAGGCAAGATGATCACGACAGGGAAACTCGGCGAAGTGATGCAGGAATCGGTTCAGGCCGCGTTGTCCGTGGTGCGCAGCCGGGCGCGCGCACTCGGCATTCCGGAAGATTTTTATCAGAAGAACGATATTCACATTCATCTTCCGGAAGGCGCCACGCCGAAAGACGGTCCGAGCGCGGGAATCGCGATCTGCACGGCGATGACTTCGATGCTGACCGGAATTCCCGTGCGCGCGGACGTGGCGATGACCGGAGAAATCACTTTGCGCGGCGAAGTTTTGCCGATCGGGGGCTTGAAGGAAAAGCTGCTGGCGGCGCATCGCGGCGGAATCAAGATCGTTCTGATTCCGGAAGAAAACGCCAAAGACCTCGTCGAAATTTCGGACCGCATCAAGGGCAAGCTCGAGATCCATCCGTTGAAATGGATGGATCAGGTGCTTGAGCTCGCGCTCGAGCGCAGACCTGAGTCGCTCGCCGAAGAGGTCGTTCCGGCGCTACCGAAACCCGTCGAGGAAAAGCCGTCGCGCAGCGTGATCAAACATTGATTGAGCGACAAACTCCCGCGACTTCACCTAAATTCTCGTTTCCTTGACACGATCTTTTGGCGCTTGCTATAAAAGCCTTGCGATTGACTGAGGACGAAAGGGGGACTTGTGAATAGATCAGAGCTCATCGAAGCCATCGCCAAATCAGCCGACATTTCCAAGGCCGCCGCCGGACGCGCCCTCGATGGGACGGTCGCCGCGGTCAGAGCCGCACTGAAGAAAGGCGGAATGGTGACGCTCGTGGGTTTCGGCACTTTCTATGTTGGCAAGCGTTCGGCGCGCAATGGACGCAACCCGCAAACGGGGGCGCCGCTCAAGATCAAGTCGTGCAAAGTCCCCAAGTTCCGCCCTGGAAAAGCCCTTAAGGACGCGCTAAACTGACGCCGCTTTTGGCGCCTTCCGTTTTCGCTCTCGGGTGCTTAGCTCAGTTGGTAGAGCGTCGCCCTTACAAGGCGAATGTCGGGAGTTCGAGCCTCTCAGCACCCACCAGAAAGCAGCCGCTAGTGGCTAGTCCCTAGTCGCTAGTATTATTTCCAGGTCACTAGCTACTAGCGACCAGTGACTAGCGACTGTTTTTTAGAGTGGAGTGGTAGTTCAGTTGGTTAGAATACCGGCCTGTCACGCCGGGGGTCGCGGGTTCGAGTCCCGTCCACTCCGCCAATCCAAGCTTGTCCTTTTGATCGTCTAGTCTTCATCCATGTTTGATTTTATTCACGGCAACAAGAAAATCGTTCAGATCATTCTGATTCTGATCGCGCTCACTTTCGCATTCTGGGGTGTGGAGTCCTATCAAATGGCAGGACTTGGCGCCGACGTCGCATCAGTGGAGGGACAGAAGATCAGCCAGCAGGAATTCACCAATGCATTGCGCGACCAGCAGGAAGCGATGCGTCAGCAGTACGGCGGCAACGCCGATGCCTCCTTGCTCGACAGTCCCGAGATGCGCCGCGCTGTTTTGCAGGGTCTGATCGAGACCCGGCTACAGGGCGCGCAGGCGCGCGAAGCGGGACTTGTCGTGAGCGACGCGGAATTGGCCAAAGCGATCGGGGACCTCAAGGTGTTTCACGAAGACGGTAAATTTTCGCGCAACCGCTACGAGTTGCTGCTGCGCAACCAGGGAATGACTCCGGTCGTTTTTGAAAATCGCCTGCGTCAGGACTTGGCACGCGAGCAGTTGCGCGCTGGTTTGAGCGAGACCGCGTTCTATTCCGGCACGGTGCTCGATCGCCTGATCAAAATCAGCCAGGAGCAGCGCGAAGTCAGTTTTCTCACTTTCTCCCCGGCCGATTTCATCGCGCAGGTCAAGCTCGAACCCGAGGCGGCGCAAAACTATTATGAAGCCAACCGCGACGAGTTCCGCATCCCGGAGCAAGCCAAGGTCGAGTATGTCGTTTTGTCCGCTGATACTTTGGCGCCAAAAATGGAAGTGACGGACGATGAAATCAAAAAACACTACGAAGAAAACAAAGCAAAGTATCTGGGTGCGGAAGAACGCGAAGCCAGCCATATTCTGATCAAGGGCGACGATGAAAAAGCCCGCGCGAAGGGGGAAGAGTTGGCCGAGGAAGCGCGCAAGAATCCGGATGCCTTTGGCAAGCTCGCGAAAGAGCATTCGCAGGATCCCGGGTCGGCGGCAAAAAACGGCGAGTTGGGATACTTCCGCAAAGGGGTGATGGCCAAACCTTTCGAGGAGGCCGTGTTTGACATGCAGTTGGGCGAGATCAAAGGCCCGATCAAAACCGATTTCGGTCTCCATGTCGTCAGATTGACGGGCATCAAGCCCGGAGTCGAGCGTAAGTTCGACGAAGTCAAAGCGTCGATCGAGCAAGAGCTGAAGAAGCAGAAAGCCAGCCGCAAATTCGCCGAGCTGGCGGAAAATTTTTCCAACATGGTCTATGAGCAGCCTGACTCGCTCAAGCCCGCCGCGGAAGCGTTCGACCTCAAGGTCGAGCAAAGCGACTGGGTGAAACGCGGCGGCGAAAATCCCGGAGTGCTCGGCCACGCGAAACTGCAAGACGCGGTTTTTTCCACCGACGCGGTCAAGGAAAAAAGGAACACAGAGGTCGTCGAGGCGGCTCCGGCGACGCTCGTTTCGGCGCGAATCGTCGATTACCAAGCGCCGTCGTTGAAACCTTTGGAAGAGGTGAAAAGTGAGATCACGGCGAAGCTGCTGCTGGCGGAAGCCGACAAGCGCGCCGAGGAAGAAGCGCAAGCCGTACTCGCAAAGCTACGCGAAGGCGGCGACGTGAAGCGCGAATGGCGAGAAACGAAGACCGTGTCGCGGCGCGACACCGGGGAGCTCGAGGGGAGTGTGTTGAAGCAGATATTCAAAGCCAATGTTGAAAAGCTTCCCGCGTATACCGGCGCCGACGTCGGCGACGAGGGTTATCGTCTGATCAAGATTACGTCGGTGCAAGATTCGGGCAAACCCGATGAATCGAAGCGCGCGGCGCTCGTTAACGAGCTCACCAAGCTCAAGGGGGAAGCGCAGTTGTCGGCGTATCTTCAGAGCTTCCGCTCCGAAGCCGAGATCCGGGTCAAGGAAGAGAATCTGGAAAAACAGTAAAGCCGGGAATAGGGGATAGGGACTCGGGGATTAGGAAAAGAAAAACCGATATTCTATTCCCGATACCCGATTCCCGCAGTTATTCCAAACCTACGACTGCCGTATTGAACCCCGCATCGACATAAACGATTTCGCCGGTAATTCCGCGGGCGAGATCGCTCATGAGAAATGCCGCGGCGTTGCCGACGTCTTCGATCGTCACGTTGCGCTTCAAGGGCGCATTTTCCTCCGCGAACTTGAGGATCCTTCCAAAGCCGCCGATTCCCGCAGCGGCAAGCGTTTTGATCGGTCCCGCCGAAATGGCGTTTACTCTCGCGCCGCGCGGTCCGAGACTACGAGCTAGGTAGCGCACGTTGGCTTCGAGGCTCGCCTTGGCGAGTCCCATGACATTGTAATTGGCAATCGAGCGCGTCGCGCCCAAATACGACAGGGTGAGCAGCGCGGCTGCGCGTCCTTCCATCATCGGCAGCGCGGCCCTGGCGAGCGCGGTGAAGCTGTACGAGCTGACATCATGCGCGATGCGGAAGGATTCGCGCGTGGTGCTGGCGATGAAGTCGCCCGATAGAGCCTCGCGCGGAGCAAATCCGATCGAGTGGACTAATCCGTCGAGTCCATCCCAACGTTTACCAAGCGCCGAAAACAGTGAGTCGATTTCCTCATCCGACGCGACGTCGCACGGAAGCACGAGATCGCTATCGAATTCTGCAGCGAGGTCGATCACCCGGTCCTTGACGCGCTCGCCCTGATAACTGAAAGCGAGCGTCGCGCCTTCGCGCCGCATGGCCTGGGCTATGCCATAGGCGATCGAACGGTTGCTCAGGAGGCCTGTGATCAGAACTTTTTTATTGTTGAGGAACCCCATGCGGCGGCAGTATACGCTCGATCCCCTTCCCAGGCTCGCGCTTTGATACACTGTCGCCCCATGAAAATTCTGGTGCTGTCGTGCGTTTTTGCTTTGCTTGCGGGCTGCGGCAGGACGCTGTGGAACAACCCTTATCCGGAATCGCAGGGCGGCGACAACATCATCTACTCCGCCTTTAGCGAGCGTCCCAAGCATCTCGATCCGGTGCAGTCGTACGCTGAAAACGAAGCGGTGTTTACGCAGCAGATCTACGAGCCGCCGCTGCAATATCACTACCTCAAGCGTCCTTACACGCTAATCCCGCTGACCGCGATCGAAGTGCCTAAGCCGCAACGTTTCGACAAGGACGGCAACCCGCTTGCCGAGGACGCGAATTCGGAGGAGGTCGCTTTCAGTGTCTACGAAATCAAAATACAGCCGGGGATCCGGTATCAGCTGCATCCCGCTTTCGCCAAGGACGCTGCCGGCAATTTTCTCTATCACTCGCTCGATTCCGAGGCGCTCGAAGATGTCTGGGTATTGAGCGATTTCAAGGAGACTGGCACGCGTGAATTGACCGCCGAGGATTACGCTTACCAGATCAAGAGACTTGCCCACCCGCGGTTGCACTCGCCCATTTTCGGCCTGATGGCCGAATACATCGTCGGCTTGAAGGAACTTGCGGCAGAACTCAAGAAGGTGGATGCGGCGAGACAGGATGGTGAGTTTCTCGACTTGAGAAAGGTTCCGCTCGCCGGAGTAGAAGTCGTTGACGCTTACACTTATCGCGTCAAACTGAAAGGCATCTATCCGCAATTCGCCTACTGGCTGGCGATGCCTTTCTTCGCGCCGGTGCCGTGGGAGGCCGACCGCTTTCACTCGCAGCCGGGAATGGAGAGGAAAAACCTGACCCTCGACTGGTATCCGATCGGCACCGGGCCCTATATGCTGCGGGTCAACGATCCCAATCGGCAGATGGTGCTCGAACGGAATCCGAACTTTCACGGCGAGACGTATCCCACCGAAGGCGAGCCCGAAGACGCCGCGCGTGGATTGCTCGAGGATGCGGGCAAGCCATTGCCTTTCGTTGACAAAGCGATTTTCACTCTGGAAAAAGAAGCGATCCCTTACTGGAACAAGTTCTTGCAGGGCTATTACGATTCCTCGGGAGTGAGCTCGGACAGCTTCGATCAGGCGGTGCAAATCGGTTCGACCGGAGAAATCGGTCTTTCCGAATCCATGCGGGAAAAAGGCATACAACTTTTCACTTCGGTCGAACCCTCTTCGTTTTACGTCGGCTTCAACTGGCTCGATCCCATGGTCGGAGGAACGACCGAGCGCGCGCGCAAGCTTCGGCACGCGATTTCGATCGCCATGGATTTCGAGGAGTTCATCTCCATTTTCAGGAACGGCCGCGGAATCGCGGGACAGGGACCGATTCCATCGGGGATTTTTGGCTATATCGAGGGCTGCGAAGGCATCAACAAGTACGTCTACGATTGCGTCAACAATGAGCCGCAACGCAAATCCATCGACGACGCGAGGAAGCTGCTTGCCGCGGCTGGTTATCCCAATGGAATTGAAGCCGCGACCGGAAAGCCGCTCGTGCTCTATTTCGATACCACTTCGGCGGGTCCTGAAGACAAGTCGCGCCTCGACTGGCTGCGCCGGCAGTTCGACAAGCTCAATGTCCAGCTCGTTATCCGAACGACCGATTTCAATCGTTTTCAGGATAAAGTCAGGCGCGGCGAAGTGCAGATCTTCTTCTTCGGCTGGAACGCCGACTATCCCGATCCGGAGAATTTCCTGTTCCTGCTGCACGGCCCGCAAAGCCGCGCGCTCAAGAATGGAGAGAATTCGGCCAACTATGAGAATCCGGAATTCGACCGCCTGTTCGAACAGATGAAAAACATGGAGAACGGACCGGAGCGGCAGGCGATCATCGACCAGATGGTCGAGATCGCCCGCCACGACGCGCCGTGGTCTTGGGGATTTCATCCCAAGGAATATGTGCTTTCACACGCGTGGAACTCGAACATCAAGCCGAATGAGATGGCGCGCAACGGCCTGAAGTATCGGCAGGTCGATCCGGGCGAGCGAACCGCCAAGCGCGCCGCGTGGAATCAGCCCGAGGTCTTGCCGATCGCCGTCGTCGCCGGGGTGCTCGCCATCAGTATCGCGCCCGCGATCGTGACTTACCGCCGCCGGGAACGCGCGCGGGGCAGAACCCGCTCGTGACAAACTACATCATTCGCCGGCTTGCCTACGCGATTCCGATCCTGCTCGGAGTCAACGTTCTTACTTTCGCGTTGTTCTTCGTCGTCAACACGCCGGACGACATTGCGCGCATTCACCTTGGAATCAAACGCGTCACTCCGGAAGCGATCGAGAAATGGAAAGCCGAGCGCGGTTACGACAAGCCGCTGTTGTTCAATCGATCAGCGGAGGGTTTGGGCAAGACAGTCGACACTATTTTTTTTCAGAAGTCGGCGCGAATGTTCGCCTTCGATTTCGGCCGCTCGGATGATGGACGCGACATCGGCTATGAGATTCGAAAGCGAATGTGGCCGAGCCTGGCGGTGGCGATTCCGGTTTTTGCGCTGGGGCTTTTCACCTACGTCTCGCTCGCGCTCACGGTGGCGTTTTTTCGTGCGACCTACATCGATTTCTGGGCGGTCGTACTGTGCGTCGCCCTGATGTCCATCTCGGCCTTGTTCTATATCATCGGCGGGCAATACCTCGTTTCCAAACTCTGGCATCTCGTTCCGATCTCGGGTTTCGGCGATGGGCTCACCGCCGCCAAGTTTCTGGTGTTGCCGGTGATCATCGGTGTGGTCGCCAGCGTTGGCGCCAACACCCGCTGGTATCGCACGATTTTCCTAGAAGAAATCTCCAAGGACTATGTTCGAACAGCGCGGGCTAAAGGCTTGTCCGAGGGCCGCGTGCTTTTCCGCCATGTGCTGCAAAACGCGATGATTCCGATCCTGACCGGAGTCGTCGTGGTGATCCCGACCTTGTTCCTCGGCAGTCTCTTGATCGAATCGTTCTTCGGTATTCCCGGGCTCGGCAGCTACACGATTGACGCGATTCACTCGCAGGATTTCGCAGTGGTGCGCGCGATGGTGTTCCTGGGCTCGGTTTTGTACATCGTCGGACTAATTCTCACTGACATTTCCTACACCCTCGTGGACCCGCGCATCCGGCTCGAATGAAACTCTCGATTCTCTGGACCGACTGGCTCATCTATCTGCTCGTCGCCGCCACTTGCGTGTTTATCTTCGTTGTACGTCGACACGAACATCTACGCGCGCCATGGCGCAAAGTTTTCCACGACACGACCGGGATAGTTTCGCTGACGGTGCTGTCGATTTTCGTCATCGTGGGGTTACTCGATTCGGTGCATTTTCGCCCGCGCATCGCCACTCTCGAAGGGCAGCCGGCGCAGTATTCGGTCGAGGCATTGAGCGTTCTCGACTGGATGGTGACGCCGCTTCGCACCCAGTTCGAAAAAACCTATTCGGCGCCGTTCGCGACGCATAGCTACGCGAAGGAGACATTGACGCTTCCCGATGGTAGGGAGGCGCGTGAATTTCCGCGCTTGCGCCACGGCGGCGCGCATCTTGCCGATCCGCAAAGCGATCGTTGGCCCGACGTCGGACGGCGCATCTCGCTCGCCACTGCGATCGCGATCGTGATCTGGATTTCGCTCATGGCGGCGCTCACCTGGTTTTTGGCCCGGCGAAAAGACCTGAGCTTCAATGAATCTTTACATGGACTCTGGCACGGCGAAACCGAAGTTCCCTGGCGCGCCGTTTTGATCACAGTGGCCGTGTTGCTGCTGTTGATCGTTCCGGCGGCGCTGTTGGGTCCCTACTACCACATCCTGGGAACGGGGAAGGTCGGACAGGACGTGTTCTATCAGGCCTTGAAAAGCATTCGCACAGGGCTAGTCATCGGCACCCTCACCACGCTCATTATGCTGCCTTTCGCGCTGCTTCTGGGAATCATGGCGGGGTATTTCCGCGGTTGGATCGACGATGTGATCCAATACCTTTACACCGTGCTCAACTCGATCCCCGGAGTGCTCTTGATCGCCGCGGCGGTGCTCATGACCCAGGTCTACATGGACACTCACCCGGAATTGTTTCCGACGATCAACGAGCGCGCCGACCTGCGGCTGCTCTTTCTATGCATCATTCTCGGTATCACCTCGTGGACGGGTTTGTGCCGTCTTTTGCGGGGAGAGACGTTGAAGCTGCGCGAAATGGAATACATTCAGTCGGCGCACGCGCTCGGAGTGTCCGACTTCCGCATACTGGTGCGGCATATCCTGCCCAACGTCATGCATATCGTGCTGATCGCCATAGTGCTCGATTTTTCCGGGCTCGTGCTCGCCGAGGCAGTGCTCTCGTACGTCGGCGTCGGCGTCGATCCCTCGATGATCAGCTTCGGCACGATGATCAACAGCGCCCGGCTCGAGATGGCGCGCGAGCCGATGGTGTGGTGGTCGCTCGCCGCGGCTTTCGCC
>JBOIGA010000103.1:0-9925 GCA_050741875.1 Burkholderiales bacterium
GTGGATGGTCCCAGCCCTCGCGCGCGCGGCGGTCGCCGCGGGCGCCGACGCGCTGCTGATCGAGATGCATCCGAAACCGATCGAAGCTTGGTGCGACGCCGATCAGGCCTTGACTCCGCAAGAGCTCACCGAGCTTATGCAATCGCTCGGCGAGATCGCGCGCGCGATCGGCCGGCAACTCTGAAAAACCATGGACTTCGTTCCATACCATAGCGGGTCGGCCGGACCTTTGCGCGAGGCTGAACCGGCTTTCGCCGAGGAGGCGATGCGGTTTACGCGGTTTCTCGCGGCGCCGGTCGACAAGTTTCACATCAAGTTTCGCACCCAGAACTATCGCCCAAACCATCTGGTCACGATCCGCAACAGCGTTGACGGCTGGGGCCAGGATATCTACGGCGCCTATCACCACGGTGAGTGGGCGTTCGCTCTGGAAAAATCGAAGTACCGGGATGGTCTGGAGATGAAATTTGTCCTCGACCGCCAGGTTTGGATGGACGGCTTCAATGTCCACTTGCCGCCGGCCGGGGAGCATGCATTTACTGAGAACAACATTTCGTTCGGCTCGGCGCCGCCGCGCTATAAGCACGGCTACGACAATCTGCGCACCGATGACAGCAAGTTTCAGCAAGATGCGGTTCCGAGCAACACCGACAAGTCAATCGAATATGACGTGATCGTGATCGGCTCGGGCATGGGAGGCGGTGTTCTGGCGGACGCGCTCTCCGACGCGGGACAACGCGTCCTTGTTCTGGAGGCAGGAAGCCTGCTTTATCCGACGCATATCACCAATCTTCCGGGCGACTGGTCGCGCCTTCCTTCTCACCACCAGGTCGGTCATTTCACCAACGAGCCGGGCTCGGGTTTCCTGTTCGGCGTTCAGCTTAATTTCGGCGGCCGCTCGGTCTTCTGGTCCGGATTGATTCCGCGTATGCACGCGTGGGAGCTTGCTTCGTGGCCGCAGAATGTTCGGGCGTATCTCGCGGGCGCCGACGGCTACCCGCGCGCCGAGAGACTCATGCGCAAGCAAAAAACGCTCGGACGTTTTCAGAAGCGCATGGTAAGCGAGATGAAAACGGCGTTTGCCGACCACAAAGTCGAAGACCTGCCGCGCTCGCGCCATCAGCCCAACCTCGACAATCAGGGATCGCTCGAAAATGTCACCGAAACCTCGACCGGAACTTTTTCCACGGCGTCTTTGTTGCTCGATTCGCTATCGTTCAAGGGTCCGGCCGGGCGCGACAATCTGACGATCAACCTGAACCATCTGGTGACCCAGATCGAAACCGCGGGAAATAAAGCGACTGCGGTGGTCTGCCAGGATCTGGCCGGAAACATTGAGCGGCGTTATCGCGGGAAGCGGATCGTGCTCGCCGCGGGCTCGCTCGAAACGCCGCGGATAGCGCTGCGTAGCGGGCTCGCGGATTCGCAGCAGAAGATCGGCGCCGGCCTCACCGACCATCCCGCTTTCTTCTCCAATTTGTACGAGCTGAAATCAAGCAGCCCGTATGCGGGATTCGAGAACCACGCGAAAGTCATCCTGTACCACAAGCAAGCGTCGAGCACACAGCATCCCTACAACGTCGAACTCTTATTGAATCCCAAATACTGGGACGTCTCCCACGCCGATGACGACGTGTGGAAGCAGGAGGTCGGGTCGGATCAGCGGACCACTGCCAGGCTGCAATTCGTTTTCGCCAGCCCGCTCGATGACCGCAATCAGATCTTCCACCGCGGCGAAGGGCAAAAGCTCGGCGTCAAGGTCCATCCCAACCTGACGGGCTCGCACCTCTTCAACGAAGTCCGCGATTTGCGCAACAGCATCCTTTCGTTCCTGCAAGCGCATTTCAACCCCAACGACGGAATGCATTTCGGTAATGAGGGTACGGTGCATCATGCCGGTGGTTCGATGCGCATGAGCGGAAATCACACGGGCGTCGTCGGCGGGGACCTGCGCGTGGAGGCGTATGACAATCTGTACGTCTGCGATGTCTCGGTCTTCCCGATGATTCCCGCCGCGAATCCGAGTTTGACTCTCGCGGCGCTGGCGCTGCGCCTGGCTGACCATCTGGCTGCCCAGTGATGCTTTGCCTTGATGAATAACTACGATGTATTCAACGGCGACGCCGACGGAATAGGCGCACTCTTACAGCTACGTCTCGCCGATCCCAGGGAAAGTACGCTCGTTACCGGAGTCAAGCGCGACATCAAACTCCTGGAAAGAGTCCCGCGGAAGCCGGGTCTTGACATCACCGTGCTCGATATTTCGCTCGCCGAAAATATCGACGCGGCGAAGTCGCTGCTCGACGCGGGGGCGAAAATTCGCTATTTCGATCATCATCACGCAGGAACCCTCCCCGATCATCCCGCGCTGGAAGCGCACATAGATACCGCGCCGGAGGTGTGTACCAGCCTTCTGGTCGATCGTTTTCTAATCGGGGGCCAACGGATCTGGGCGGTGGTCGCGGCTTTTGGCGACAACCTCGACGCTTCGGCGAGACGCGCGGCGGAACCCTTGGGTCTTGCGGCAACTCAGATTGAAGAGCTGCGCGATTTAGGACAAGCGATGAACTACAACGCCTACGGCGAAACGGTTGACGATCTTTTTTTTCCTCCCGCCGATTTGTATTGGCGGCTGTACCAGCGGGTGGAACCTTTTTCATTCATCGCGGAGGACGACGCCTACCCCATTCTGCGCGACGGCTTCAGTCAGGACATGGCGCAAGCGCGCAAGGTTGTCGCCGAGATCGAAAAACCCAAATGCGCGCTTTACGTTCTGCCCGACGCCAAATGGAGCCGCCGTGTCTCAGGCGTTTTCAGCAACGCTTTGGCGAACGAACTCCCTGACCGGGCACATGCGGTGCTGACGCCAAAACGCGAAGGCTTTGTTGTCAGCGTGCGGGCGCCGCACACCAAACCTCGAGGCGCGCACGTCTTGTGCCGCCGCTTCGCGACCGGCGGCGGCAGAGAGGCGGCGGCGGGAATCCAGCTTCTGCCGAGCGACAAGCTCGAAGATTTTTCCGAGCAGTTTTGCGAGTTTTACCGGTGATTGAGCTCTACTTCTGGCCGACTCCCAACGGCCACAAAATCACGATCTTTCTCGAAGAGACCGGTCTCCCTTACGAAATTCATCCGGTCAACATCGGTCGCGGCGACCAGTTCAAGGAGGACTTTCTCAAGATTTCGCCTAACAATCGCATGCCCGCGATCATCGATCGCGCGCCCGCCGACAAGGGCGAGCCGATTTCGATTTTCGAATCGGGGGCGATCCTCACTTACCTCGCCGGGAAGTGCGGGCGTTTTTTGCCGACGGACCTGCGGGCAAAGAGCCAAGTCATGCAATGGCTTTTCTGGCAAATCGGTGGATTGGGGCCGATGGCGGGGCAGAACCATCATTTCGTGCAATATGCGCCGGAAAAACTTCCCTACGCGATCGAACGTTACGTGAACGAAACGTCGAGGCTTTATTGCGTCCTCGACCGGCGTCTCGAGGACCGCGAGTTCATCGCTGGCGACTATTCGATCGCCGATATCGCGTGCTATCCATGGATCGTTCCCTACGAAAAGCAGCAGCAGAGCCTCGACGATTTTCCCAATCTGAAGCGCTGGTTCAGAGCGATCGAGTCGCGGCCAGCAACAGTCCGCGCATACGAAAAGGGCAACGCTGTGAGTCGAAAACCGGTAGTTGACGAAGACTCGCGGCAGTATCTTTTCGGCCAGAGCGCGAAAACGCTGCGGCGATAGACCCTCACCACCCCCACGCTGCGCGTGACCCCTCCTCAACGAGGAGGGGAGGAAGAACACCCCTCCTTTCCGAGGAGCGGCGACACGCAGTGGCGGGTGGTTCTGCAAGGAGAGGTGGCACAAAAGCGACGGCGTGGTGTTTCCCCTCCTTTCCAAGGAGGGGTGTCGCACAGCGATGGGGTGGTTGCCTAGCTCCTAAAATTTCGCGCAATCTCTAAAAGCACTCCCTCCAGATTCTCCACCACGGCACGATTCTCGAAACGTAGCACCCGCAGTTCCAGGTTGCACAAGAACTCGCTTCGTCGCTGATCGCGCTGCCATGCCTTTTCATTGTCGTGAGTTGAGCCATCGAGTTCGATGACCAGTCCCTCTGAGGGGCAATAGAAATCGACGATGTAGGGTCCGAAGCTTTGCTGGCGGCGAAACTTTCGGCCTTTGAGTTGGCTGCGCTGCAAGTGTTTCCACAGGCGAGCTTCCGCGGGAGTGAGTGTCGCGCGGAGCTTACGCCTCAGTGGTTTTAGTGATTTGAGATTGTTGATAACCACTGGTGTTTTTTGTCGAGGCTGAACCACCCCCGCGGCTTTCGCCGCGACCCCTCCTTGAAAAGGAGGGGAGTCCTATTCCCCTCATAGGCGTGGCAGTGTCGGGGTGGTAATTCCCCTCCATCATAAGGAGGGGTGGCGCGCAGCGACGGGGTGGTCTGACGCAACTCGCTGTGGGGCGAGCGAACCGACAACCATTCCCGCCGTGCTCGCGAGCAAACCGACGAGCTGCGGCGGCCACGTTCCTTCCGGCGCCACAATTTCCATCGTGATCCAGGCCGTCAATCCGAAAACGATCGCGAGGACCGCGCCCTGCGTGGTTGCGCGTTTCCAATAAACTCCGAACGCGAGTGGGACGAACGCGCAAGACAGCGTGACTTTGTAGGCGTTTTCCACCATCTCGAAAATCGTCGAATCCGAATTGATCGCGAACAGGGTCACGCAAATTGCGAAAGTCACTACAACCACGCGCAGGGCGAGCAGAAACTGTGTATCGTCCATGTTCGGCAAAAACCCCTTGAGGATGTTTTCGGTGAAAGTCGCCGAAGGCGCGAGCAAAGTCCCGCTCGCGGTGCTCATGATCGCCGACAAGATCGCGCCAAAAAACATGACCTGCGCGAACAGTGGAGTGTGGTTGAGGATGAGGTTGGGCAGGATGAGCTGCGAATCGTCTTTCATGGTGGCCTCGACCATCGCGGGATCGATCAGGAAAGCGGAATACGCGAGAAAGACCGGAATAAACGCGAAGACAAAGTACAGGCTGCCGCCGATGATCGAGCCCCACGCCGCGATGTTCTCATTTTTCGCGGACATGACTCGCTGAAAGACGTCCTGCTGCGGAATCGAACCCAGACCGATCGTCATCCACGCCGCGACAAAGGCGATGATGTCTTTCGCGGTCAAGGCCGGCAGGAATTCGAGCTTGCCCGCGTCGGCGGCATGATTCACGACGACGTCCACCCCGCCCGCGAGATCGCTGACGACGAAAGCGATATAGATCATCCCCGCGCAGATGATCGTCATTTGAAAAAAATCAGTCAGCGCAACCGACCACATCCCGCCGAAAAGCGTGTAGACAAGAACGATCGCCGCGCCGAGTACGATTCCCTGAGTCATCGTGATCGCGCCGCCGGTCAGCAGCGAGAAGACCAGCCCAAGCGCGATCAGTTGCGCCGACACCCAGCCGAGATACGACAGAACGATCGCGAGGCTCGTAGCCAGTTCGACCGGTCGGTTGTAGCGCCTGCGGTAGTAATCGCCGATGGTGAGCAGGTTCATGCGGTACAACGGCCGCGCGAAAAACACCCCAACCAGGATCAAACACATCGAGGAGCCGAAGGGATCCGCGGTAATCGCGTTCAATCCGCCTTCGAGAAAAGTCGCCGAGATGCCAAAAACCGTTTCCGAGCCAAACCATGTCGCGAAAACGGTCGCGATCGTGATGTAAAGCGGCAATCGCCTTCCGGCCACGATGTAGTCGGTCGAATTCCGCACCCGGCTCGCTGCGTACAAGCCGATTGCGATCGATAGGACAAGATAGAGGACGACAAAGCCTAGCAGCATGGATGCCTTGTTTTCGAACTGGCTTTCCTAAAGAATTCGAAAAAATTGAAGCGGTGCGATTCTAACCCGAATCGCTTTCGCGAACGCCTCGCGTTCAGCTTGGTTTCAGCGGGCGTTCCGCATCATGCTGGCAGGAAAACCGTGTCGATTGGATAGAGCGATGGCAACGTGGGTAATGAACGTCATTTTTTCGGCCGGATACGCCGGAATTGCTTTACTGATGTTCATCGAAAACGTTTTTCCTCCGATTCCCTCCGAACTCATCATGCCGCTCGCCGGCTTCATGGCGACCAAGGGACAGCTTGCGTTGGGCGCAATCATCGCAGCGGGGACGATCGGTTCCATCCTCGGCGCACTGCCGCTTTATTTTTTCGGCAGGTCAATCGGCGAGCGGCGCCTGAAAGAACTCGCCGATAGACACGGGCGCTGGTTCACGGTTTCGTGCAGAGACATAGACCGGGCCAAAGATTGGTTCGAGCGTTACGGCGTATGGGCAGTTTTCGCCTGCCGTCTCGTGCCGGGAATCAGATCGTTGATTTCCATACCGGCGGGCTTGAGCCGAATGAAACTCGCGCCGTTTCTAATCTTCAGCACGGCAGGGGCGGCGCTGTGGACGACGCTGCTGGCGACGGCAGGTTATGCGCTGGGCGCGAACTTCAATAAAGTCGAAGAGTATCTCGATCCGGTGTCGTACCTTGTCTTCGCCGGGCTGGCCGTGTTTTATGTGGTGAGAATCATCAGGCATGAGAGGCAGAGCAATGGCGAGGTTGCGCAAGACCGTTCTCGCGGTTCAGCTTAGTTTCAGGCGAGCTTAAGTTTGCTTTCAGCGCGCCCGGCTATCCTGCTCTCACGGCTGAAGACCGGCCGACTGTCACCTACAAAGGAGAACCATATGAAATTCGCCAGCACCACTTTCTTCGCCGCGGCGTTGCTCGCTGCCGCGCCAGCTTTCGCCGACGATGATTCCAAAGAAGCGAAGCGTCTGCTCGAAGCCAAGGAGATCCTGCCGCTCGAAAACATCATCAAAAAAAGCGCCGAACTGTATCCGGGCGGCCGCGTCATCGAGACCGAACTCGATGACGGCTTCAATCGCCACGTATACGAAGTCGAGATCGTCGATGCCAGGGGCGTCGTCTGGGATGTGGACTTCGACGCCAAAACCGGCGAAGTTATAAAAAGCGAGCAGGACGACTGACCTTCGCGTAGCGAACGCCTCCTCTGGGAGCATCGTCCGCCGTCCGCTCGGATTCGCGATGAGATTCTTTGCCAGAAAGCTCGTTTCGGCAGCGGCGCTAGCGCTGGCCGCCGGCGCCTTCGCCGTTGCCGATGACGATGATCACAAAAAAGTGAGGCGCTTGCTCGACGCGGGCGAAATCCTTCCGCTCGAAACCATTCTTGAAAAAAGCCTTGCGCTGTATCCCGGCAGTCGCGTCATTGAAACCGAATTCGAAGACGATTCCGATCGCTATACGTACGAGCTCGAAATCATCGATGCCAAGGGCGTGGTGTGGGAGGTCGAATTCGACGCCAGGACGGGCGACGTGCTCGAACGCGAGCAGGACGATTGATGCGCGTCCTCATCGTTGAAGATGATTCAAAGCTCGCGGGCCGGGTGAAGGACGCGCTTACCGCCGCTGGCTTTGCCGCCGATGTCGCGGACAACGGCGTCGACGGCGAGCACTTGGGCGAAGCGGAGCCTTACGATGCGGTGGTGCTCGATCTTGGACTACCGCGACGCCCGGGCCTCGAAGTTCTCGCCAACTGGCGCAGCCGCGGCAACGATGTTCCGGTGATCGTGCTCACGGCGCGCGATGCCTGGCACGAGCGAGTGGACGGAATCAAGGCCGGCGCCGATGACTATCTCGGCAAGCCCTTTCACATTGAAGAGTTGCTCGCGCGGCTCAACGCCATCCTTCGGCGCCGCCATGGAAAAGCGAACTCCACGATCGAGGGTGGCGGTTGGGTTTTGGATGAGGAGCGCCAATGCATCACCAAGCCAAATGGCGCGACGGTGCCTCTCACCGGGATGGAATTTCGCCTGCTGCGGTACTTCATGCTGCATCCCGACAGGATCCTGTCCAAATCGCAGCTCAGCGAGCATGTTTACGAATACGACGCCGAGCGCGATAGCAACGTCATCGAGGTTTACGTGAGAAGACTGCGCGACAAGCTCGGCGTCGATCTGATCAAGACGCGCCGCGGCCAGGGTTATGTGTTCGAGGTCCGCGGGCAATGAAAACGGTTCGCGCCAGACTCACGCTTTGGCTGTTTTTGAGTCTGGTCGTAGTGTTCGTACTGCTCTGGTTGGTGACGGCGCTCGCGGTCCACGAGATCACTCGCAACTACGCTGCTTCGCGCCTGGAGCGCGATGCCGAAACAATTCTGGCAGCGCTGACTTTCGCGGAAAACAAGACGGCCCGCCTGGACGAATCTCGTTTGAGCCCCGACTATCGCCATATCTTTTCCGGGCACTACTACATAGTGGAAGCGGGGGGAGAAACGCAGAGTTCACGCTCGCTGTGGGACTTTGATCTCGCCTTGTCTGCGTCCACCGCAGCCGCGCGCATTTTAGCGGAGGGTCCGAACGATCAACATTTGCTCGCGCTCCAAGAACGGTATGTCAAACAAGGAGTGCCCGTAACGATCATGGTGGCGGAGGACTTGGGTCCCATTCTTCGGGATGTGCGCATGTTTGACGCCGTATTCGGGGTGTTGGCGCTGTTCGCGCTCGCCGTCCTTGTCGTCGTGCAGCGTGCCGGAATCAAGGATGCGCTACGCCCGCTCAACGCCGCCGAAGAGGACATCGTCCGTCTCGAACATGGTCAAGTCGCGGCGCTGAACGAAGGTGTGCCCGGGGAGATCAGGCCGCTGGTGCGCGCGATCAACCGCCTGCTCCAATTGCTCAATGAACGCGTGCGCCGCTCGCGCAATGCGATTGGCAACCTCGCTCATGCGCTCAAAGGACCGCTCACGGAGCTCAGTCATGCGACGGATAACAATCTAGGTGGCCAAGCGCGAACGCAGGTTGATATCATTCGCAAGCTGATCGAGCGCGAACTCAAGCGAGCGCGGCTGGCGGGAGAAGGTCCGCCCGGCGCGATTTTTGAACCGCGGGCCGAACTGCCGGCTTTGACCGAGACCATGCGCCGCCTCTATTCGGAGAAGATCTTGGAATTCGATCTGCGCATTCCGCCTGACAAGCGCTATTCGTTCGATCGCGAAGACATGCTCGAGCTCCTCGGGAATCTGCTCGATAACGCGTGCAAGTGGGCGCTGCGCATGGTGCGCGTGACTTTCTCGGATCCCGGGCTGGTGCTCGTCATCGAGGACGACGGGCCGGGTGTGCGTACGGCCGAGCTTGGCGTGCTCACGCAGCGTGGGTTGCGCCTCGACGAAGCTATCGCGGGCCACGGGCTCGGCCTTGCCATCGTGCGCGACATCGTCGAGCAGTACCGCGGCGAGGTTTATTTTGGCCGTTCCGACGCCTTGGGTGGATTTAAGGCTCACGTGCGTTTACCGGCGGGAGGCGCTTGAACCCGAGCGGACAGCGCCTCGAAAAGCTCAATGCCAGAGTGTCGCCGCGGTACGAGCTGTGGGTTCTCCTCTTTGTCTTGGGAGGAATCGGCGCGCTGGCGTTGGATTTGTATTTCGGCGGACCGCTCACCGCCATTGAACAGGGCGTCGCGGCAGCAATCGATTACCGCGCGTTTCCAGAGCTTGTGCCGCTCATGCTGGCGTTGACTTACGCCGGCAGCAACACGTTCGTCAGTTTCGCCGCTGCGATCGGCGCACTGGTTTTGTTGTGGCGGCAGCGGCTCCGTGATGCAGTCATCCTGATCGTCGCCGTCTACGGCGCGATACTGCTCAACCCCGTATTGAAGGAGCTCTTTGAGCGCCCGCGTCCGCTCATGGTTGATCCTGTTTTGACCCCGGCAAGTCACTCGTTTCCGAGCGGGCACGCGGTTTATGCGACGGCGCTGTATGGCGCTCTTGCGCTCGCCGCGACGCGCCACAATCCAAGCCTGCGCCGCCTCGTCATGATCGCGGCGGGCCTGTTGATCGCGGTGATCGGCTTGAGC
>JBOIGA010000104.1:0-9816 GCA_050741875.1 Burkholderiales bacterium
GAGATCGACCATGCTGTCACCGAGCTGAATGCCCGACCCCGAAAATGCTTGGCTTTCAAAACCCCGCAGGAGGTATTCTTCGCACATCGAACCGTCGCACTTCGAAGTTGAATCCGCCTTGAGCTTGGTGATACAACCAGAGGTGTTTGTCGCTGGACACCAGATGCCACTTGCCCAAACGCGCTTGCCATGGTGATATTAGCCGGCTTGGGCATCTGGCTATGGAAGGTCTCCCGCATCGCGACCTGATGAGCGAGTCCGGAGCTGCGCCGCCTGACCATCGTACTGGAGATGACACCGACCTGGAGGATGTGGCGAAGCATGGCGTTAACGTTTTCTACATAGGAAAATAAATGAATATTTTTGTAGGCAATTTGTCACGCGAGATTACTGACGAGGACCTGCTAAAGGCTTTTGGAGCTTTCGGACAGGTCACATCGGCCACTGTTATTAAGGAGAAGATCACTGGTGAACCAAGAGGATTTGGATTTGTAGAGATGCCTTCTAAGGCAGCAGCCATGTCCGCGATAGCCGGATTGAATGGCAAGGACTTGAAGGGACAGATTCTTAATGTCAATGAAGCTCGTCCCCGTTCCGACGACCGCGGAGGTGGAGGAAGGCCAAGTGGGGGTGGACGACCAAGTGGCGGCCGGCGGCGCTCGTGGTAGGCTGTACCTCGACCAAGAGTCATAGGCTGAGAGGGTACGGCCTCGACGACTGGATTGGCACTTCATCGACCTGCTATCGGGTCCACTCTTCCCGATAGACGTCGCTGAAAACGATCCAGATCAAAGAGACCTACTCTTTGGTTTTCTCTACCTCAAACCCGTTCAAAAAGGATGGCAATGGCCAAACCCAACTATGCGTTCGCGAAGCGTCAGAAAGAGCTAGCCAATAAACAGAAAAAAGAAGAAAAACGACAACGGAAAGCGGCAACACAAGACCATCAACCTCAAGAGATTCCGCCTCAGCCGCCCGGCCATGAGGAGACGGTCGCCTGATTCGCAGTGAGAACAAGAAACAAGTTCGCAAGATGAAACGAAATCGTGTTGAATCACTCCTCCGAAGGACAACCGGCATCCGACATGCAGGGAATTCTCACGGCTATCGCCATCCGGAAAAGCTGAACCGCCAAGACCCCAAGAAAAAGCAACATAAAACCAGCGTTGCCTTTGACGAGAAATAGGATCCTCAACACCCCCGCCGAGGTTTGCTTGCGGGCCAGCCATGCACTACAACCAGATTGTCATTAGGGCGCAACAGTAGAGAGGAGGACTTGTCATGGATCTCGTCGTGGAACGTGTGGATGTTTGGGCTGCGACCATTGAAGATAAACCCGGAGGTCTTGCGGGGGTGCTGGCTGCTCTGCGGGAAGCGGGGGCGGACCTGCAATCCGTTATTGCCCGGCGCGCCCCGGATAAACCCGGGAAGGGAGCAGTGTTCGTCACGCCGCTGCAGGGTGACAGGGAAATTCGCGCGGCCGCAGACGTGGGTTTCAACGTTACCCAAACCCTTCACGCCGTTCGAGTGATGGGTCGGGACCGGCCGGGGATCGCCGCAACGTTGACTGAGAAGCTTGCCGACGGGGGAATTAATCTTCGCGGATTCTCGGCCTCCGTGATTGGCACACAGTTTGTCGCGTCCGCGGCGGTGGACTCGGTGGACGACGCCAATAAGGCAATAGAAATACTGGAGAAGGCCTGAAACAGCCTGTCGCGCGGCAGGTATGCTGCTCGCCGCAACGGCGTGCGAGTCGTCGAGCTTTAGCGTTCGCTGGCGCTTAGTCAGAACTTAGCTGCTCTTGCGCAAGCCAGATTCCGGCAAGAACGATCGCGCCGCCAAGCAACTGGAGCGGCCGAGCGCCTGGCCTAATGGCGTCCACGCAAAGATCACTGCCATCCCCGGTTGATCAACGATGATACCGAGAACAGAGGTGCCGCAATAGAAAGAAACGCGCTGATCGCTTTGCTCGCAATCGCCTGGTTGATCGAGCGTGCTTCGATCTGCGAATCACTGTGACTCATTTGCCTTTCGTTTGTCTGGCAGAAAACAACTTGCGAGCGCGCTTCGATAGTGGGAGCGATGGAGTCGGCACGATTGAATATTATTCCGCGTGCGGCATTTTCTTGGCCGCTCTTGCTCATCAAAGCGCTGCGCTTGCCGACCAACGGGAAGTTAGATGCTCATATTGATAGCCGCTCCGATTTGGGGATACGCTGTGCCTTATGAATAAACCATTAATCACTTGCTCGCCTGATGTGATGGGAGGCGCCCCTGTTTTTGCCGGCACTCGTGTTCCGATACAAACGCTGCTCGACTGTTTGGAGGGCGGCGAGACCATTGATGATTTGCTCGACGGTTTCCCCACGGTAACGCGGGAACAGGTGGTTGCGTTTATTGAGGAGGCCAAAGCTCGAATGGTTGCCTCAGCTTTGGGTGCTCCTCAACGATGCGTTGGCCGCCAGCTCGCGAGGGTGAAGCTCGCTGCTGCGGCACAGCCTAAAATCTATAACACTTACTCCCTCGTAGTTCGCAATGCAGATAGCGCCTAGAGTCTCGGTCGGACTTCCTGTGTATAACGGCGAGCGCTATCTGGCGCCAACGGTCGAAACGATTCTCGGGCAAACGTTTGAAGATTTCGAACTCATCATCGCCGATAACGCATCGACCGACGAGACCGCGAGGATCGCCCAGGACTTCGCGAAACGAGATGCGCGAGTGCGCTATATTCGCAACGCGACGAATATCGGCGCCATAGCCAATTTCAATCTCGTATTCAGGCTTGCGCGCGGCGAATACTTCAAATGGAACGGGTACGATGACACGCTCGCTCCCGATTACCTCGAAAAATGCGTGCGCATGCTCGATGAGAGACCCGGCTTCGTCATCTGTCATTCGAGGACGCAGGAAGTCGACCACGAAGGAAAGATTGTGCCTTCGCCCGATCCCAAGCGTAGACTCGATTCGGACCGTGTCGCCGAACGCTTTTGGGACGTGTTGATGGAGACGCACCACATCAACGAAAACTATGGCGTCATTCGCAGCGATGTTTTGAGACGAACGAGGCTCGAGCTGCCGTTCCACGGGTCGGATAAGGTGCTGCTCGCCGAGTTGATGGTGCTTGGGAAGTGCTACGAAATTCCGGAATTCCTATTCACGCGCGGCGGTTGGCTAGCGAAAGCGCAACATGCGAGAACGCGAAAATCGCTCGAGCTGTACGACAACCCGAACGCCAAACCGGGATTCAACACGCTCAGGACTTACGTCGCCTATTGCCAGGTCGTGCGGAGGATGCCGATGTCCATCAAGGAGCGCATCGGGTGCTGCAAAGCATTACTCGCATACCTCTTCAGCGTAACTTCCTGGAAGAAGCGCGTGAAACGCTTGCTGCATCTATCCAGAGTGCGGTCGCGCCCGGATTCGATATCCGGGAAGTCAGGCCCTTGAAATGATCTAACTCGGGAATCGCCATGACCATCTCTATGTACCAAGCGTCGGTGCCGACTTTAATTCGCATGCTGAACAATCTCTCCGCCATCCTCGAAAAGGCGGCGGCGCATGCCGAAGCCAAAAAGATTGATCCTGCCGTGTTGACCAGCAGCCGGCTGTATCCCGATATGCTCCCTCTGGCGCGGCAGATTCACATTGCTACCGATCAGGCCAAGGGATGCGGCGCTCGCCTGGCAGGAATCGAGCCGCCCAAGTTCGAGGACAAGGAAGTGACTTTTCCTGAGCTCATCGCGCGCATCCAGAAAACGATCTCCTTCCTACGCGAATTGAAGCCCGAGCAGATTGACGGTTCGGAGAAGAAGACGATTACGTTGCAAGTGCGAGGCAGCACGCTGACCTTTGAGGGAATGACGTATCTCTTGAACTTTGCGCTGCCCAACTTCTACTTCCATGTCACGACCGCCTACGACATCCTGCGGCACTGCGGTGTTGAGCTCGGCAAGCGGGACTATCTCGGCGCACCGTGATTGAGGTCAGTCAAAAACCGATCAATTCCTTCTAAGGCGTTAGCCGCTTTCCGTATGCACTTTGTTCTACGCTAGTTCCGCCGCTATTTGAAACGCGGTTCATTGAAGGAGGTTTGTATGCCCACATACGTCTGCTCTCATCGGGAAGGTGCCCTGACCAAAGACCAGAAGGCTAAGATCGCGGCCGAAATCACGCGTGTTCATAACGACGTGACCGGGGCGCCGCGATTTTTTGTCCAAGTGCTCTTCAATGATTTGAAAGTCGGGAACCAATTTATCGGAGGAGCGCCGCCTCCCTCCGATCAAGTCTGGATACGCGGCGACATCAGAGCGGGTCGAAGCGAGCAGGACAAAGGTAGATTGCTGCTCGGCATACTCAAAGGTTTCAGCCGAATCTCACGCGTGCCGGAAGCCGATGTTTGGGTCTATCTGACTGAGCTTCCCGCAAAGAACATGGCGGAGTTCGGGCAGGTCCTGCCTGAACCGGGCGCTGAGGAGGCGTGGATGGCCGCCCTTCCTCAAGCCGAGCAGGAGCGGCTGCACAAGCTTGGCATAGCGGGGGATTTCACGTTGTGAGCTTATGCGCCGCTCTGTCAGACCACAAGGCTCTCAGTTGTACGAATCCAATTCCCCACGAAACAACGGCGCCATACAGTCTTGCATTAAGACGATGCCGCTTGGGCGGTTCAGGAGACTACGCTTCGTCCTGATCCTCAGTTCTGCTTCTCTCTCGTGAGCGGGACGAACCGCACAGGCACAATTTCTTTCGTCGTTGTACTTCCATCCTGCTTCTTTTCGACAACCATGAGCTGCTGAATGGAGAACTGACCGCCGAGCGGAATGACCAATCTGCCGCCCGGTTTAAGTTGCTCGATGAGAGCGGGGGGAATGTGATCAGGCGCAGCGGTGACGATGATTGCGTCGAAAGGCCCCGCCGTAGGCCAGCCTTTATATCCGTCGCCGATTTTGGTTTCGACGTTTGCGTAGCTCTGCAAGCGCTTCGCGGCTTCTCGACCGAGCGGTTCAACGATTTCGATCGTGTAAACCTTTTTCGCAAGCTGCGACAGTATTGCGGCCTGGTAACCCGATCCTGTTCCGACCTCGAGCACGGTGTCGCCAGAATCAAGGTGCGCGAGATCGGTCATGAGGGCAACGATGTAAGGCTGCGAAATGGTCTGTCCATGACCGATCGAAAGCGGCCGATTGCGGTACGCCGAGTCAACCTGATCGGCCGGAACGAATTCGTGACGAGGGACGGATCCCATCGTCGCGAGCACTTTGGTGCTGATGGGCGGGCGATCGTCGCGCGTCGCTTCGTCCAGATTTTTTATGTCTTCGATCATTTCGCGCTGAGCCGCCGCGGGGTCCGCCTTTGCCGCCGCTATCGGCAAGAATCCCAGGAGCAGCGCTGTCCATCGCATGCCTTTCGCCAGCATATTGCTAAGATGACGGCCCATGAAAAGAGTTTACAGCGCCGCCAACCTTCCCGATGCCCATCTCGTCCTGCATCTTTTAACGAGCGAGGGAATCGCCGCCCGCGTCCTCAACGAAAACCTGCAAGGGGGGCTCGGCGACATTCCGTTCACGCATACCTACCCCGAAGTGTGGGTGGACGACGAGCGCGATTTTGCTCGTGCGCGAGCGCTCATTAAAGCCCGCGACCTCGCTCCCGCCGATATCGGCACAATCGCCTGCCCGAAATGCGGCGAAGAAAATCCCCGCAATTTTCAGCTCTGTTGGAACTGCGGAAAAGGGCTGACGGCTTAAAGGTGGCCCCGGCCCCACCGGGGCCATGTGCTCACAGATTCAACTAGCCGTGCGCTTTTTCCCGCCATTGTTCCATGCGTTGCAGCCGCGCCTTCATCGCGTCCCTCATGACTGCTTTCTGCTCAGTATTAAAGCTCTCGTAGAGTTTAATCTGCATGTCGTTCAGTTCGCTGCGTGACTTAAGACTCTGCTCTTGCACCTGCTGCCTTTGCCGCAAAATGCGCGCGAAATCGGGCTCGGATTTCGCCAGCTCCTGTTTCATCGTCTCTTTGAGCGCCATCCGGTCCGCGCGCCGTTCCTGATGCAGTGCCGCGCGTTTCTCGGCGATCTGCTGCCATGCGAAATCCTGCGCTGGGTTGAGATTAAGGTCCGCTTTCAATTTCGCCCATTGTTCGGCAGCGTGCTTTTTCCAATGGTGTTGATGCGCAGCGCCGGATCCTTCTGAGTGCGCGACTACGGCTGAAGTCGCGCCCGCTGCTAACAGCGCGACAAGGGTTGGAATGACCAGTTTCATTTTCGTCTCCTATGAAAGGTGTTTCCGCCGTACTTTAACGCATCGTCCCTTCAATCGTTGATTTCGACGTGCCGCTCTTTTGTAACATAGGGTAGCAGCGCTTGGCGCTCGCTACACAGCGATACAATTTTCTCGCGTGCGCATCGTCAAAAGCCGTTATAACAACGCCATGGACCACGTGCTCATCGTCGACGACGACGCCGAGATTCGCAGCCTGCTTTGCGATTATCTGCGGCAGAACGGTTATCGCGCGAGCGCGGTCGCCGATGGCAATGGCATGTGGGCGGCTCTCGACGACAATCGCTTCGACGTGATCATTCTCGATCTCATGCTGCCAGGCGAAGATGGGCTGACCTTGTGCCGCAAGCTGCGCGGGCATTCGAACGTTCCCGTGATCATGTTGACCGCGCGCGGCGAGGCAACCGATCGCATCGTCGGGCTCGAGATGGGTGCCGATGACTATTTGCCCAAGCCTTTCAATCCACGCGAGCTCATCGCGCGAATCAAAAGCGTGCTGCGCCGCGCTCGCAGCCTTCCCGATTCCGCCGAAGACGCTCGCCTCGTTCGCTTCGCCGGTTGGACGCTCGATCCGGTTGCCCGCCACCTCATCGCCGGTGATGGCGTCGTCGTTTCGCTCGGAGCCGCCGAATTTCAGTTGCTCAAGATTTTTCTCGACCACCCGAATCGCGTCTTGAACCGCGATCAGATCATGGGACTCATGCGCCGCCGCGAAGCCGATGTTTTCGACCGCAGCATCGATCTCGCGGTGAGCCGCTTGAGAGCGCGTTTGCGCGACGATTCGCGAGAACCCGCGATTATCAAGACCGTTCGAGGCCAGGGTTACGTGTTGGCAGCGCGAGTCGAGATCGAATCATGAGACCGCGCTCGCTGTTCGGCCGCATGGTGCTGATTCTGGTTTTGGGCCTCGTGCTCGCGCAGGCGCTCGGCTTCGTCATTCATCGTTTCGACCGCGAGCGCATGTTCCTGAAGAGCAATGCGGCGCAGACCGCGCAACGGATCTCTGACATCGTCAGTCTGCTCGATCAGCTTTCGCCGGCCAGCCGCGAAAAAGTCATCGCGATTTTGAACACCCGCCGCTGGTCGGCGAATTTGAGCAATGCGCCGCTGTCGCTTTCGACACTGCCGCAAGATTCCGGGCTCGCGGAATTCGAACGCGCGGTCAAACCGCTGTTGAGTTCACGCCAGCACAGCGTCGGCGCGCAGCAGGGAACGTACTCGGTCGCGGCGCAACTTGCCGGAGGCGGCTGGGTCACTCTGGGATACCGGCGCGACGCCATCATCGTTCCCGATGTTCTGCTCTGGACTTGGCTCGCGCTCGCGATCGTCATTGTTATCGTCACGCTGATCGCGGCGCGCTCGGTCACCCGGCCGCTCTCGGTGCTGGCGAACGCGGCCGAAGCGCTTGGACGCGATATCGAACGTCCATCCTTGAGCGAGAACGGACCTTCGGAAGTGAAGCGCGCGGCGCACGCCTTTAATACGATGCAAACGCGCATTCGCCGCTTTATCACCGATCGCGCCCGGACCTTCACCGCGATGTCGCACGATTTGAAGACTCCGATCACGCGCATGCGGCTGCGCGCCGAAATGCTCGAGAGTCCCGCGCTCAAAGCGAAATTCATCGCCGATCTCGACGAAATGCAAAGCATGGTCGACTCGTCGCTCGCTTTTATGCGCGGCATCGAGGACGAGGCTTCGAATCGAGTCGACGTCGGCGCGCTTTTGGAAAGCCTCAAGTACGATCACGAAGAAATCGGCCACAGCGTCATCATCGAAGGCGGGGCAATGGCGCCTTATTGCGGCAAACCGCTCGCCTTGAAGCGGCTCTTGAACAATCTCATTTCGAACGCCGTGCAGTACGGCGGAATAGCCACCGTCGTCGTCGCGGACGATTCGCAAGAGCTGCAGATTCGAGTGTGCGATTGCGGGCCCGGCATTCCCGAAGCCGACCTCGAACAGGTGTTCGAGCCTTTTTATCGTCTCGAAACTTCGCGCAATCGCGGCTCGGGCGGCACGGGACTCGGGCTTTCGATCGCGCGCAACATCGCGCGCTTGCACGGCGGCGATATCGTGCTCGCCAACCTGCGGGATGGCGGCCTGGAAGCGACGCTCACTTTGCCCCGTGTGGAGCACACCGCGGAGCGATCGTTGGAATCCATCTCGCCGGGGAGGCGCAAGTCGGTCATCCCATGAAAGCGCTGATCCTTGTCTTCGCCATGATGAGCGCGAGCGCCAACGCCGGCGAGCTTTTGGGCGCGATTCGCGATCCATTCGAAACCCACGATCTCACCGCTCCCGCGGCGAGCGAGCCGTGGCTCCCGAAAACTCCTCTTCCAGATGTGCCCAATCCCGCGCACACGCAGCTAACCGATGCGCCACTCACGCTTGCGCAGTTGACCGATCTCGCGCTTTCCAACAATCCGGCGACGCGCGAAGCGTGGGCAATCGCGCGCGCCGAAGCCGCGAATCTTGGCCTTGCACGCTCGCTGTATTTTCCCAGCATCACCGGCTTAGTTTCGAGCACCCACAGCAAAGCGATTTCGAGTTCCGGCATTACGGTCGACCCGCAAACCCGCTACGGGCCGAGCGTGAGCCTCGCGTATCTCATCTATGATTTCGGCGCGCGCGCCAATGAAGTCGAAGCCGCGCGCTACAGACTCCTGGCAGCGAACCTCTTGCAAAACCGCGTGCTGCAAGACGTCGTGCTCTTGACCGAACAGACGTATTACCTCGTCGTCGGGCTCGAGCAACTGATCGCCGCCAACCGCGAGGCTTTGAAAAGCGCCGAGACCGCGCTTGCCGCCGCGCAAACGCGCCGCGAAGCGGGCCTGGCGACCTTGGGCGACGTTTATCGCGCCGAAACCGCGGCGGGACAAGCGCGACTGACTTTACGGCGCAACGAAGGCGAGTTGGCCAAAGCGCGCGGCCAGCTTTCGACCGCGGCGGGAGTTCCGGTCAACACCCCGCTTGCGCTCGCGCCCTGGCCCAAGGCAGCGCCGGTCACCGAGATCCGCGAATCGGTCGACAGCATCCTCGCGCAAGCGACGTCTATACGCCCCGATTTGATCGCCGCCGAAGCGCAGGCGCGCGCTTCACGAGCCGGAGTCGAAATCGCCAAAGCCGCCGGGAGGCCGACCGTCGAGCTCACAACCAATTTGGGGCGGACCTACTTCACCGAAGATCGCCCGCACTCCGACAGCTACAGCGTCGGTCTGGCCTTGCGCATTCCGATTTTCACCGGCTTCAATCGGACGTACGCCGTTCGTCAGGCGGAAGCCCTCGCCGACCAGGCCGCGGCCTCGCGCGACCGGCTTTTCCGTCAGACCGAGCTCGATGTCTGGCAGGCCTATTACGATTTGAACACTGCCGCGGCCAACGTAGACACGAGCGCGGGGGTGGTGAAGAGCGCTGATCAGTCGGCCGAAGTCGCGCTCGGAAGATACAAAGCCGGCGTAGGAACGCTCCTCGATTTGCTCACGGCGCAAAGCGACCTCGCCACCGCGCGCGTGCAGTTCATTCAATCGCAACTCGACTGGT
>JBOIGA010000105.1:0-9755 GCA_050741875.1 Burkholderiales bacterium
CGTCGGCGCTCTGATTCTCTCGATCCCGCTTTCGGTTTACTCAAGCCGCGTCTCGCTCGGACGCTTGACGCGGCGAGCGGGATTTTTTCTGATTCCCGAAGAATGGCGTCCACCCGCGGAGCTCGAAGCGACCCGGGAATACATAGCCCGCTCGCCGGCCCCGCTGAACTTCAGCGCAGCGGTCGTCGAGCCCGTAGCCAACGCGCTCCTGTGCGCTTCCTCTGTCGCTCGACTTAAACAGTCCGGCAAACTTCGCAATGAGCGTTTTCGCGTGGTGCAGCATGCCCTGGTCAGCGATCCAGCGTCGCTGGCCGCCCAACAAAAAACCGTGCTGCTCAATGACCCTTTTGCACTTTCACAACTGCATTTTCAGGTATGGACTTCGGCGGAGGCCCATACCGTCTGGCAAGAGGCGCGAGCTTGAGGCGCTGCAGGCGAATCGAAGCGCGGCTCTCACCGAACCCTAATCACCTGCATGCACGGCATTGACGCGCGAGCCATCGCGCCGGGACCATTTTGGCGTTTACCGCTGAGTATAGTGGGCGTGGCGCTGGCGTTGGTTTCGCTGGTCGTCGTTTACAACGGCGCCTCGACTGCCGGCATTCAGTCCTGGATGCTCGCGGGGTTGGCTGCGCTGCTGTGGGCATTCGCGTTTGGTGACCGCTGGTCGCCGCTGACAGCGCCGATCGCGACCGCGATCGTCATCGGTCTGTTCAGCTCCTCTGTCAGCCCGGAAGCGAAGCTCTGGCAGGTTCCGGCGTCGTGGGCGGACTTGACGGTGCTGACTCCGCAGGGTGCGGCCCTGGGCAGTCTGTTGTATTTGAGCGTAGCGCTGTGGTCGCTCGCCCGCTTCGCACGCCCGCTGGCGCTGATCGCCAATCTCGCGTTGCTCGCAGCGCCCTATCTTTTCAACCTGCTGCTGGCATTGGCTGCGTCCGGCATGACGGTTGGGCTCGGACGCATGGTGCTCGGCGCCGATTTACCCGCGGCGGTTGCCTCCGGTCTCGGACGGACGCTGATGCTGTTTGCGTTCAACGAAGCGTTGTTGCTCGGTTTGGGCTTGTTGATGGACCGCCGCTTAGCGCCATCGTGGCGATTGCATCTTTTGGTGCTGGCAAGTTCCGCTTTAGCGGCTTTCACGCCGCTGGTCGCCGATTTCGGTTCCACGGAAATGATTTCGCGCTGGCCGATCGTTGTGCGCGTGGCAACGATGGTCCTCTCCGAAGCGCTGGCACAGGCCGGCTTGTGGGCGCAGGTGTTTTTCCTGACCGGCATGCTGCTCGACGCGCTGCGCGGACGCCGCCCCATACTGACCGCCGGCTACGCACACTGGTATGCCGGACTGGCGCGCGGCGCGGTGTACGGTGGCCTGTTCGTGCTGCTCGTCCAGCTGGGCGCCCTTGTCTGGAGTTCCTCCGTCGTCGTCGGCTGGCTGCGCGCTCATCCCGCAGCCGGTGGGAGCCTTATGGGCGTGCTGCTGTTTCCGCTGGCCAAAACCATCCTTGAAAGTTTCGATGGCTGCGCACCCTTCTTCGCGCGCTTCACGAAAGCGGTGCGCGAGCCGCTCAACTATGTGCGCGGCCTGATCGCTGGTTTGGGCCTCGGGCTGGTCCTGTCGCAGGGCTTGCCGATGCTGCCTGGCGGTCTGCGCTTTACGCTTGGTTTTGCAATCGGCGCGGCTGCGTATGCCGGAGCCGACGCGCTGTGGGACTTGAAGTCGGTGCTCGGTCATCAACGCCAGCGCATGCAGACGTGGCGCGTGTATGGATTAGGCACGTTGCTCGGCGGATTCGTCGGCGGAGCGCTCGCCTGGTATTTCGATGCCGCGCAATTGCAAGCCGTCGCCGAAAAATTCGTGACCTATGCGATACCTTATTTTCCCGCGGGTGGAAAGGCGACCACGGAGTATGTGATTTATCCGCTGTTCAGCAAGTGGGGCGAGATAGATCTGGGAAGCGCTTCCGGCGGTGTCAAACTGCTCTATGCCGAATCGCTGTCCGGCGTAATCAACTGGTCGCTGGCGGCGCCGTTGTTCAGCATCAACCTGATCGCGCTCACGGCGCTTTTCAAGCGCAGCTTAGATCCGCTCAAGGAGCTGTTCAGCGCAGCCGGGTTTGCCACGCTGGTCGAACAGGCCGTGCGCGTACTGCGGTGGGGTCTGTGGATGGCGCCGATCATCTACACCTTCCTGCGCCTGGCCGCCGACCCCAGCTGGTACAACCAGGATGGCGCGGTGCGCAGCGCCGTGGCGAGCGTCCAGTCGGCGCTGCTGCCGACCGACGATTTTCGCAACTGGAGCCTTGCCGTGTTTCTCGGCCTGCTCGCCTACGACTGGCTGCGCGTGCTGATCTGGTTCGACCACATGGGATTGCGGGTGGCGACGCTGGTGAATCTTTCCTTCGTCGGCGGCGATGCGCTCGATGAAAAGGCGTCGCGCTTTCTCGGCCATTCGGCGCGCACGCGTTGCATACCGGAAGCGATACGCCGTTTTCTCACTTGGGCGCCGCTGCTGATTCCTTTTTATATACCGCGCGGCGGCGAATGGAATCAGGTGTGGGACCGGGCGGAGTCTTTGCAGGCCGCTCCGCAATCCCTGCTGCCGGCGGTCGCGTCCTTGCTGCTGGTTTATCAGACGGCTGCTGCCGGCGCGATTCTAGCGGTGGCGGCGGTGTTGCTGCTGCGCCGGCGCGGTAAGGAATCAGCGCCGCCGCGAGCCGCGCTAAGTCCCTATTTCACGCTCGCCAATGGGCAATACACCGCCGAATACGGCTGGGATGGCCGCGGCTTCAGCCACGTGACCAGCGCGGTACGCCCGGGCTTCGAGCTGGATCTGACGCGCAGGGCTGACGATCCTTTGCAGTTGCGCGGCAAGTTTTTTTATTTGCGCGAGCTCGACAGCGAAGACAAGCCGATCGACGAGCCGTGGTCGCTCGGCTCCGAGCCGATGCAGAAGCGCGGACCCGATTATTCGGTGACGAAACCCTCTCCGAGTAACTTGCATATCGTTAACAGCCACAGCGGGATTCGCGCGGAAGCTAGCGTCAGTCTCGATCCTCGCGATCCCGTGGAAAACTGGCGCATCAGCCTGACTAACCGCGAGCAGCGTGCCCGTGTGGTCGAGCTGACGAGCTACCAGGAACTTGCGGTTGGGCCAGTCGATGCCTATCGCCGCTCGCCCTTCTTCGCCGCCATGCACGTCGGCACCTGCTTCGTGGCGCCGTTGAATGCGATCATCGCCCGCAACCGGCTGATGCGGAACAAGGCGAAGGATCCGGCGCTGCAGCGCATGTGCCGCGAAGTCGGTTTTCATGCCGTGCGCGCGGATAAGGCCGTGCGGCTGATCGGTTACGAGGATTCGCGCGCGCATTTCATCGGCCTGGGCACGCTGCGGCGACCTGGCGTTTTCGCTGACCAAACCCTGCGGGATCCCGCCGACGAAGGGCTGCTTTACACCTTCGATCCGGCGGCAAGCCTGAGGCTTAAGGTCGAGTTGCCGCCCAGTGCAGCAGTCGAGATCGCTTTCGCCGACGGCTATGCCGAGGACGAGTATCGGGCGGCCGCCTTGATCGCGCGCCACCTTGACGTCACCGAGCCCAACGAGGCGGTGTTGAAAGCGAGCTTCACCCGCACGCGCAGCTTGCGTCCGGCGCCCAAGCTTGCGGCGGACGTCGGCGGTTTCTACGAGAACGGGCGCGAACTGTCGGCGCCGTGCGATGTGCAGCGCCCGTGGGCGCATCTTGTCGCTAATCCGTTGGGACATGGCTTTGTCGCGAGCAGCGAAGGCGAAATCTTTTCGTTCGGAGCTAATGCGCAGCAGAATGCGCTGTCGCCTTTCAGTCTCGACAGTGTGCCAACCCAGCTTCCGGGACAGGCGATCTATGTCTTCGATCCCAAAACCGGCGTCGCCGAAACCGCAGGCTTCGCGCCCTACCGCAGACCGGACGCCAGGCACGAGGCCCTGTATGGATTGGGTTATGCGCGTTACCGCAAAGAGATCGGCGAACTCGAGCTCGATCTGACCGCTTTCGTGCCGCCGGATCGCCCGATCGAAATCAAATTGTTCCGGATTCGCAATCGCGGTAAGTCGGCGCGGCGCTTGCGAATCGTCCCTTACATGGAAATAGTGTTGGCGGAAGTGCCGGCCGATAGCCGCGGTCGCGTGCGGGGGTGGGCGGACGCAGCGCCCGGCGTACTCTACCTCGAAAACGCCGCCAATGATTTTCGCAAGGGTGTCGCTTTCGCCGCAACCAATCTTGAATGCCAAGCGCAGGAGACGGTGCGTGCGCGCTTTGTCGGCGGCGAAGGCCGCGATCTCACCCGGCCTCTCATGCTCGAGCGCGGCCACGCCGATGTTTCACAGGTCGATGATGGACGTCGCATCGCCAGCTTCGTCGCTGACCTGGAGATTCCGGCGGGAGAAGAAGCGGCGGTGATCGTGGTACTGGGGCAGGCGGCCGATCAGGCACAGGCGGCTCAGCTTGCGCGCGCCTACCTCGAACCGCGCGCGGCCGAACGGGCGCTGGAACAAACCCGGGCATGGTGGAACGAGACGCTGTCGGTTTTGCGCGTCGAAACCAACCAGCCGTCGTTCGATCGGCTGGTGAACGACTGGCTGCCATACCAGCTGCTGTGTTCGCGGTTGTGGGGACGCACCGGACCGAGCCAGCGCAGCGGCGCTTACGGGTTCCGCGACCAGTTGCAGGACGTGCTGCCGCTGACTTTCCTTAAACCTGAGTGGGCGCGCAGCCAGATCGTGCTGCACGCCGCGCAACAATTCATCGAAGGCGATTGCGTCAAGTGGTGGCATCCGTCGTGGGAAGGCAAGACCGGCATTGCGGTGCGCACGCGCGCATCCGATCCGCATCTGTGGCTGCCCTATGTGGTGAGCCGCTACGTTGAAGCTACCGGCGACACGAGCGTACTGGAAGAACAGGCGGCGTTCCTGGAAGGTGAACCGGTGCCGAAGGGTCACGAAGGCTTCTTGTTCGCAGCGAGGCCGTCGCGCGACACCGGCTCGGTTTACGAGCACTGCCGGCGCGCGATCGAGTACACGCTCGCGCGGCGCGGTGTGCACGGCTTGCCTCTGCTCGGTTCCGGTGACTGGAACGATGCGCTCGATGTGCCGGGCATCAAGGGTAAGGGTGAAAGCGTCTGGCTTGGTTTTTTCCTGCACGATGTGCTGACGCAGTTTACCGGCATCGCCGAACGCTTCGAAGGACTTGAAGCCAGCAGCCGTTATCTGAACGAAGCAAAAGATCTCTCCGCGGCGCTGGAAGCAATGTGGCGCGACGACGGTTATCTGCGCGCGATCACCGACGACGGCGAAGAATTCAGGCTGTGCAGCGCCCTGATGGCTGCGTGGCCGCTCATGTCCGGCGCGGCCGATGCAAAACGCGGACAAATGGCCCTGGAAACCGGCCTGAAGCGCCTGGAAAAAAGCGATCGCGTCCTGCTGTTAACGCCGCCGTTTACTGAAGACTCACTGCCTTATCCGGGGCGCATCGCCGAATATCCGCCCGGTGTGCGCGAAAACGGCGGGCAGTACTCGCACGGCGCTTCCTGGCTCATCGATGCGCTGCTCCTCTGCGCCGGGCAAGCCGCCTCGCCCGAAGTTGCTGAAAGTTGGCGAGTCCGCGCCTGGGATTTATGGATGAAGATTTCGCCGCTCAGCAAGAGCGATCGACCCGAAATCTACGGATTGCCGCCGCATCAGCAGCCTGCCGACATTTACGATGGGCCAGGCGTCGAGGGGCGCGGCGGCTGGAGTTGGTATACCGGCGCGGCGGCACGTATGCTCTCCACCGCTTACCAACTGCTCGGACTTCGCATTGAGGGCGGCGAATTGAAGCTGTCTCTTCGCAGGGGTCCACTGGAGGTCAAGCGGGTCTCTTATCGCGGACAGCAGATCGAGCCTTCAGAAGACAGAAACAGCAAACGATGAAGCTCGGCAGTGGGTCGACTCGGAAGCTAGATGTCCTTGCGAGGAGTGCTTTTGCGAGGAAGCAATCTGACGTTAAACGGTCTAAACCAGATTGCTTCGCGTTCGCTCTCGCAATGACAGAGCAAACTGGCAGCCGAAACTCAATCTTGACCAATGGAGGACATTTGAAAAATGTGGGTTGACCTGACGTCGCTGAAAATGCGTCTCGATGTAATTCGCTCAATGTTTTTGCCGATCTTTCTTGCGCTCGCCTGCATAGTTTCGGCGCCTGCCTTCGCTTTCGGGATCGACGATGTGACCGAGATGGCGCGCGCACTAGCGGCCAAACCTTTTGAAGCACCGCGCGAGAATCTGCCTGCCGAGCTCAGGGACATTACCTACGACCAATATCGAGACATCCGCTTTCGGAACGAAAAATCGCTATGGCAGTCCGCCAACCTACCTTTCGAGATTCGGTTCTTTCACGCGGGACTTAACTTCCGTCATCCGGTCAGGATCAACGAAGTGGAACCGGCCGGTGTTACGCCGGTGCGTTTCGATTCCCGTGACTTCCATTACGGCAAGAACACCTTTGACACAAGCAAGTTCGCGGATGCGGGTTTCGCGGGTTTCCGCGTGCACTACCCGATCAACAATCAGGAGTACAAGGACGAGGTCGCGGTGTTTGCGGGCGCAAGCTACTTCCGCGCCGTGGGTAAGGGGCAGCGCTACGGACTCTCGGCGCGCGGCCTCGCGGTGGACGCAGGGGAAGACACGGGCGAGGAAATCCCGGCCTTCAGAGAATTCTGGCTCGAGCGTCCGGCGGCGAACGCCAAACATCTGGTCGTGTATGCGCTTCTCGACTCCAGACGAGTGACCGGCGCCTATCGTTTCAGCATCCACCCCGGTGAAGAAACCTACATGGACGTGCACGCGAATATTTTTCAGCGCGAAAAGGGCGCCAAGCTGGGAATCGCTCCGCTGACTTCGATGTTCTATTTCGCGGAGAACCAGCCCGCGCCTTCCCACGAATACCGCCCGGAGGTGCATGATTCCGACGGGCTGCTTGTCCAGACTGAACACGGCGAGTGGATCTGGCGTCCGCTGGTCAATCCGAATAGGCTGTGGGTGAGCAGCTTCGGCGCGCACAATCCGCGCGGCTTCGGGTTGATGCAGCGCGACCGCGATTTCCGAAATTACCAGGATCTGGAGGCGCGCTACGAGCTGCGGCCCAGCGCCTGGATCACTCCCAAGGGGGATTGGAAACACGGGCGCGTGGAGTTGGAACTCCTGCCCACCCCGAATGAGATCAACGACAACATCGTCGCTTACTGGGTTCCAAGGGAACTCGCGGAGCTCGGTCAGGCGACGAGCTTTGAGTATCGCTTGTCCTGGCAGCACGACAAGATCGCCGAGCCTCCGCATTCGAAGGTCGTGCAATCGCGCGCCGGGCACGGCTTCCGGACACACGCCGACGACTCGCTACTGTTTATGATCGACTTCGAAGGGGCAGCGCTGAAAAAACTCAAACCCGACGCCGAGGTCAAGGGCCAGGTGTGGGTAGGTGATACGGGCGAGCTTATAGAGCACCAAGTGTTTCGCAACGATGCGACCGGAGGCTGGCGTGTGTCGCTGCGCATGCGCCGCAAGACCAGTCAGCCGGTTGAGATACGCGCTGGCCTGCGCAGCGCAGGCAAGGATATTTCCGAAACCTGGAGTTATCTGCTGCTGCCGCCGTAATAGGTGTGGTCCGATTGATCCTTCGAGCCCGATCCGAATCCTGCAAAGGAATGCCGCACGCGCCGTGCCATGGCCCTCAACGCAGGAACAAGGACTCAACTAACGAGGGGCGCTTCGCTTTTAGCCTTCTCAGGGCGATTGTTAACCTATCATGAAATCGAAATCCCCAAGGACGGAGACAAAAATGGCGCTTTGGAAACCCGACCCGACTTTCTATCCTTCGCCGCGCCTCGCGATGCAGGCGCCGGCCGAGACCCTGGCTTACGTCGCAGCGTTCAATCCCAACGGGAAGCCAGATGCGCTGACCGTCGTCGATGTCGATCCCGGCTCGCGCACTTACGGCACACTCGTCGGCCACGTGGAAATGCCGCGCAGCGGTGACGAACTGCATCACTTCGGCTGGAACGCCTGCAGCTCGGCGCTGTGTCCTTATGCGCCGCATCCGCACATCGAGCGGCGCTATCTGGTGGTGCCCGGGCTGCGCTCTTCGCGCATCCATATCCTCGATATCAAGCCCGACCCGCGCACGCCGCAGATCGTGAAAGTCATCGAACCCGAAGAAGTCTACGCCCGCGTCGGTTATTCGCGTTTCCACACTATTCATTGCGGGCCTGAAGGAATCTATGTCAGCGCGCTCGGCGCTCCCGACGGCGACGGTCCCGGCGGCATTTTCCTGCTCGACCATTTTTCGTTCGACGTGCTCGGCCAGTGGGAAGTCGAGCGCGGGCCGCAGCGCCTCGCCTACGATTTCTGGTGGCATCTCGGCCACGACATCATGGTGACCAGCGAATGGGGCACGCCGAACATGATCGAAAACGGCTTGCAACCCGAACTGCTCGGACAATATGGCCATCAGATGCACATCTGGGACTTACGCAGGCGGCGGCATTTGCAGGCGCTCGATCTAGGCGCCGAGCAGCAGATGGTGCTCGAATTACGGGCCGCGCACGACCCGACCAAGACCTATGGCTTCGTAGGTGTCGTCATCTCGCTCAAGAACCTGTCGAGCTCGATCTGGCTCTGGCATCGCGACGACAGCGGCGGCGACGGCCCCTGGCGCGTGCAAAAAATCATCGAGATTCCGGCCGAGCCGGCCGACCCCGCGCAGCTGCCGCCGTTGCTGCAAGGCTTCAAGGCGGTGCCGCCCCTGGTTTCCGATATCAATCTGTCGCTCGATGACCGCTTTCTGTATGTCTCGTGCTGGGGCACTGGCGAAATGCGTCAGTACGATGTTTCGGATCCTTTCAATCCCAAGCTGACCGGCTCAGTCCATCTCGGTGGGATAGTACGGCGCACCCCGCATCCGCGAAAACCGGATCAGCCGCTGAACGGCGCGCCGCAGATGGTCGAGGTCAGCCGCGACGGGCGTCGCGTGTACTTCACCAACTCGCTCTATTACGCGTGGGACCAGCAGTTCTATCCAGAAGGAATGCAAAGCTGGATGGTCAAGTTGAACGCCGACTCAGCCCGCGGACTTAGCGTCGATCGCGATTTCTTTGTCGAATTCGACGGTTACCGCGCGCACCAGATTCGTCTCGAAGGCGGCGACTGCTCGTCCGATTCGTATTGCTATCCCTAAGCCCATGCGACTGAGGATCGCGCTATAACCGAGCTCGCGCCGTGGCTCGCGCTGTTCGGCTTGGGCGCGTACCACGGCATCAATCCCGGACTGGGGTGGTTGTTTGCGGTCGCGCTCGGTCTGCAGGAAAAAAATCGCCGCGCGGTGCTGCTCGCGCTGCCGCCGATCGCGCTCGGGCATGCCGCGTCTATCGCGCTGGTGCTCGGCGTTCTCTGGCTTGCCCAGGCGAGTCTACCCGGCCGCGCGTTACGCTACGGCGCGGCGGCGCTTTTATTCGGCTTTGCCGCGTACCGGCTGATCCGCGCTCGACACCCGAACTGGGTTGGTATGCGCGTAAGTTTCGCCGACCTCGTGCTATGGTCGTTCGTGATGGCCTCCGCGCACGGCGCGGGATTGATGCTCGTCCCGATCATGCTAGGCGGATCTGAAGCAGCCACGCTGGTCGGACACGAAGAAAGCGCGCATGCCGAACATTTTCCCAGTTCCCGGATTGCGGCGTTCGCCGGCCCGCTGGGC
>JBOIGA010000106.1:0-9665 GCA_050741875.1 Burkholderiales bacterium
TTGCTCTTGCGCATCGACGATGGCGACGACGCTATTCGTCGCGTGCAGATCAATCCCGATATACTTCATGTTGGCCTCCGTTAGGCAAAGTAGACGAGTGAAATTCCACTTTACCTGCGCCGCGAACAAACCGCGGCGCGGAGGCCGGCTTAAGGATTATCAGACCATTTCTAGGAAGACGTGACTTGCTATCGAAACCGATCGAGAACAATTTCGCTGCGCTCGATCGTTCTGAACTCTCCCGCCAGCGCTTCGTAATCCCAGCGCTCAATGACGCATCGCTGTGGCTTATCGGCGCGCGTGTAGCGGATGAAATTGATTGAATTCGGCGCTTCGTGGCGTATTCGCCTCGACACCGCCGTTCCCGCTTGGACTATCCAGACGTCGCGTTCGAGGTTTTTGAATTCTTCTCGAAGCGAACGCACATAAGGCAGATGAATGTGCCCGCCCAACAGCAGATCGGCGCCCGCCCTCGCCCATTCCCGAATCGCGGGTTCGCGATTCAGTAGCAGATTTTTTTCCTCCCGCGCGCGCGTGACATGCACGGGTTGATGCGTCACCACGATTCGAAGTTGCTCTTCTCGTGCCTCGCGCAAACGCGCGGCGACCCGTTCGATCTGTTCCGCCGACACTTCCCCGTTCTTGTGTCGAGCAGGACGGGTCGTATTGAGCGCGATGACGACGACATCTGCTGACTCGAACCCCGGCTCGAGGTCGCTTCCAAACACGCGCTGGTGATTGGCATAAGGATAGAAGATACGCGCGATGAGATTGTAGAGCGGGATATCGTGATTGCCCGGCACGACCACCGTCGGGAGTGCGATGCGATCGACGAAGCTCTTCGCGGCGCGAAACTGCCGGCGGCGGGCGCGCTGCGTAATGTCGCCTGAGAACACCAGTACGTCGGGCGCTTGGTCGCGCACGAGCCTTAGGAGCGCCTCGACAACGGGAGGCTGTTCGGTTCCGAAGTGCGTATCCGAAACCTGCAGCAGTACCGTCATGCAGCCCTGGCTGTGGAAGCACTGGGTGCGGGCGCCAGTAGCAGCAACGGGTGCGGCGCTAGACGGAATTCGATCGGAGTGCGCAACCAGCAAATCTCTCCATCCATCGCGACTTTCATGCGGCGCGAGCCGTGACGCCGCCTTTGGCGCACGGTCATGCGCTTAAATGCAAAGCTTTCTACCTCGCGCGACTCGCCGAGCCGGCCGAGGGCGCCGCGAACGAGCAGTGCGAACATCGCGGCGGTGCCGGCTGGTTTCATGGTGATCGCTGTGAGCAATCCGTCCTCTACGACACTTGCCTCGAGGATGCCGACCTGCTTGAGCTGCAGCGCGTTATTCCCGACGAACAGTATTGGTGTGCGAATGGTCTCCGATCCTTGCTCATGCTCGAGCTCGATGATGAGGCTTTGATGTTGGCCGAGCAGCGTGAGCAAGGCAGACCACAGCGCGACGAGCCGGCTGCGGCCGAATCGCCGCTTGCGCGTTTCCCGCTCTTCGAGCAGCTTCGGATAAAGCCCAAGGCTTGCGTTGACCAAAAAGATCCGCTCGTTGACCATCCCGACTTGCACGGGACGCACGTTAGCGTCGAGCAGTGCGCGGGTGGATTCGTCCGCGTCCTCTGGAATCCCGTGAGTGCGGCCGAAGTAGTTGAATGTCCCCTGGGGCAGAACGCCAAAAGGCCGGCCGCTTCCTAGCGCGGCTTGGGCAACGGTGTTGATCGTGCCGTCGCCTCCCGCGACGACCACGACGCCGTTCCGTTGTTTGGCCTGCTCGACCGCGCGGCGCGCTGCTTCGGGAAGAGCTTCGGCATTGTCGACAAGAACAAACTCGTGCGCCTGTCCGGCTTCTTCGAGCACGCTGCGGATCGTTGATTCGGCGACGTTGGAGTCGCCCTTGCCCGAGCCGACATTGAGAACAATGAAGAATGGATTCGAGCGCCCGGGTTTGGCGTGCGGCGTAACCTTCTCCTGAGGTAGAGACATGGAGGTCAATATAGGGCTAGACGGGTTTCGAGGAAACCCATGCCCGCTCTAATTGTCTTGACCTTATCTACTTGGGCGCCGACTCAACTCAACCGGGTCAGACGCTATTGATATCTCGAGCGGAATGCTTTTGGCTTCAATTCGTTTCAACGTCAGCGCCGCCGCCTGCACCCTCAGTTGGGCCGTCAACATTCTCCAATTGCCGAATGAAATCGGGCTGCGTCGCTCGTCTCCCCGGTTTTATGCGAGCGATTCGCTCACCCGGTTTGAAGCCCATCAAACGCTCAACGAAGCTGGGATTAGCGACGACTTTCTCACGCGGCTGCGGTGCGCCGCGCGTCGCCTCTAATCGCTCGGGCGCCGCAACCACACGAGGATTCTCCACAGAGGAAGCCGCTTCATTAGCTGACTCAACTGCTGCCGTGGGCGGCCTTGAATTTTCTAACACAGGTTCCGCGAGAGCCGTCTCTGGCGTTTTCGGCTGCGGCTGGCTAGCGACTGGCTCTACCCTTTCGACAGTTGGCGGGTTTGGTGAAGCGACAGGACTCTTGGCACGAGACGATTTTGCCGGTTTCGAACGCACCTTGCTGTCTGATTTTGCTTTTTTCGAAACCGCGCCCCGTACCGGCTTCGGCGGCTCACTTGCAATTACTGGTGGAACGGGCTCATCCGCCGCCGGTGCTTGAGGTTGCTCCGCAATCGGTACATCCTGCGCGAGCGAAGAATCCGGGGGGACGCCGCTTTCACTTGCGCTTGCGAGAGGAGGCGCAATGGCGATCTTGGGCTCCTCAGCTGAAGCAATCCCTGCCGGGGCGGCATCCACTGTCGGCTCCTGCGGCGGCGCAGAGAGCGGGACATCCCGTGGGGGCAGAAGACTTTCAGGAGGAGCGCTTTCAGTTGCGCTTGCGGGAGGAGGAGTAATGGCCATCTTATCGTCCTCGACTGCGGTTGGCTCATCGGCGATGGGCCGTGGTTCCTCGGCGAGCACAGATTGTTCGGAGAGTACGTCGGACGCTCCCTCCCGGGTTTCCTCCGGCGCAGGTGCAGCTAGCTGGGTGGTGTCAACCCCGGCTATCATCGGCTCCTGAATTTGCGGCGGCGACTCCACGGGCTCTGAAAGCCATGACGCGAGCTCTTCGAAACGGCGGTCGAACACGCGTTCGTCGAACGCAACAACGAGTACGAAAAGACCGATGACAGTCGCTGCCGCCGCAGCGCCCCAGAGATATTTGAAGCCATCGAATCCTCCATACTGCGAGATGTACGCAAGCGCAGTACGCGTCCTTTGGCGGAAAGGACGGCGCGCTCGCTGCTCTAAGCCACGGCCGCTCCGCGATTCAAAATCAGCACTCTTGGCCGCCGTTGCTGTGACTGGATCAGGCGTGCGCGTCGCGGCCGACTTCGAGACGATTGTGAGCGACCCTGCGGAATGGCGTGCTTCGCGTTTCGGTTTGCGCTGGTTCAGTTCTCTCGCGAATTGATGCGCGTCTTCCCACGCCTCAGGCGGGAAGGCGCCGTGGAGCTTGGCCTTGAGTAACTCGAGCCCGAGATCGCGCGTGCTCGGTTCGAGACGCTCAAGAACCTCGAAGTAAGACGCGCTGCGGTCGAGAGATATCGCCGAAATGAGGTCGAGCAGGATGCCGGTATCGGCAGTGCCCCGATGCTGAGAGATATGCGAATAAACGCGCGAAAAAATTCGGGGATCGACTTCGTGCCGCTGGGCGTAAGCTGGTTCGCTCATTTGTCGTGGAGATTCTTGCCGTTCCTCACGCGAGTTTGGGCGGACACTCGAATTAGACGGCAGTTCCTCAAGATCGGTCTCAAAAATCTTTTTCATCGGCAACGCGAAGCTGGTTGAAACGTGGGTAACGCGACCTTATCGAGCAAGTTGACAGGCCATTGCATTGGAACTCTAGAGATGCAGGATTAGCGGCGCCAAAAGTCATGCCCGTGTAGACCACCTCAGCCGGGATTCGTTGCGGAGAGCTTCAAGTCGTGCCGTTGAATGTGCTTGAGCAATCCTTTGGCGCCTTCTTCGACGAGATCGAGAACCTCCTCGAAATGCGGCGAGCGGCCGTAGTAGGGGTCGGGAACTTCGAGCGCCTTTCCTCCCGAATATTCCATGAGTAACCCGAGCTTGGAGAAGTAGCGTTCGGGACAAAACGCGTGCAGAGTTCCAAGGTTCTGCGAGTCCATCGCCAGAATGTAGTCGTACTCGATGAAGTCGCTGTCCTTGATCTTGCGCGCGCGAAAGCTTTTTAGATCGTAGCCGCGCTTTGCCGCCGCCGCTACCGCTCGCGGATCGGGAGGCTCGCCGCAATGATAATCGAGCGTTCCGGCGGAGTCGGTCTTGATTCGATGCGCGAGTCCGGCGCGCTTGACCACGGCTCTGAAAACGCCGTCAGCGGTCGGGCTGCGGCAGATGTTTCCCATGCAGACGAACAAGACCTTAACCATCGCTACCTCTCATGAAGTCATTGCGAGGAGGCATCAGCCGACGCGGCAATCTCATAACAGTGCGGGATTGCTTCGCGTTGTTCGCAATGACTGCTAATGTGGTGCGCCCACTCCGAAGAGCCTCTCCTTCAGTTGTCTTAACTCGTCGCGCAACTGTGCCGCGCGCTCGAACTCGAGATTTTTCGCGCATGCGAGCATTTCTCTTTCCAGTTTTTTCACCTGCTGAGTCAGCTGTTTTTCGCTCAGATGCTCGTATTGCCGCGAGACCTGCGCCGCTTTGTAATGTTCTTTCGCGGAGTCATAGTCGTAGATCCCATCGATCATGTCTCTGACGCCTTTTGACACTCCTCGCGGAGTGATGCCGCGCGCGGCATTATACGCGATCTGTTTTTGCCTTCTGCGCTCGGTCTCGCCGATCGCGCGCTGCATCGAGTCGGTTACGGCGTCGGCGTAGAAAATCGCCGTGCCGTTGATGTTGCGCGCCGCGCGCCCGACCGTCTGAATGAGCGAGCGCTCCGAACGCAAAAACCCTTCCTTGTCGGCGTCCAGCACGGCGACCAAGGACACTTCGGGAATGTCCAGTCCCTCGCGCAGCAGATTGATTCCGACGAGAACATCGAATTGTTTGAGCCTCAAATCGCGAATGATTTCCACGCGCTCGACGGTGTCGATGTCGGAGTGGAGATAACGCACTTTGATTCCATGGTCGGCAAGGTATTCGGTCAGATCTTCGGCCATTCGTTTGGTCAAGGTCGTGACCAGGGTGCGTTCGTTACGCGCGGTCCGCAGCCGGACTTCGGAGAGAAGATCGTCAACCTGCGTCTGCGCCGGACGGACTTGGATCATGGGATCCACGACTCCGGTCGGCCGCACGACCTGCTCGACGACCTGCCCCTGCCGCTGTCGTTCGTATTCGGCCGGCGTGGCTGAAACGAAAACCGTCTGCCTGGCAATCTGCTCGAACTCATCAAAGCGCAAAGGGCGATTGTCGAGCGCGGAAGGAAGCCTGAATCCGTAGTCAACGAGATTTTCCTTGCGCGAGCGGTCGCCTTTATACATTCCGCCGAGCTGCGGAATCGTGACATGGCTTTCGTCAACGATCATCAGCGCGTTTTTCGGTAGATAATCCATCAACGTTGGCGGCGGCTCGCCCGCCTTGCGGCCAGAGAGATGGCGCGAATAGTTTTCGATTCCCTTGCAGAAGCCGATTTCATGCAGCATCTCAAGGTCGAAGCGCGTACGCGATTCGAGTCGCTGCGCTTCGACCAATTTATTCTGCTGGTGAAAATGTTCAATCCTTTCGCGCAGCTCGGCTTTGATTGCCTGGACTGCGCGCAGGGTGGTCTCGCGCGGAGTCACGTAGTGGCTCGAAGGATAGACCGTGTAGCGGGCACAGCGATTCAAAATGTGTCCGGTGAGCGGGTCGAACAGAGTCAAAGTCTCGATGACGCCATCGAACAAACTGACGCGCAGAGCATGCTCGGGACTTTCCGCGGGAAAAATATCAATCACGTCGCCGCGCACGCGGAAAGTTCCGCGCCGAAACTCGTATTCATTTCTCTCGTACAGCATGTCGGCGAGGCGTTTGATGATTTCGCGCTCGCCGATTTTCTCCTTTTCGCGCAGATGCAAAATCATCCCGTGATAGTCGACTGGGTCGCCGATCCCATAAATCGCCGAGACCGTAGCGACGATGACCGAATCCTCGCGTTCGAGCAAAGATTTCGTCGCCGAAAGCCGCATCTGCTCGATGTGCTCGTTGATGCTCGAGTCCTTCTCGATGTAAAGGTCGCGCGAGGGAACGTAGGCTTCGGGCTGATAGTAGTCGTAGTACGAGACAAAATACTCGACGGCGTTGTCGGGAAAGAAGTCGCGAAATTCCGAATATAGCTGCGCCGCCAGAGTCTTGTTCGGCGCCATGACGATCGCCGGACGCCCAAGCCGCGCGATGACATTCGCCATCGTGTAAGTCTTGCCTGAGCCGGTCACGCCGAGCAGCGTCTGATACGCGAGGCCCGATTCGATGCCTTCAACGAGCTTGGTGATCGCTTCGGGCTGGTCGCCTCCAAGCGGGAAAAGCTGGTTGAGTTTGTACGGGCTGTTGGGAAAAGTGATGATCACAGTTACAATGGCGCCGCGCGGATTACCACACGGCGCGCCGCTTTTCATCCTCAAATTTTATCACTCGTGTCAACATGAACCCGGTCGATCTCGCCGCGCGCGTCAAAGCCGTTAAGCCCTCCCCCACTCTCGCGGTCACCGCGAAAGCGCTGGAGCTCAAGGCGCAAGGAAAAGACATCATCGGCCTTGGCGCGGGAGAACCCGATTTCGATACTCCGCAACACATCAAGGAAGCTGCGATCGCCGCCATCAATTCGGGATTCACCAAATACACCGCGGTCGGCGGCACTCCGAGTTTGAAGCGCGCGATCCAGGCCAAGTTCAAGCGCGACAACGGACTCGAATACAGTCCGAAACAAATCCTCGTCTCATGTGGAGGCAAACAGAGCTTTTTCAATCTCGCGCTCGCAGTGGTCAATCGCGGCGATGAAGTGATCATTCCTTCGCCTTATTGGGTGTCGTATCCCGACATGGTGCTGATCGCCGAAGGAACTCCGGTTTTCGTCCGCGCCGGAATCGAGCAGGCATTCAAGATCACGGCGGACCAGCTCGCGAAAGCGATCACGGAGAAAACGAAACTCTTCGTCATCAACAGCCCGAGCAATCCCACTGGCGCGGTGTACGGTCGCGAGGAACTCGCCGCGCTAGGCGAAGTGCTGCGCGGAGCGCCGCATGTTCTGATCGCCACCGATGATATGTACGAACACTTGCCGCTCGAAGATCGCGAGTTCGTCAACATCTTGAACGTGTGTCCGGACCTTAAAGAGCGCACGCTGGTGCTGAACGGTGTGTCCAAAGCATATTCGATGACCGGATGGCGAATCGGCTATGCGGCGGGACCGGAAGCGATCATCGCCGCCATGGAGAACGTGCAATCGCAAAGCACTTCCAACCCGACTTCAATTTCGCAGGTCGCGGCCGAAGTGGCGTTGAACGGTGACCAAAGCTGCATCGCGCCGATGGTCCACGCTTTTCGCGAGCGGCATCGATTTGTCACCGATGCCTTGAACGGCATTCCCGGTTTTCGCGCGATCGATGCCGGAGGCGCCTTCTATGCTTTTCCCGATGCGTCGCAGGCGATCAAAGCGCTGCACGCTAAAGGCGCGATCGCCGAACCGAATGATCTGAGCTTCGCGGGATTGCTGTTGGAGCGCGGGGTCGCGCTGGTGCCTGGATCGGCATTCGGCGCCGAAGGCTACTTGCGGCTGTCGTTTGCGACTTCGATGCCGAACTTGCAAAAGGCGCTGGAGCGGATTAACTCCGCAGTTACTCAGCCCTGAGTCCTCATCACGGTACTGGTTTCAGCACTGGATCGGCGACGGTTCCGCCGATTTGAATCGCCATTTGCCCGCGTTCGGGAATAGGCTTGAATTCGACAGCGATACGACCGGAAAGCTGATCCGCCGCGGAGACATTGAATTGTCCGGCCGCGCCGAGCATGCCCGAGGCCAGCTTGCATTGCTTGAACTGATAGATCTCGCCCGCTACGGCGGCGTTTCCCGTAATCTCATCGAAAATCGTTTTGCCCCCGCGAGTGCTTTTCGCGTTCTTGATCGTCTCGACAAGGTCAACGTTCTGCAGGACTCCCTTGATCGCTTTGAAACTAGCTTCGATTTTCGGCGAGTCGAGAAGACCGGCAAGGGCCGCGGATTTTGCGGCGAGACGAAAGTCGCCGTTCAAACTTCCGCTGATCGAGAACTGTTTGGAAAAAACCGGGACGAGCGTTTCGAGGTCAAGATTCTTCAGACTGTAAGTTCCCTCGCCGCTCCAACCGTCTCGCCAATTCAATTGCGCCGCGCCATTGACTACGCCCCCGTACGCCGACGCCTCGATCTTCCCTAACGACAAGGCATCGGCATTCGCCGTTCCGCTCGCTGACAAGCTTTCGAAAATCAATGCCGGTCCGATGGGAAGCTGCCAGTTTTTGCCTGTTATCGTTACGCGCAGGTTTTCGCCCGACGGAGTCATCTCCGCCTTCAACCCGGGCGCGGACACGAAGGCTTTTTGCAAGCCTCCTTCGTTGCCAAGTCGCGCTTCTCCCGACATCGGCCCGAGCGGAACACCCCCGGCGTCGACTTTCAAGTCGTTGAACAAAATCGTACGGAAACGAAGCGAGTCCCGTTTCAGCAGCGTATGAAGTTTGGCGAGTTCGCCGGCTTCCATCGCGCTCGATTCGAACTCAATCGCGGAAATAACCTTGACCGGTTGATGCACAGTCGACCAGTCTGGAACGACCGTTGCCCGTGCGATCTTGACGTTCTGCCCGACCGACAGACCCTCGAGAACGAGCGCCGGACGCGGCTCGAGTACGAACCTCATGCTCGTCACGGAAACGGATTGTCCAATTTTTTCGGCGAGCAGTTTCTCGACGTGCGGAACATAAACGCTCAAAGGGAAGAGAAAGAGCGCGGCGAGCGCGATCAGGAAGAGGAAAACAACGGCGAGGGTGGTGCGTTTGATCAGTCTGCGCAACCATTGGAACGAGATTTTTCGCCTGCGTTTGACCCGAACCTTGACCACGCGCTCATGGCTGAACTCCTCCTCTTCGGGCTGTGGCTGACGCCATTCAGCGTCGAGCGTAGGCGGCGGCTCCTCGGGAGGCGCGTCGGCCACCGTAGCGGGAGCAACGTCGATGAACTTGGCGTCGGCGAGCAACTTGAGCGATTGCTCGAGATCGTGGAGTCTCGGCTTGAGATCGGCGAGCTCGGCCGCGCTTGTGCGCCCGTCTATCATCACCAAGGTGAGCCAGGCAGTGTGCGACAGCTGATCGGAGCGCGAAGTGATTTCCGCTTCCCCTTTTTGCGTCCGAACGAACACCGCGTCCATGGTCTCCCCTTTGCCTAGGAGGCGTTTGACAAGCTAAATGAGCAACATTAGAGTTTCGCGCTCTGGCCGAGATGGCGAAATTGGTAGACGCACCAGGTTCAGGTCCTGGCGGTGGCAACACTGTGGAGGTTCGAGTCCTCTTCTCGGCACCATCTCACTCGTAAGCTAGGAACCTCTGATCAAGTCCCGCACGGTCGCGACGGCGGCTTTGCGGGATGAGCTGCGCGAAGCGCGACGCCGCGAATGGTTAACCCCTTCGCCAGGAGCGCGACAAGAC
>JBOIGA010000107.1:0-9536 GCA_050741875.1 Burkholderiales bacterium
GGTACGGGCCACGCCGTCACGCGCATGATGAAATGCTTGTCACCAAAGTCAATCTATTCGCTTTCAAGGGCCATGTTTTGTGGCAAGTTAGCGTTGTATTCCAGAATACGACGATCGACTTCACGCGCAAAATCATGAAAACCATCGCGTCGGGCCCAGGTTGCAGTTTCTGACCAGTAGTCGCCGCGATCTATGGAACGCGCGGTCCGACATTTCGGGTTCGTCTTTTCAATATGACGACGAAACTCCTTGATAAACACGTTTCCGCGTTCCCACAGCTGATCCAGTTTGACAGTCGCGCGTTCCTCGTCCATGGCTATTCTCGAATACATTACAGGGTTATCGGAGTGCTATCGTAGGAGGCTCCAGGCCTAGAAATATATCGATTGCCGCGACTTTCGTCGGACAGATCACCCGGATGGCAGGCGGGTTCAATACAGGCCCGCCTCAGTTGTTAGTCGGTGTCCCAGACCGATGATACAGGCGGTCTCCGTACAGACTTTTGTCGAGGCAGGCGCGGTATAGAAATTATTTTGGTTGATGGGAAAGCATCGCCTCCTGAGCCTGTTCGAGCAGGTCATTAGTCGCGTAGGCCAATTTTTGCAGCACGGGGTCGGTGAGTTCGCCGCAATCGGCATCATTCGAACGATCGATAAGAGCGCGATTCATAACTTGCACCAGCCCTCGCGCCTGCCTGATACGCGCATAAGCGAGATGCGCGGCGTTGAGATGCACTGTTCTTAGTGTCGTGCCTCGGCTTACGTTGCCAACAGCCATGATCTATTTCCTCCGTTGTTGGTTTGTTTTGAAAACGGCTCATGACCGGCGGTCGCTCCGTCACCCCTATTAGTCTTGTGGTTCTTTGCTATCTAAATCGAAGACTCCGACGACGAGCCAGTCCAAGCCGCCGATGATGAGGAGAATGACCGCGATCCGATTCAAGGTTCTGTTGGTAAAGGGCCTTTTTGTTGCTTTTCATGAACCGTAGCCTCCCGCATGGGGTGAATATTAGTCGCTTCTCGTAAGCTACTCCGGAGGCCGTAGTCGATTTTACATACGTCACGACTCGACGACCATTGAGAGCGTAAATAACAACGTCATATTCGTTGCATGTGGCAGAACCTCACGAAGTTCCAATGCTCCGCGTACGTGCAGCTCCACAGACGCGTTGCCTTTTTGCCATGGGTATCCGTGCAACTCAAGTATCTGAAACGACGGGAACTGGTCGCGACACCGACCACACTGGGCCAGCACATTAAGAAATGGCGGCTGAAGTTGAAGCTTACCCTCAAAGAAGCAGGGAAGCTTTTGGGAACTGACGAGTCGTCAATCATTAACTGGGAAAAAGGCCGAACGGTCCCAAAAGTATATCGCCTACCCGCAATCATCCGCTTCCTCGGTTACAACCCATTGCCTGAACCCCGCACCGTCGCTGAGCGACTCGTGACTAAGCGGCTTGAACGCGGGTGGTCCCGGAAAGCCGCGTCACGCCATCTCGGTATAGATGAATCGACACTCAGGGATTGGGAGCAGGGAAAAATTATTCTTTTCCGGAAGCACCGGAGGCTTGTCGCAAATTTCTTGGCTATCCGCGAAGGTGAGGTTGACGATGAGATGAAAGCCCCATGGAAAAATGCGCACGGCCAAACGAACGCCGCCGAGTCCCTCGTGCTCTCACGGTTGTATGGAGATTTGGCTTAGCACCCGCCAGTGAACAGTCACGGCAATACCCTGAGGAGGCCATCCGAAAAATTACAGGACGTCTCGGATCACCATCAGCGCAAACTATCACGAAAAAAAATTCCCGTCGTCGAGGAGTATTCACGCATCGCCCAAATACAACATCGAGTGGTCGTTCTACGTGGAGACGACGACTCGGAAACGATGGCAGGTCGTCCGTCCAGCCGGCTGACCGAGTGCGGACCCCTTGCGCCTCCTGGTAGGTGCCTCTGTGCTTTTCTAATCGCCGTCCTAGGCACCATTCTCCTCCTGACAGGCATGGTCTTTCCCAACGACTCCATGCCCTCCGGTATCCGTGTCGCCGCGATCTATCGGCTCTAAAGCACATGCGCAGCGCGATCCAGGAGTTTCTGCACAAGGAATCGGCGGGCGGAATCGTTCTCGCGTTAGCAGCCGCGATCGCACTACTGATTAGCAATTCTCCGCTTGCCAACCTCTACGATAGCCTGCTTGCAACCGCGGTCGCGCTGCAGGCGGGAGACTTCAAACTCGCCAAGCCGCTGCTGCTCTGGATCAACGACGGTCTCATGGCGGTTTTCTTTCTGCTAGTTGGCCTCGAGATCAAGCGCGAAATCCTCGAAGGCGAGCTCTCTTCAGTCGCGCAGTCGCTCCTCCCCGGAGTAGCAGCAATCGGCGGAATGGTGCTGCCTGCCGCGATCTACACCGCCTTTAATTGGAGCGACCCAGTGGCTCGCGCAGGTTGGGCAATTCCTGCAGCGACCGACATCGCTTTTGCACTTGGAGTGCTCTCGTTGCTGGGGAAGCGCGTTCCGATCTCGCTCAAGATTTTCCTGACCGCTGTTGCAGTCATCGACGATCTGGGAGCGATCGTCATCATCGCGCTGTTCTATACCGCGGATCTCTCGACCGCCATGCTCTTCGGCGCGGCACTGGCCACCCTGACACTGCTCGTTCTCAACCTCGCGGGCGTAACCCGGATTGCCGCCTACGTGATCGTCGGCACGGTGCTTTGGGTGACCGTCCTTAAATCAGGAGTCCATGCGACCCTTGCCGGCGTGATACTGGCTTTTGCAATCCCGCTCCGGGCAAGGGACGAGGAGAATCATTCGCCGCTCAAGCATCTGGAGCATACCCTGCACCCGTGGGTCGCTTTCGGCGTGCTGCCAATTTTCGCTTTCGCCAACGCCGGAGTGTCGTTCTCGGGCATGAGTCCGGCCACGCTCGTGGAGCCGGTGCCGTTAGGGATTACTTTGGGGCTGTTTCTGGGCAAGCTCATCGGCGTTTTCGGCGCGAGTTTCTTATTGATCAAAGCCGGGGTTGCAAAGCTTCCGGAAAGCGCAGGATGGACCGAGCTCGCCGGGGTTGCGCTGCTGTGTGGGATCGGCTTTACCATGAGCCTATTCATCGGCTCGCTCGCCTTCGAGCAGCAAAGCGGGAAATTCGATGGGCTGTTGCGGCTGGGCGTAATTTCCGGTTCGATTGCGTCCGCTGTCGTCGGATACGTGGTTCTCGCTTTTGCGGCAAAGCGAAGAACACAAATCCTTCCTGGCTAAGTGCAGTCTCCGGGGATCGGAAGACAGCGGCGCGCCTTGCCGTCACTTGTGCTCCCTCGCTGTAGGCGCAAACAGGCCTCCGGTTTCGATACCCTTAGAGAATGCCCAGATCGAAATCCAGTGGAGCGACAAACCTAAGTCGCCGCTCTTTCGGAGTTAATGCCTCGCGTGTAGTGGATCTTATCCGGTCCGGTGGTACCCCCGGTGATGATGAAGCTCATCGCTTCGTCGATCGTCCACTCGGTGGGGATCACTTGATCCAGAGGCACGATCTCCATATAGCCAGAGGTGGGATTGGGCGCGGTTGGCACGTACACGGCAGCGAGTTCCAGCCCGGCGGTGGCGTCCTTCAGGATGCGGGTGACAAATCCCACCGTCTTCATCTCGGGCGAGGGGAAGTTGATCAGCACTACTCTTTGAAGGCGATCAGGCTTTTTCTGGAACGCCGCCAGCACCTTCTTAGTGGCGCCGTAGATCGCCTGCGCGAGGGGAATGCGTTCCATCACCCGCTCAAAACCCGCGATCAGGCGCTTGCCCACCACTTTCGTTGCCCCCCAGCCAAGCAAATAAAGCCCGGCCAGGGTGACCACAACAGCGATCGCCGCCTCGAACCCTGGTTCAAGCAGGAAGCTGGCAAGCTCCGGCGCGACTGGCTGCAATGACCGCGAGAGCCCCACTACCCAAGGCCGCCCAATCCTGTGGAGCTGAGTGAAAAGAAACTGAAATACCAGCCAGGTGACCCACAAAGGTGCGAGTACCAGGACGCCGGTCAGAATGTAACGTTGCGCGTGGGGAACGATAAAGCCGCGTTTGATTTCAGCCATTTTTTTGCCTCCAAAACCAGGAATAAATGAAAGATTACAGGGCGTGTCACGCCGGTCAAAACGAAGTTCGCACTAGGGAGTCAAAATGGTTCGGTACCGAGCCTGATCACTCCTGCGTTGCTGGGCGAACGTACTCTGAGCCCCACAGTACGAGACAGCTTCACCGGGGAACAGCCGGAAACAGCCGGTCGACAAATCACGCGCCAACCATTCGTGTCGGGCGCGCGCTGCCGTCGAATATGCCGCTGGCTCGAGAGGATCTGAGAGCCGCACCGGGCGCCTGACCTCGACTTCCATGCCTTCGCACATTGAAGACTACGCGCTGATCGGCGACTGCCAGAGCGCGGCGCTCGTCGCGCGCGATGGCTCGATCGATTGGCTCTGTTTGCCGCGCTTCGATTCTGGCGCCTCCTTCGCGGCGCTGCTCGGCACGCCCGAGCATGGCCGCTGGTTGATTGCGCCAGCGACCGAGATGCGGCGCATAGCGCGGCGATACCGCGGCCATACATTGGTGCTCGAGACTGAGTTTCAAACCGCCGAGGGGATCGTTGCGCTGATTGACTTCATGCCGCCGCGCAGCGGGCAAGCCGACGTCGTGCGCATCGTCGAAGGCCGCGCCGGGCGCGTGCCGATGCGCATGGACCTCGTTATCCGCTTCGACTACGGCGCCGTCGTCCCGTGGGTGCGGCACATCGAGGAAGGCATCCGCGCGGTCGCCGGGCCAGACACGATCTACTTCCGCACCCCGGTTAAGACGCGTGGGGAAAACCTGCACACGGTTGCCGAATTCACGGTCGCCGAAGGGGAGCGCGTGCCTTTCGATCTCACTTGGTCGCCGACTTACGGCGCGAGGCCACCGGAAAAAGACGCCGAAGAGGCATTGCGCCAAACCGAGCAATGGTGGGGCGAGTGGATCGGTCGCTGCACCTACCGCGGCGGTTGGCGCGACGCGGTGCTGCGTTCACTCATAACGCTGCGCGCGCTCACCTACTCGCCCACCGGCGGCATCGTCGCGGCAGCGACGACTTCCCTCCCGGAGCACATCGGCGGCGTGCGGAACTGGGATTACCGCTTCTGTTGGGTGCGGGACGCTGCCTACACGCTTTACGCGCTCACGATCGGCGGCTACACCGAGGAGGCGCTCGCCTGGCGGCGGTGGCTCATCAACGCTGCGGCGGGTACTCCCGCGCAGATGCAGATCATGTATGGCGTCGCGGGCGAGCGACGGCTCACCGAGCTTGAGCTCGAGTGGCTACCCGGCTATGAAAACTCCGCGCCAGTGCGCATCGGCAATGACGCTTACCGCCAGCACCAGCTCGACATCTATGGCGCCCTTATGGACGCGCTGCACTTGGCCCGCCGCGCCGGCGTGCCGCCGGACGACAATGCCTGGCGCGTCCAGCGCGAGCTCGTGCGCTTTCTGGAGGATGAATGGCGCAAGCCCGATGAGGGTATCTGGGAAGTGCGCGGGCCCCATCGGCACTTCGTGCACTCGAAGGTGATGGCGTGGGTTGCGTTCGACCGCGCGGTGAAGTCGGTCGAGCGCTTCGGGTCCGAAGGCGAGGTGGAGCAATGGCGCGCGCAGCGCGAAGAAATTCGTAGCGAAGTGCTCGAGCGCGGGTTCGACCGCGCGCTCAATTCCTTCGTGCAGTTCTACGGCGGAAAACAGCTCGACGCGAGTCTGCTCATGCTCCCGCTGGTGGGTTTTCTGTCCGCGAGCGACCCACGCATGCGGGGCACCGTGGACGCGATCCAGCGGCAGTTGACCCACGATGGGCTGGTCGAGCGCTACCACACCGACCCGAATGTGGACGGACTGCCGCCAGGCGAGGGGGCTTTTCTGCTGTGCAGTTTCTGGCTCGCTGATAATCTCGCGCTCCAGGGCCGCCACGATGAAGCGCGCGACATCTTCGAGCGCCTGCTGGCCTTGCGAAACGACGTCGGCCTGCTTTCCGAGGAATATGATCCGCGCAGCCACCGGATGCTGGGAAATTTTCCGCAAGCCTTCTCGCACGTCGGCCTCATCAATACCGCGCGCAACCTGAGCGGCCCCGGCGGCCCGGCCGAAGACGAGGAGCAGCAGTCTCCGGAAGGGGCTTGAACTCAAACCCTAGAGAGTTGCTCCACGGCGCGAACGCCAAGCAGAACTGGATTCAGCGCCACCGTGTGAGTGACGGCGCGTCCCCCGCCGTGGGTAATTGCCGGATATCGAATGGCTCGAAAGCGCGGCAAGGCCCCAGTATCGTCATCATGACGATCGCGCGCCGCAGGTCGCGCCTGGTCCCCAGCGGCGATCTCACGGCAGAGCGGCGTCGCGGAATCGCGGCGGAGGCGGCAAGTGCTTCGGATTGTCCGACTCGCTCGGGGGGTACGGGCGAAACCGCCGGGATTGCCGGCGCGCGCCCCCAAATTTCCGGAAGAGGCTCATCCTGCGGCGCTTCGGACTGCTGCCGCCGCCTTCTGATTCGCTGCACCACGTAGTGGAACAGCAGGATGGCGGCAAAGATCAGGACATAGATCAGTTCGTCGGGGAAACTGTTCATGGTTGTCTGCCTACTTCCTCGGGGCCGCGGCGGGTTCGTCCCCGGTGCTGGCGATCGCATCGCGCATGGCCGAATCGGCCTGCACGTTCTTCATGCGGTAATAATCCATGATCCCGAGGTTGCCCTGGCGGAAGGCCTCGGCCATGGCACGCGGCACTTCGGCCTCCGCCTCCACGACCCGCGCCCGCATCTCCTGCTCCAGGGCGACGGCCATGGCGCGGCGCTCTTCGGCCTTCGCCTGTGCGATCTGCTTGTCGGCGTTTGCCTGGTCGATCTGAAGCTTGGCGCCGATATTCTCGCCGACGTCCACATCGGCGATGTCGATGGACAGGATCTCGTAGGCCGTCCCCGCATCCAAGCCCTTGCTCAGGATTCTCGAGCACGCTCTTGTGGCTCGCCGCGGAACCGATGGTGCTCACCATGCCTTCGCCAACGCGCGCAATGATCGTCTCCTCGCCAGCTCCTCCCACCAGCCGGTCAATGTTGGTGCGGACCGTCACGCGGGAAACCGCAATGAGCTGGATGCCGTCTTTGGCTACAGCCGCGATTTTCGGCGTCTCGATCACTTTGGGGATGACCGACATCTGTACCGCTTCCAGCACGTTGCGGCCGGCCAAATCGATGGCCGCGGCGCGCTTGAAGGGTAAGGGAATGTTGGCTTTGTCCGCCGAAATCATCGCGTTCACCAGCCTTACAACGTTTCCGCCCGCCAGGTAGTGGGCTTCCAGGTCGTTGAGGGAGATGTCGAGGCCGGCCTTCACCGCGCTGATCCGCGCCGTGATCACCGTGGTGGGCGGAACGCGGCGCAGGCGCATGCCGATCAGGGTGAGCAGCCCCACGTAGGCCCCGGAAGCCCAGGCAGCGATCCACAGTGGTATGGGCACCAGATACAAGACAAAGACCAGCCCAACCAGCAGGGAAATGAGCAATCCGACGCCACCCACTAAGCCAGTCTCGATCCCGAACATTTGTCACTCCTCTTGTTTGATATGCGCGACCTGCCGCACGACGATTCGATTGCCGTCCACGCGCGTCACCTCGATGAGCTGGCCGGCATCGATCAGCTCCCCGTCCGACACGACGTCCACGCGTTCGCCTTCGATCTCGGCAATGCCTGCCGGTCGAAGCGCGGACGACGCCCGCCCTTTCTTTCCCAGCCAGCGCCGGTCGCTATCCGGCGCCGAGCCGTACTTGTGACCTGCCCCCAGCCCGGTCTCCAGGATCAGCCGTCGCCCGAAAGGCAGGCGCGGCAGGAAGCGCAGGAGGACTAGGCTCGCAATCAATGCCATCAGCAATGAAAAAACCACGCGCCCCGCGGCCATGAGGATGACCTCCGACCTGTCCCCTGCCCCGACCAGGCTCAGGATGAGACCCGCGAGGATGGTGATGATCCCCAAGACCCCGGCAATTCCAAAACCCGGAATGACGAAGAACTCCAGGGCCAGCAGGATGATTCCAGCCCCCGCAAGAAGCAGCTCCTCCCAGCCGGCCAGCTGGACCAGCCAGTGGCCCCAGAAGAAAAGCGCCAGACTCGCGAGTCCCACGCCGCCGGGTATTCCGAAGCCGGGCGTCCGTAGCTCAAGGACGATCCCGAGCATGCCGATGGTGATGAGCAGGGAACTGACCACCGGATGCGTCAGAAAGCGCACCAGGTTCTCCGCCCAGTTGGGCGACGCCCGTCTGAGCTCCGCCCCTCCAAGCCCCAACTGCTCCAGCGCGCTCTCCATAGTATCGGCGCGGAGCTCGACGAGCTTGTGCTTCAAGGCTTCCTCGGTTGTCAGCGTGAGGAGTTTGCCTTTCTCGATCACACCGGGGATCTCCACGTCCGCGTCTACCATCGCCTCGGCAAGGAGGGGCGGCCGCTTGCGGCTTTCGGCGGTGGCGCGAAATTCCTTCCTGACGTAGGAAACCGTTTTCTCTTCCACCGGCTGTGCGGGCGCGCCGGGCTGTCCTATCTGCACCGGCGTTGCGGCCCCGATGGTTCCACCCCCGGCCATGACGATGTTCTCGGCGGCCAGGGCGATCAAAGCGCCGGCCGAGTTCGCATCCGCGCCGACGCGCCGTGCCACCACTTTGCCGATCTGCCACCTCTGCATTTCGGCTACCTCGAAGCTCCAGCCGCGCCACTCGACGCGCTCGCCAACTGCAGGTATCCCGGTCGAAGAGAACACAAGCCTGGCGCAAGGCCTACAAAGACAACCTGGTGCTGGACTATGCAGGCGTACCTGCATCGCAACTGAACAAGCAGCAGAAGGCGCTCCTTCTGGAGCTCATCGCCGAGTATGTCGGCAACATGAAGGAAGGCCACGCCCGCGTGAGGATGGAAGAAGTGCGAGGGCATCTGGACCGCACGTATTTCGCGTGGATCGGAAGCGCCAACCCCGAGAAGGCGAGCGGCCTGGCTGAAGCGGCCCGCCTGCACAACCTTCACGAAAACTGAAATCGCGTCGAGGTCCATGACCTCATTATGGAGCGAAAAAGAATTCGTCAGCGCTGCCCGCCGCTCGCGGGTGTCGGGTGCTCGCGATCGACGTAGCGCTGCAATTCCGCCGTCGTCACGACGCCGTCCCGGTTGATGTCCATGTCGTCGAACCGCGGACTGAAATTGAGATCGCCCTGCGCCTCCAACCGCGTCACGGCTCCATCAGCGTTGCGGTCGAGGGACTGGAACAGACTCATGTAGCGTGCCGCCGATCGCCGATCGTAATCGCTCTTGTCGTCCGCCCCCGCACCCATGGCACATGCCGCCAGCAGCGCGAACGTTGCAGTCTGGCACACCGATTTCGTACTCATATTGATTACCTCTCACGTACGGTCATTAATCTTCGCCGCCGTAGTAGAAAGCTTCCCGTACCGCCTCCTTCAGTCGCGATTCCGGCTTTGTTTTCCGTACAAGCGTTTGACTTGCAGCATTC
>JBOIGA010000108.1:0-9271 GCA_050741875.1 Burkholderiales bacterium
GCTGTTCGATGAAATCGGCTTCGCTCCAGCGGAAATCAAATCGCTCTCGGAGCTTGCCCAGGTTCCCTTGCTCACGAAAGCCCGGATCCGCGACAATGTGGAAGAGCTGAAGGCGGATAACGCGCGCGGGCTCGCCCGATTCAGCACCGGCGGCTCCAGCGGCGAGCCGCTCATTTTTTTTATCGGCGCCGAACGAGTCAGCCACGATGTCGCAGCGAAATGGCGCGCGACCCGGTGGTGGGGAGTGGACATCGGCGATCCGGAAATCGTGGTCTGGGGGTCGCCGATCGAGCTCAATGCGCAGGGCCGGCTACGGCGCTTTCGCGACAAGCTGCTGCGCTCGGAATTGCTGCCTGCCTTCGAGATGTCGCGCCGCAATCTGGACGGCTTTCTCGATGCGATTCGAAGCGCTCGGCCACGCATGCTGTTCGGTTATCCTTCCGCACTGGCGCAGATCGCGCGTCATGCCGAATCCAAACAACAGCGAATGGATGACCTGGGAATCAAAGTCGCTTTCGTCACCGCGGAGCGGTTGTACGACGATCAGGAGGAAACTATCCGCCAAGTTTTCGGCTGCGTGGTCGCCAATGGCTATGGCGGGCGCGACGCGGGTTTCGTCGCCCACGAGTGCCCGCAATCGGGAATGCACATCAGCGCCGAAGACATCATCGTCGAAATCGTGGATGCCGAGGGCAATGCGTTGCCGGCGGGTCAATCCGGCGAAATTGTGGTCACGCATCTTGCGACCCGCGATTTTCCTTTCATTCGCTACCGCACCGGAGACGTGGGCGTGCTGGATGACCGCGCCTGTTCCTGCGGGCGTGGGCTGCCGCTGATACGTGAACTCCAGGGCCGGACCACCGATTTCGTGATCGCTGCGGACGGGACCATCATGCACGGTCTTGCGCTGATTTATGTGGTGCGCGAGCTAAACGGAATACGCGCGTTCAAAATCGTGCAGGAGAATTTACAGCACACTCGCGTTCTGCTCATTTCCGCCCCTGGCTTTGAGCAAAGTGCGGGCGAAAAAATCAGGCAGGGATTCAAGGCCAGGCTGGGAGCCAATGTGGAGGTGACGATCGAAGAGGTAACGGAATTACCCCAAGAGGCTTCCGGCAAGTTTCGCTATGTCGTCAGCCGCGCTGCGCAGCCGCAAGCATGAAAGACGTCGGCCACAAGATGGCGAAAGGGGCCGCGTGGATGGTGGCGTTCAAGCTCGCCGAGCGCTCAATCGGGATCGTCAGTACAGTAATCCTCGCGCGCCTGCTCATTCCAGCGGATTTCGGTCTCGTTGCGCTGGCGATGGCCATCATCGCGGTGCTGGAGCTTCTGAGTGCGTTCAGTTTCGATATTGCGCTCATCCAGAACCAGAACGCGGGACGCGAGCATTACAATACCGCCTGGACACTTAACGTTGTTTTCTTCGCTTCGAGTGCGCTCGTGCTCGTGTTGCTCGCTCACCCAGCGGCAGTGTTTTACGATGAGCCGCGCCTCGAAGCAGTCATGTATTGCCTCGCGTTCGGGACCTTCATTCTCGGCTTTGAAAACATCGGTGTTGTCGCGTTTCGCAAGGACCTCGAGTTCAACAAGGAATTCAAGTTTCTGCTGGCAAAAAAACTCGCGGCGTTTTGCGCCACCGTCACACTGGCCGTGGTGTTCCGCAGCTATTGGGCGTTGGTCGCCGGGATCATAACGAGCCGCCTCGCCGGGGTAATGCTCTCATACTTCCTGCACCCGTTTCGCCCGCGATTTTCGCTGGCCGGCCGCCACGATCTGCTGCGCTTTTCCAAGTGGCTGCTCATCAGCAACATCATATTTTTCATCAATGATCGGTCTTCCGATTTCATCCTTGGCAAGATAGCTGGTCTGCATGAATTGGGAATTTTCAAAATCGCGCACGAAATCTCGACGCTGCCCACAACGGAACTGGTCGCGCCGATCAATCGGGCTGTTTTTCCGGCCTACTCAAAAATGTTTAAGGACTTGGCAATCTTGAGGCAAGGTTATCTCAACGTTCTGTCGATGATTGCGTTGGTGGGGCTCCCGGCGGGAATTGGAATCATTGCAATCGCGGAGCCGCTGGTCTTGGTGATGTTGGGAGAAAAGTGGGTGGAATCGATCCCGGTCATCGCCCTTCTCGCTCTGTACGGCTTATTTCTGCTGCTGCAATCCAGCGCGGGTTACGTGTATCTCGCTATGGGCCGACCAGAAATTCTGGCGATGCTTTCGGGGGCGCAATTGATAATAAGAATACCGGCGCTTGTCATCGGTATTTACCACGGTGGAGCGATCGGAGCGGCGTGGGCCCTAGTTATCACCGAGGCGCTCAAGGTTCCGGCGGTCTATTACATCGTCTTTAAGCTTCTTGGTATCAGGACCGTGCACGTGCTTGACAAATTATGGCGGCCTCTCGCTGCGAGCACCGCCATGTTTTACGCCGTTCAAATGGCGCAGCAGGCGTGGGGATTTTCCGGCGATCTCAAAGTGCAAGTCGCTTGGCTCATCACCTTGGTCGCTTCGGGCGCCTTGATCTACATCCTCACGCTTACGGGCTTGTGGAAACTATCGCGCAGTCCCGATGGTGCGGAGCGTTACATTTTGTCACGAGTGCGTGAAGCTTGGCCGCTTGTCAGACCGTAGGCAAATGAACGTCGACACCTCTTGGATTCTGCGCGCAGCGGGAACGCTGCTATCACCCGCAGGCCCGCGCGCGCGTTTAACGGTGCTTATCTACCACCGCGTGCTTCGGGAGATCGATCCCATGTTTCCGGAGGAAGTCAACGCCGCGCAGTTTGAGAGCCAGATCGTTGCGCTCACGGGTAATTTCACGGTCCTCCCGCTCGCTGAAGCGGTCGAACGTCTAAAAAGAAAATCGCTGCCCCCTCGGGCGGCGGCGATCACTTTCGATGATGGATACGCTGACAACTACGAAATCGCTTTCCCGATTTTGCGGCGCCACAAGGTCACGGCGACGTTTTTCATTGCCTCCGGGTTCCTTGATGGCGGCAGAATGTGGAACGATACGGTGATCGAAGCCATTCGCGCAGCGCCCGCACCGGAACTTGATCTTGCACCGTGGGGAAAATTGGATTTGCGCACTTGGGAAGCGCGTGGCAGGTCGGCGTTTTCTCTGCTCGCCAGGCTAAAACACCTCGAATTTAACGAGCGCGCAGAGGCGGTCGAGCACATCGCGGCAGAGATCAAAGAGAGTCTCCCTGGCAATCTCATGATGACTTCGGCGCAAGTGCGAGAGCTGCATGCATCAGGAATGGGAATGGGGGCGCACACAGCGCATCACCCGATTCTCGCACGGCTAAATTCGACTCAGGCGCGAGCGGAAATCGCCGATGGAAGAGCGCAGCTGCAAGAGATTATTCGCGCGCCGGTTGCGCTGTTTGCTTATCCCAACGGCAAGCCACAGCACGACTACACCGCGGAGCATGTGGAGATGGTAAAAGAGCTTGGTTTTTCCGCCGCGTTCTCCACCGCATGGGGTGTGGCGCGCGGCGCCAGCGATTTCTATCAACTTCCGCGTTTCACTCCCTGGGACAAGACGCCAGTGCGATTCGTGTTTCGCCTTTTGCAAAACACCCTGCGGCTTGCGCCAGCTTCCTGAACGCATCGCGCCGCGCATTCCGGCGACGCCTGTGGTCCCGACTTTTCTGCGCGCCATGTCTTATGCGCCGGCAGCCTGTGCGCAATGAGCGTATCGATACATTGAGCGACAGATTGGTTGCCATCCGATTATCCAGCCCAGACCATACGCAATGCAAAGAAGATCGCGCGGGTTCGCATCGCGGAGCGCATTCCTCGAACGAATAATGACTCATTGGCGTTTCAACCACTGCTCGAGCATGACCAGCACCCAGATCATCGTGCCGTAGTAGCCCGCGTGCTCGATGAGATGGGTTTGCATGAGTTCGTCGAGAAAGTCCGCGCGCACGAGTTGCCGCGGCTTCAAGTCAGAGAGGCTGTCGCGCACCAGTTGCTGCAGCGGTTTATGCGATTTGAGCCAGGGCCCGAAAGGCAGTCCGAAACCATGCTTCTGTTTGGCCAAAATTTCGGCCGGCAGAAAATCGGAAAGTGCTTTCTTGAAAAACCAGCGCAGCTTCGTCCCCTTGAGTTTGAGCTCAGGAGCGAGCGTTGCTGAAAAAGCCACGACTGAATCGGCCAGCATCGGAAAGCGGACGTCAATCGCGGCAAGCTCGCAACTGCGAACGACTTTCGGCAGATCGTTGTCGGCAAGAGTGAACTGGAAATCGAGCGCGAGCATTCGGTTGATCAGCGATTGCGCATTCGTGCCGTGATATGCCGATTCCAGCAGCGCAAGCGGCTGACCGGTGTCCACGCTCGCCAGAAAGTCAGCGGTAAAAACACGCTGTGCGCCGAAGCGCTCGAGCAGATTGTAGCTCTCAAGCCGCGCCGGCATAGGCATCGAAGCCTGTTCGATGTAGCTTTTTGCCTTGCGCGTGAGCGCGAAAGCTTGTCCCGCCACGGCCACCGCGGGTTCGAGCGCAAGTTTGCGCAGACCCAGCGGCAGCTTCTCGTAGCGCGCGAATATCGTTTGTTTCGCATAACGCTCGTTGCCGCCGAACAATTCATCCCCGCCATCTCCGCCGAGCAATCTTTCGACTCCATCCTGCTTCGCCATGCGCGCGCAATAGTACGTCGGTACCGCTGACGAGTTGCCGAAAGGCTGATCATGCACCTTGGCAATTCGGGGAATCACGCTGACGATATCGTCGGCGGTAACGTAGTACTCGTTGTGCCGCGTGCCGAAATGTTTGGCGGCGATTCGCGCGTAGCCCATTTCGTCGTAACCGGTTTCAGCAAAACCGATCGAATATGTGCGCGCGGGCTCGCCTTTGACCTGCGTCAGCAATCCGGCAAGCGTCGAGCTGTCGGTTCCGCCGGAAAGAAAAGTTCCGGTTTGCGCGCCTTCCGCCACCTTGAGGACGCTCTCTTTGAGCGTGGAAACGAACTGGGTCTTAAGCTCTTTGAATGGTGCGCGCCGATTTTCCTCGAACGCCATCCGCCAGTAACTCGCAACCGCAGAATGGCCATTTCTGAAGTGCAAATACTCTCCGGGCAGAAGACGCTTTTGTCCCGAGTAAATCGTTTCCGGCCCGGGCACCATGTGGAAATAGAGGTAGTTGTAGATCGCCTGGCGATTGAGATCGGACGTAACGAGCGGATGCGAATTGATTGCGTTAAGACTCGAACCGAAAACGAGCGCATTGCCGACGCACGTGTAAATGAGCGGGTGAATTCCCATGCGGTCGGTCGCGAGCAGCGCTTCGTTGGTGCTTACAATCGCGAGCGAAAATGCCCCGGAGCACGACTGCAGGATATCGGGCCCGCGGTAATGATCGGTCAATGTTTTCGCCGCGCCGTGATGACGTGCGTACTCCATCAGCTCCGCCCTGGTGAATTGAAGTTGTCCGCAGATTGCCGCCAGCCATGGTTTGCTTTGATGAATTTGCGCACCGGGTGCGGCGACGGCGACCGCCACGTCTTGCGCGAGCGCAGTCTTGCACGGGCAGCGGTCAAAGCGCGCCAACAGCGAGGCCATGCGCTCGATGAGTTCAGCAGAGGAACCTGGCCCAATCCAGCCGCAGAGGCCCGGCACGCCTACCCCGCTCGGTGAGCCACCGCCGGCGGCTTTGTCTGTAACAATGATTGGAATTCCGGCGAGCCAAGCAGTCCCTTCGCAACGCGTGCCGCCATCGCGCGGCTGCCGGCGTCCTTGAAATGCACCGTATCGTTGAAATGCACGCTGTCGCCGGGGATTTCCATTTCACCTTCGATCGAGACCGCGCCGGTGTTGCGCACAACTTCGCGAATAATTTCGTTATAGCGTGCGTAACCTGCGAGCAGAAGCTCGGGAGTCATGTAGGGCATGTAGTAGAGAGCAGACTCCGCAGCTTCGAGCTTTCGCTCGGGAGTCTGCCCGGCGCGGACCTGGTGCGAAAAAGTCGGCACTGCGACGACAAGGGCAATTCTCTTCGCATCGCCGATCAGTGCCGCAAGTCCCTCGCGAAAGCTCTTTCCCAATTCGCCGGGCTCGAAGTTAAGCCGCGCGATGTTCTCGGCGGCTTCGCGCCGTGACTGCACAATCTTCAGATTCTTTTCGAGCAGAAACCACAGGAGGGAGTGCTCGCCGAGCCAGCCGGTTTGATCGTACCTCCGATAGATTCCCTGCCGTGTCGCGAGCTCGCGCGTTTCGGAGCTCAACTCGTTGGTCGCTTCGTAGATGACGATGACATCGGGCTGCAAAGGCGCGACGCGTCGTTCGAGCGCGCCGTGCATCGAATCGAGTCCGTATCCTGGCACTGCGGCGTTGACGTAATCAATGTTCGGGTAACTATTGCGCAAGACTTCGGTCACGAGGTGCGGCCACGTCGCTTCGTTGCTTGAGGCTTCGGCGCAGTACGTCGTTGACGCGCCCAGAAAGGCGATACGAAGGTGGTTAGCCGGTTTCACTGCGGCATTTCGGGACCGCGAAAGCCGAGCGAGTTTATGCTCGCCGTTTTCGTCCGGGCGCCCGCGATCGGAATTTTGAGATCGAGCTTGGAATCTACCGCGAACAGCTCGTCGAGCGTTCCCGCCTGCCCGTACTTGATCCATTGGCGTGCACGCACCGCACCCTCGGCGATGGCAATAAGCAGCAGAACGATGAGCAAGGTCACGCCGGCGGTAATGACCGATTTGCCTCTCGTCGTGAGTTGCATACCTAGACGAACACCTCCGCGGGGGCGGGATGGCTCAAGAAAGCAGTCGGACTCGCGGTCAGTCCGTACGCGCCGGATTGGAACACGACGAGGAGATCCCCAGCTTCTGCCTTCGCCAGTTCCATTTTGTCCGCGAGCAGATCGAGCGGAGTGCAAAGCGGTCCCACAACGGAAGCTATCTCTCTCTCGTGGCCCTGCACTTTGTTGCCGACGACAACCGGATAATTCTTGCGGATGACCTGGCCGAAATTGCCAGAAGCAGCAAGGTGATGGTGCAGCCCGCCGTCGGTCACCAGAAAAACTTGACCGCGCGAAATCTTGCGATCAATGACACGGCAGACATAAATTCCCGCCTCTCCGACAAGATAGCGTCCCAACTCGATAACCACTTGCGCCTCCGGCAGCCGACGTTTGACTTCCGGCATGAGCCGCGCGAGGTTTTGCCCGACCGCAGCGATATCGAGCGGCTGCTCTCCGGGAAAATAGGGGATTCCGAAACCGCCGCCGATGTTGAGCAGGCGCACCGGAGCGGGCGCGTGTTTCGCGAGCGCGAGCGCGAGCGCGATGGTTTTTTCCTGAGCCTCGGCGATTGCCGGAGCTTTCAGCACTTGCGAGCCACTGAAAATATGAAAGCCCCGAAAGTCGAGGTTGAGATCCTGAATTCGCGCGAGCATTTCCGGAACGCGCTCGGCGTCCACTCCAAACTGCTTCGCGCCGCCGCCCATTTTCATTCCTGAAGACTTCAATTCGAAATCGGGATTGACTCGCACCGCGACCTTCGGCTTTCGCTCTCCTGCCAGTCGCGCAATCGCCAGCATTTCGCGCTCGGATTCCATGTTGATGACAATCCCAGCCGAAATCGCAGCTTTAAGTTCGTCTTCGGTTTTACCCGGCCCCGCAAAACTGATTTGCAAAGGCTCGGTCCCGGTTTCCAACGCAATTTGCATTTCCCGCGCAGATGCGACGTCAAGACCATCGGTGAGCTTGGCGAGATGCTGCACGACCGCAGGCATGGGGTTGGCCTTGATGGCGTAGTGCAGATGAATTTCGCGTGGCAAATGCTCGCGTAGTTGTGCGATTCGCTCGCTGATCAGTTCTGAATCGTAGGCGTAGAAAGGTGTCCGGCCGATTTTTTGCGCAAGCCTGGGCAACGGCATTCCGCCGATCTCAAGGCAGTCGTTCACCACCGGGTAGCGATGCGCTGCGTGGCTCATTGCGCTTCGAACAGATTTTGCATTGGCTGGGCGAGAAGCTTGCGGTCTATTTTCCCGTTGGGGTTGCGCGGCAGACTGCCTTGGTGGATTTCGATATGCAGCGGAACCATGAAAGCGGGAAGCCGCTTTCTACACTCGGATAGAAGCGCCTCGGCGTCGAGTTGTTTCCCCGGTTTTGCTGCCGCGACGACAACGATCGCCTGACCCAGGGTCGCGTGCGGCACGCCGAATGCCGCCGCTTCCGCGACGATCTCGGTCGAATAAATCACCTCTTCGATTTCAGTCGGGCTCACGCGGTAACCCGAAGTCTTGATCATTTCATCGCGGCGGCTGACAAAATACAAGAAGCCGTCCGCGTCCATTTTCACTGTGTCCCCGGACCACACCGCGACTTCCGGAATCGTCAATCCGGAAGGCTGATTGGGCGCGGGCTTGAAACGCTCCGCGGTTTTCTCGGGATCGTTCCAATAACCGAGCGAAACCAACGCGCCGCGATGCACCAGTTCCCCGGGTTCTCCGCGGGCGCACGCCGTTCCATCTTCGCGCACCACCATCACTTCAGCGTTGGGAATCGCCTTGCCCATCGACTCGGGACGGCAGTCAATTTCAGAGGGCGGGAGATAAGTCGAGCGAAAAGCTTCGGTCAGTCCGTACATGAGATACGGCCTGGTCTTCGGCAACGCGCGCCTGAGCGCCTGCAAAGTAGGCAGCGGCATTTTCCCGCCGGAGTTCGTGATGTAGCGCAGGTGTTCATCGATGCCCTCCGGCCATCTGAGTTGCGCAAGCTGAATCCACAATGGGGGCACAGCAGCCAGCCCGGTGATCTTTTCGCGCTGAACGGCGGCGATGATATCTCGCGGCAGAAGGTAGTTGATGAGCACCGCGCATGCACCGCTTAAGAATGCGGTCGTGAGTTGACTCATCCCGTAATCGAAGCTCAAAGGCAGCAATGCGAGGATGCGGTCGCCGGGATGGTTTTCCAGATATTCGGCGACGCTTTTTGCCCCGGCGACGATATTGCGATGGGACAAAACGACCCCTTTGGGTTTGCCGGTGCTGCCAGAGGTATACAAAATCGCCGCCATATCGTCGTCAATAATCCGGTGCGGTATTTTCTGCTGCGCGACCATTTCACTCCAGCGCACGACTCGCTTGTCGCGCGATGGGGAGTCATCAACAGTGACTACTGTCTTGAGATCGGAACAGCTTTCCAGCGCCTGCTCGAGCGCTGCGAGACGCTCGCCGGAGGTCACGAGAATTCGCACGTTGCAGTCTTGCAGGATGTAAGCGACCTGTTCCGGTTTGAGCACGGGATTGATCGGTACG
>JBOIGA010000109.1:0-9181 GCA_050741875.1 Burkholderiales bacterium
GCGGCACTCTGCTGCGGCTATCCATACAGGCGACCGGGGCGGAGTTCGGGTTTGCAGACGCAAGCCCGAACTCTTATTTGCCCGCAAAAGTAGTCAGGGGCTGCGCTTTGATCATCCCTACCGGCGCCGTCAGCCCACGCTCCTTCAGGATTTCTTGGGTGAACTCCGGCATGATCGCTTCCGGGCGCAGCTTGTTCACGTCGATGCTCTTGATCTCGTGGAGGAACACTGTCGAACGGTTGATCAACTCCAAGGTCGGCTCGGTAAAGGTGTAATGCAGCTCGTTGCGAACCGGCGCGCCGCCTACTTTTTCTGGAAATTGTCCGAAGGCCGAAGTCCACAGCACCTTTTCCGAAAACCCGGTGGTTTGCTCGGTAGCCATCTTGGCGACCTCCTGCGCATTCTTCGGATCGGCGAGGAACAACTGGGCGTCGAGCTCGGCTTGTAACCAACCCTTGACGACGTCCGGGCGCTGCTTGATCAGATCCGCGCGCATCGCCAGGAACCCGGCATCGTTCTCGTTTACAGAGATCCCCGAAGCCATCCGCTTCGCCAGCCCCTCCTCGATGAGCCGGGTCGCGGTTGGCTCCCAAATGACTGCGGCATCAAGCTTGTTGGCCCGGAAGTTACTGGTGATGACCTCAATATTCTGGTTGAGATAGGCTTTGGGTGTTATGTTCATCTTCTTGAACACGGCCTGCGCGAAACGGTCGGTGCAGCTTCCTTTGGGCACCGCAACTTCTTTTCCGTCCAGCCACTTGATTGCTTCTTTCGAGTCGGCGAAGTCTGGCGCGCTCATCTTCGCTAGGAAGATGTTGCACTGGTCATAAGCAAATCCCAGGTTTGCGACAAGTCGTATGTCGGCCACATCCGGCTTGGTAGTAGAGACAATGGCCGGCATATCCCCCATATAACCGATCTGCTGCTTGCCCGCCAACATTTGGTTCACGATGATCGCGCCTTGCAGTCCGACCTGGAATTCTACCGTCGAACCCTTGGGTAAATAGTTCTCGTAGAACTTCTTCTCGCGCATGACGAGCCCGGACCAGGCTTGCGTGTAGTAAGGCTGATAACCCACGACCAGCTTCACAGACTCGCCCGGCTCGCCGTAGCCCGAATCCCCCGAATCCGCTGCGCAGCCGATCGCCAGCAACGCTACAGCGACGACGGCGCCAGTTTTCCATTTCATCATTTCAATCTTCTCCTCTAGTATTTACAGCCTAAGAGATTCTGATCTGGCCTTTACGCACGCTCATTTCATTCCGCGCCGGAACCAGTCAAGTGCTTGGTGATTAAAGACGACAGCCGGCGCATAACGATGAATCCAGCTGCCGGATCCGACTCCAACATTTTTAGCGTTTGCTTTCCGTTGATGGCCAGCAGCGAAGACTTCTCCAGACACGTAGCGGATGCAATACGCTGCGGCTGATTTTCAAGCAGCGCGGCCCAGCCAAACACCTCCCCTTTGCGCAACATGAATCCTGCGGGCCGAATGCGCTCTTCGCGTCCGATTGCAAAATTGACCCGCCCGGACTCCAGAACGTAGAAATCCTCAACCGGGTCGCCCACCTTGTAGAGCACGCTTCCCTCTTCCTGGGTTTCGCTTCGCGCGAGGGTGATAATTCCCTCGAGTGTCTGCTCCGAAACTCCGTCAAAGAGCTCGGCCATTTTGAGCGCATTGGGAGGCACGATGTAAAGCGCACCATCCTCCATTTTCACATCGTAGTACACGAGCGGTGCCTCGGCGACGCCCATTGGGGCACCGGTGCGGATATCCCATTGCCATAAGTGCATGTGACAGGTAAGCACGCAACCATCGTACATGCCCTCTTCTAGCTCGACGTCCTGATGCGGACAGAGCGGCTGGTACGCGAAGTAATCGTCCCCGGAATGCGCAATCAAAACCCGCAATCCGCCTTCCGCCTGAAATGTGCGCATTCCATTTTGCGGAACGTCTTCCAAAGAACACACGCGTCGCTTACTCATCTTAACTAAACTTATCGTAGCGGATGTTGTCGGTTGTGAGTTTCGCTTTCACGATCAGGGTGCGCAGCGCCGTATCCACCACCGGCGGCGGACCCGCGAGATACGCCCGGATGTTCTGATATTTGCCGTCCATCGCGCGCGCCGCGGCGTCGTGCACAAAACCCGTGTCGAATAGAAGGTCCGGGTGAGCTTGCTTGAGCGAGGCTGGGACATCCTCTTCCGAGAGCACGACAGTGACTTCCAGACGCCCGGGGAACTGACGCACAAAACCCCCGAGCTCGTCCAGAAAGAAACTGTCCTTTGCCGTGCGCACCCCAAAAAAAACGTAGCCCCGGTACTCGTTGAAGTAATGTTCCTGACCGGCTCGTGCCAAAATGGACATGATTCCGGCGATCCCGCTTCCCCCGACAATACACAGTATGTTTTTCTTGACGTTGGGATAGAAGGTCGCATGTCCGAGTGGACCACATAGATCAACGGGAGTACCCGCTACGCTGCCCGAGTCGAAGAGCCACTCCGAAAGCCGTCCCCCGGGCTTCTTCTTTACGACGAACTCCAGTTTCTTCGCCTCACGCTCGAAATTAACCATGGAGTAGCCGCGGTAGCCCGTCACACCGGGCGCCTCCATGACAACAAACTGGCCAGCATCAAAATTCTGTGGATTATCGAGCTCGATTTCCAAGTGCATGACATCGGGGGTCAACATCCTGGTCGCATGGATCACGCCAAAGAACGACCGGGGTAGACACGCACCGGGATCCATCGTATAGACAAAATTGCCGACTTCCACGGTGCAGTCAGTGCGCGCGACGCACTGACACATGAGAAATTCACCCAGCTCGCGCTTGCAATACTTGTGTCCCGGCGCTTCTGGCCACGGGTCGTAGATCTTGCCGTCGATCAGCTTGGCTTTGCACGTTCCGCAAGTTCCCGTGCTGCACTCGTAAGGCAGATCGATGCCGCTTCGCAAGCCTGCGAATAGCATCTGCTCCTTGTCGTGAGCTTGGAAATGATACGCGCGGTTTCTGGCATTAACCTGGATCTTCATAAGCTCCCGAGTGCCATCTTTAAAACGGTATGTGATAACCAAACCCGAACATCCGGGTATCCAACTTGACCACTCGTTTCAAAAGCTTCGAAGCGCCACTATCGAGTTTTACCGTATCGTGATACTTGCCGACGGCGAATAACTCGGTCGCGCCGCCGTCTAGCGTGGTCTTGAAAATCTGCACCGCAGAGATGACCGCTGCCTGTTTGCCTTCATTCTCGTACTGCACCGTGTACACCGTCGCATGACGAGTGAGCGGCGAATGGTCGCTGTTATGACGCGGCAGTTGAGTGAGTAAAGTTTGCAGGCCGGTCTTGTCATGCTCCAGCCAGACCATCTCCTTGCGGATCTCTGGACTGTACGCAGTGATGGTGTAATGGAACTCCGGATCGCAAAGGTCGAGGTAGGCTTTGAAATTCTTCTCATCGAGAGTGAGACAGGATTTGTAAATAAGTTCTTGGATTGCTTGTGTCGCATTCACTTTAAGCTTCCCCTCAAGCAGCGGCCCGGCCAGTCTCTTCGCCCATCGGATCGTACGCTTTGCGCCCTATGCGGCGGCTCCACTCAGCGTAGAAGTGGCGCATTCCGCCCTCGTCATGGATCGTCATGTTCTCTTCGCGCCCATGGATCACCCATTTGCTGTCGGTGCTCTCGCGCATCGCGCGGCCCTGCCCGTGCACACCCAACAGGTCTTCGTGCAGGTTGCGGCCAAATGGTCCCCAAATCGTGTTGTGGTCGCGAATCCGCTCGGCGCGCTGCTCAGGGGTATCGGTCTTGAGACCTAAACCGCGGAACTCAATGATCAGCTTATTTGGGCCCAACGGAATCGCGGTATCCATGCGTAGCACCGACGTGCGCAGGTTGTAAGTCATTCCAGGAAAGATGTCGATCAAGATCCAACCGCCGGGAGCGAGTCCAGGCCAGCCCACGCCGCGCTGTTTGCTCCCTTCGTAGGCATCGTACTTAATCTCCATCGAGCCCACTGAAGCGTGGCCATTCGGATAGCCCTCGTACTTGCGGTCGAAATAACCAGGCTGCAGCATCCCGGTCACGCGGTTAAAGTAATGCATATAGTCGTGATAGAACTCGCTGTTGGTATCGTGCCAAAGCTTGTAGTTGGTATTGACGATGGCCTTGTGATAATGGAATACCTCGAGCGGCATTGAGAGCTGCTCGTCCAGCATGTTCATGGCGTCGCCGATGTATTCCTTCAGCGAAGAGGAGTTATCGTCCACGTTGACCCACACGAAGCCACCGAACCCTATCTCGGTTTTTACTTCGCGCAAGCTCGCATCCGCCTTGCAGAAGCGATCCTGAAATCCCTGCTCTTCGCGGGTTATGTCGACGCAGGTCCCCTTGGTATCGAACGACCAAGCGTGAAAGATGCACGTGATGCGCTTGGCATTGCCCACCGGATCGTAGAGCAACGTGTTGCCGCGGTGTGGGCAGATGTTGTAGAAGCTTCGAACTCTCGTATCCTCCCCGCGCACGACGATCAGCGGGGGCCCGCCGGGATGGCTGAAAGTCCTGTAGTCATAAGCGTTCGGGATCTCTGATTCGTGGCAGGCAATGATCCAGCACTTGTTGAAAATCTTTTCCTGCTCTTCCCGGAAAATCCGTTCATCGGTGTAGATGCGGGTATCGACGTAATGAGTGGGAGGAAACTTCGGTTTTTGTATCCATTGTTGCGCGGTGCGCGCCATAACAAACCTCCAGACTATTTTGACGAGTTGAGTTAACTGATTTTCCGCTGGAAAGCACTTAGCGTGCCAATCTGTTACCGACCCCCTAAGCCACTGATCTTTTCATGCATTTTTATTTCATTTCAAAAAAATACCCGTTTCCATGTTTCCATGCGAAACAACGATGTTCCGAAATCGCACGAGTCGCAATCTAGCGGTCTGGATCACAACTCGAATAGCAGAAAGGTCTGCTACGTGGCTGCGCTCCCACAGCTTGCTTTCATAAAAACAATCTCACACGCTCCAACTCTTCCCGCCGTTTTGCCATACGTTCGCCAAGCTCTTCCAGCTCCATCCCCCTGAGCTTTGGTACGAGCCGCCGCTCCTCTTCCTCGAGTTGGCGCTTCACGGTCTCGACAAAACCCTGAAACTTCGTAACCCTCGTGCTCGGAGAGTGAGTCGCTGAAATCTCTTCCATCGTGTGCGTTTGCTCCTCATAATCGCGAGCGGCCCAATCTGCCACAGAGCTGTCCTCAAGCGCCTGGTGCATTGCGGGAATAACCAGCTCCTGGCGCAATGCTCCGTGAATAGCGATCTCGGCAAGCGACCGGGCGATGAGCCGCTGCCGCGCTTCGTCCTCTCGAGCTTCGCCAAACCTCTCTAATAATCCTCTAATCCTTGCATGGTTCTCCAGGAGCATCTCAGTTGGGCTCTTCATCATGGTCTTTTCTCCATTGAGGGCATGCGCCGGGATTCATCGTTCCCGCGGGGCGAACAAGCGAATGCGTCATTCCAGGAACACGCAGGCGCAAAGCCCCTTTGCGCTCCTACGTCCTGGATCACACTCGGCTTACCTTGAGTCTAGACCACGTTAGTCCAAGTTTGTACCGAGCCTTTCTCAATTTCTACGCTCACGTCTACAATTCAAAGGGCCTCCCCCGTATGGGCGTTCCCGGGCTGCCACTTCCATGAAAGGCACCTTCGATCTTCGGCTTTACACGGTCTTTCCATTCTTGCGCTGGTGGCCAAGGGTCAATGCTCTGACCGCCCGCGCGGATTTGATCGCGGGCCTCACCGGCGCCATCATCGTGCTGCCCCAGGGGGTCGCATTTGCGACTATTGCCGGGTTACCCCCTGAATATGGCCTCTATGCAGCGATGGTACCGGCTGTGGTCGGAGCGCTATTTGGTTCATCGTGGCATCTGGTGACCGGTCCTACCACTGCGATTTCCTTGTTCGTTTTTGGTGCGGTAAGCTCGGTTGCCGAGCCGGGCACTTCCGAGTACATCGGCCTAGTCTTGACGCTGGCCTTTCTCACCGGCCTGTTTCAATTCGCGCTCGGCGCGGCGCGCATGGGAATGCTTGTGAACTTCGTTTCCCATACCGTCGTGATCGGCTTCACTGTCGGTGCCGCCGTCCTGATTGCGGCCAGCCAGATCAAAAACTTTTTCGACATCAGCATTCCCCGTGGCACTTCCTTCTACGAGACGATGCATCTCTTCGTTATCATGGCGCGCGACATCAATCCCTACGCCACTGCAGTGGGCGTGCTCACGTTGATTAGCGGGATATTGACGCGAAGGTTTTACCCAAAGGTTCCGTACATGATTGTGGCAATGGTTGTGGGGAGTCTATTCGCGTTGGTCCTGAACATGATGATCGGACTGGAGAAAACCCACATCTACACTGTAGGCGCGCTTCCACAAGGTCTTCCGCCATTGTCGCATCCAGACTTTTCACTCTCGGCGATCAATTCCATGTTGTTCGGCGCATTGGCGATCACCATGCTGGGGCTGACGGAAGCGCTCTCGATCTCACGCGCAATTGCAGTTCGATCCGAGCAGCATATCGATGCCAACCAGGAATTCATTGGGCAAGGGCTCGCGAATATCGTCGGCAGCTTCTTTTCCGGCTACCCTTCCAGCGGGTCGTTCAATCGAAGCGGCCTGAACTATACGGCCGGAGCGCAAACTCCGCTGGCGACAGTGTTTGCGTCTGGATTTCTGGTCATCATGCTATTGTTTGTCGCGCCGCTTGCTGCGTATTTGCCAATCGCTGCAATGGCCGCCATCCTCTTTCTCGTCGCTTATGGGCTCGTGGATTTTCACCATATCGCGACAATATTCAGGGCGAGCAGAGCGGAATCCGTCATATTTCTGGCCACCTTCATTGGAACCCTTGTGGACCTCGAAAAAGGAATTTTCTTCGGGGTGCTGCTTTCGTTGGTATCGTACCTGTACCGCACTTCGCGGCCGGTCATTCGCGAGGCAGTGCCGGCCCCCGAAGAAGGCAGTTACCATTTCGTACCGAGGGCTGAGAAGCCGGGATGCTGCCAATTAAAGATGATTTTTCTCGATGGTTCAGTGTTCTTCGGAGCGGTTGACAGTGTGCAGCGCACGCTACGGGGCTATGATGAGTACAATCCTGACTTTAAGCATGTGCTGATTCTCGGGATTGGCATCAATTTTATCGATCTTGCAGGCGCAAGCATGCTCGCAGGTGAGGCCAGGCGACGTCGAAAGTTGGGCGGTGGCCTTTACTTCCACCGTCTGAAGGATTCGGTGTTTCAGATGCTCAAGCGCAGTGGGTTTCTTGAGGACATCGGCAAGGAAAACATGTTCAAGATGGGACGCAAAGTGATTCCTATAATTTATCCGAAACTGGATTCAGAGATCTGTCGCCGCTGCAAGACCAGAATTTTTGCAGAGTGCAATACGAGATTACCCAATGGAGAGCCGCGGAGAGATTAGCGAACGTTCCCCCCAAATTTAAGTTCCCGCACATCGCGTTCGCCGCAACTGCTATGCGAACCTCAAGAGGACTTGAAGGTTAGGATATTGCCTGGTAATAGAGATTTTGCGGGTGGTTGGCCTGGGCGAAGAAAAACCAGCGCTCGGCGATGAGCCCTGTGTACTGCACGGCGAACGCAAGAGCGAGGAGCAGGGCCGAGGCGGTTCCCAGTCCCAGGCTCACAAGCAGGATGGGCACGACGAACGCCAGCACCAGGAAGATCCATTTCACCGAACGGAGAAACTGGGGGTTTTTCCCATGGAAGAACTCCCGGGTGTTGAACGACCCGCCCATAAAACCCTGCGATTTCTGAATGACTCTGGGATGTTTGATTCCAGTCGCCGTCTGGATTGTGGATTTGGGCTTGAGACGGGCGTTGCGGATGAGCGATGCAGTTCGGGTAAGCAGTGCGGCCAACGTCAGAATGATGGCGGTGGGCGCATAGATCCCCAGCAGCTGCGGAGCGGCCCACGCGCTGAAGGCACTTGCCAAAGTAAAACCCGATGCGGTGCCGAGAAGAAAATAGTTGACGAGAGTGAGCGGTGTCGCCCATTCCTGAAGAAATCGAATGCAGGCGTAAATCATGCCGGTGCAGACGAACAAGGTGAGGCAGACGATCACGCCGAGGGCGACGATAACCCAATGCGAGAGAGTGCCGGCCCAGCCAACAAAATGAGCGAGCCCGTAGACAAACACGAGCCCCATAAAGATGGGGTGCACAATCACCTCGCGTGAAAGCCAAGACGTCCGCCACTTCGCTCCCGAGCGCCAGGCGCGCTCCGGCCGGCCCAGGTGAAAGAAGGAAGCAATCAACCCGGCGCCAAGCAGCAGCAGTGAAATTGCGGCGCCAAGCGCGTAAAAGCTACGCGCCTGCTGCGGAGGCATGAGTCCCACAAGCGTGAGCAGTTCTGCTGTGACGAGAGCGAGATAAAGCCCCTGAGCCGCGCCGATCAGTGTGGTAAAGAAAATGACCGAAAATGCCGGATGCATTTTTGGGGTTAGTTACAGTGAACGGTGAACGGAGAGAAGATCTTACTGGTTACCGTTCACCGAACTTAAGCTGTAAAACTATCTTCGCTCGTGCCAACCGCTACTCCCCCCGCCGGCGGCACCTCTTTCTTGAGCGGGTTGTCCGCTCGCTGCAGCTCGTCCTCGTGAATTTTGATTTCGGTCTTGCGCCGCGGCAGGTAATGGTTTGAAGGCCTTGTTCCCCATTCCGGCATTAGCGGATAGCCGCCGCGCTCCCGGACCGCCACCGATACTTCCGAGTTGGGATCATGAATATCACCGAACAAACGAGCGCTGGTCGGACAGGCCATCACGCACGCTGGTTTCCGTTCCTGGGGAGGCAGTGCCTCGTTATAGATGCGATCAACGCACAGCGTGCATTTGGTCATCTCTTGCCGCTTTTCGTCCAACTCGCGCACGCCCCACGGGCAGGCCCAGGCGCAGTACTTGCACCCTATGCATTTGTCGTAGTCGACGAGTACGATTCCATCCTCTGGCCGCTTGTAGCTTGCGCCGGTCGGGCAGACCGGAACGCACGGAGGATCCTCGCAGTGCAGGCAAGACTTGGGAAAGTGCACGGTCTCGGTATCGGGGAACTCTCCCACCTCGAAGGTCTGCACGCGGTTGAGAAAAGTCCCGGTGGGATCGGCGCCGTAGGGGTTTTCAT
>JBOIGA010000110.1:0-9139 GCA_050741875.1 Burkholderiales bacterium
GGTCGGGCCAGAGAGTGCAACAGGCCTGCTCGACAGCGCCCAGCAAAGCACAGCGCTCTCCGATGGATCGATCGCGCAGGACGCGTCGCTGGTGGGACTGTTTCTCTCTGGCCTCAAGGCCGGTCTCCTGACCTTTGGGGGAGCCTACACCGTCATTCCGTTCTTGCGCGACGACGCGGTGGGAAACGGCTGGATGACGGACGCCCAATTCCTCGACGGTCTCGCCCTGTCTGGAATCCTGCCCGCACCGCTCATCATCTTCTCCACCTTCGTCGGTTATTTTGGGGGCGGTCCGCTCGGCGCCATCGCCATGACGATCGGGATTTTCCTTCCAGCCTTCGGCTTTTCGCTGCTCTTCCATGAACGTCTGGAGAGCTTGGTCGAGAACAAGACGCTACACAGCTTCCTGGAAGGCGTATCCGCAGGCGTTGTGGGTCTGATCGCCGCGACGACGGTCGAACTCGCGCTTGTCGTCGTCGACCGGCTACCGTCGTTGCTTCTCGGCGGGGTGATCTTCGCGCTCGCTCTGGCCGTCCTCTATCTCTGGAAATCCAGGGTGAACGTCGTTCTGGCCGTTGTCGGAGCCGGCTTTCTGGGCTGGCTCGGCTTCGGCCTCCTCCTTGGATAATACGCAACACGAAGGAGAGATCGCATGAAATGGATTACACGGGAACGTCCGGTCATCGACCGTATCGCCTGCCCCTGGCTTGTTGCTCGGTTCATCGACAAGGAGCCTGAATTTCTGTTCGTGCCGCCGGACCGGGTGGTCGCCGCCGCCGAGGAGACCGGCGCCATCCCCTATGACGTTCCGGGCGTCGAACTCACCCATGTCGGGGACGGCTGCAGTTTCGACGCCTTCGTCGCGAAATACGACCTAGACCGCGATCCGGCGATCAAAACCATCGCCGCCATCGTGCGCGGCGCCGATACCGACCGCCACGATCTCACGCCGCAATCGGCCGGGCTGCTGGCCATTTCGATGGGGCTGCGGGACCTCACGCCCGACGATCAAGAGGTCCTGAAGCACGGCTTCGTGATCTATGACGCCCTTTATGCCTGGGCGTCCCAACGTCAGGCGGAAACCCATAACTGGCCACCCGCTGCATGAACACTATCGACCGGCCGGATGTCAGGCGGCTTTCGACGCTGCGTGACAATCCGGCCCGGTATTCCAGGAGAGGCGGCTGATCGAGGCGGGGAGGCGCCAACAGAGGAGTTAGGCAATGAAGAAAATGATCTTCACGGCGTTGATCGCCGCGATCTCGCTCGCAACACCGGCTCTTGCCGATCCCGACTGGCAGGCAGTCGGAAAGGCGCTCGGCAAGGAGGGCACTGTTCAGCCGGACGGTATCTATCGGGTGGGACTGCCCCGCTCAGACCTCAAAGTCCTGCTGGACGGTGTCGAGATCAAACCGGCGCTGGCGCTCGGCACCTGGCTCGCCTTTCAGCCCATGGGCGACACGGAGGCAATGGTGATGGGCGACCTGGTGCTCACGCACGAAGAGATTAACCCTGTGATGAAGGTGCTGGCCAAGCACGGGATCGAGGTCACTGCACTTCACAATCACCTGCTGCGCTCCGAGCCGGCAACGATGTACATGCACGTGAGCGGGCACGGCGATCCGGTGAAGCTCGCCGCCGCCCTTCATGCCGGCTTGGTGGAGAGCAAGACGCCGCTCTCCACCGCTTCGGCTGGCGCGACGCCTGCCCCGGCGGCGATCGACCTCGACACTTCAAGCATCGATCAAACGCTGGGCCATAAGGGTAAGATCAATGGCGGCGTCTATCAGGTCAGCATCCCGCGGGCGGAGCCGATCAAGGACGGCGGCATGGAGGTTCCCGAAACCATGGGCTCGGCGATCGCCATCAACTTCCAGCCGACCGGAAAACGGCAAGGCCGCGATCACCGGCGACTTCGTGCTGATCGCGGCAGAGGTCAATCCGGTTCTGCGGGCACTGCGCGAGAACGGAATCGAGGTGACCGCCCTGCACAACCACATGCTCGATGACGAGCCCCGCCTGTTCTTCATGCACTTCTGGGCCAATGACGACGCGGAAAAGCTGGCGCAAGGGCTGAGGAGCGCACTCGACAAGGTTCGCGTCGCAAAACGCTGAGGAGACGCCCGAGCTTACGGCGACAGCCCTATCACGACAGGACGGAGGCTCGGAGTGAGCCCCTGGATCAAACCTACTTTGAATGGGAGATGGAACAATGCCCTTCAGCATCAAACCGCTCGGCTGCGATCCGGCGCGCATCAAAGGCATGTCGGAACGCCTCATCATCAGCCATTACGAGAACAACTACAGCGGCGCGGTCAAACGCCTGAACCTCATCGAGGAGCAGCTCGCCGAGCTCGACTACGCATCCGCGCCCGGCTTTGTCGTCAATGGACTGAAGCGCGAGCAGCTCGTCGCGATGAATTCGATGATCCTGCACGAGCTGTTCTTCGATGGCTTGGGCGATCAATGCGAGCCGGGAACGACACTGGCAGACGCGCTGGCCCGCGATTTCGGCTCCTATGAGCGCTGGCGCAGCGAGTTCGTTGCCATGAGCAAAGCGCTTGGCGGCGGCTCCGGCTGGGTCCTGCTCACCTGGTCGCCGCGCGACCGCAAGCTTGTCAATCAATGGGCATCCGACCATTGCCACACACTGGCCGGCGGCGCGCCGATTCTGGCGCTCGACATGTATGAGCATTCCTACCACATCGACTTCGGCGCCAGCGCGGCGAACTATGTCGACACGTTCATGGCGGCGATCCGGTGGGAAAATGCGGATCGTCTGGTTCTCGAAGCGCAAAGCCGATAGCGGAACGGGTTTGAAGGGGCGTGCCACAGAGGGTGGAGGTGCGTTCCCGTTTATGGGATTGGCGGCCTGAGGAGGTGCACGAAAGGCAGAAACTCGGCACCAGACCTGCGCCGGAGATCCGACCCGCGACCTATCTCTTCGCGGCGCGCGCCTTGCGCGACTTCGGTGATGGCTTCGTGGCGATCCTGTTGCCGGTTTACCTGCTCGCGCTGGGATTTTCGCCGCTGCAGATCGGGATCATCGCGACGGCATCGCTGTTTGGCTCCGCGCTCCTGACGATCGCGGTTGGGCTTCTCGGCGTGTGGCGCGATCTCCGCCAGCTGCTGCTTGCCGCGACCGGTCTGATGATCGCCACCGGCATCGCCATGGCGATGGTCCACGAATACGCGTTGCTGTTGGTGATTGCCTTTGTCGGCACGATCAATCCTTCGGCGGGCAGCGTGAGCGTGTTCGTGCCGCTGGAGCACGCCGCGCTCACCCGTGAAGTGACCGACGCTGAGCGGACGAAGATGTTCGCGCGCTATAGCCTCGTCGGGGTGCTCGCAAGCGCCGTCGGCGCGCTGGCGGCAGCTATGCCCGACTTCATGGGCACCCTGGGCCTCGACAGGCTGACCGCCATCAAGCTGATGTTCGTGCTCTACGCCCTGGTCGGCGTGATTGGTGGTCTTCTTTATGCCCGCATACCGCGACGACGCCGCGCAATCGGGCCTGAAGAGGCGTCGGCGCTCGGGCCGTCGCGTGCCATCGTCTTCAAGCTTGCTGCCCTGTTCAGCCTCGATGCCTTCGCCGGCGGCTTCGTCGTCCAGTCCCTGCTCGCCCTGTGGCTGTTCGAGCGATTCGATCTGTCGCTTGCGGCGGCGGGCATGTTCTTCTTCTGGTCCGGCGTGCTGTCGGCGTTCTCGTTTCCCGTCGCAGCCTGGCTGTCGCGGCACATCGGGCTCATCAATACCATGGTGTTCACCCACATTCCGTCCAGCATCTTGCTGATGATGGCGGCCTTCGCGCCCACGTTGCCCCTGGCGCTCGCCTTGCTGCTGATCCGGGCCGCCCTCTCGCAGATGGACGTGCCGACGCGCTCGTCCTACGTGATGGCCGTTGTCACGGAGGCGGAGCGGACCGCGGCGGCGAGCTTCACATCGGTCCCGCGCAGTCTCGCGGCGGCAGCCAGTCCTGCGCTGGCGGGTGTGCTCTTCGCGGCCTCATATCGGGCCTGGCCGCTCGTCATCTGCGGAGCGCTGAAGATCACCTATGACCTGCTGTTGCTGGTGCAGTTCCGGCATCTCAAACCACCCGAGGAGCGTTAAAAGCCCGGATGCCATGATGCTGCCTCGCGTTCTTCCGCGCGCTTAGGGTAGGATTTCACCCCCTTCCCGCAAACCACCGCAAGTACACATACACAACAGGAATCTGGTTGCGATGGATTGCAGCGCCCCCGATCGGTTCATGCCGCAAGCCGGCCAAAATCGATCCGGCTGTTCAGATCGAGATCGAACCTGCCATAAGGATTGACGTGGCTGTAGATCAACGGTGTGAGTCCGCGATAATCCTCCGGCGTCATCCGGTCTACCCATTTCGGTTCCACCAACACGGTCTGAAGCATACGGGTGTTCACATAAACGAGCGACGCCTGCAGCAGATGCAGTGCGAGGGCGGAGATTTCCTGCTCGTCAATCCGGTTGGTGGCGATCTCGCCGCTCTTGCCGAAGAAGACGAAACCGTTGGCGCTGTTCCAGTTCTCGACGACATTCAGCCCCTCGTGGATTTCCCGGCGGAATGCCTCCTGACGAAGATAGCGGCACAGGAATATGGTCTTGACCGCGCGGCCGAGTTCGCTCAGCGCCTTGTAGGTCGGGTGCATCACTTCGGCACGGGCGAAACGGCGCAGGATCGCCTCCGGGTCCGCCGTTCTCGACTGCATGGCGGCGGTGTATTTGACCATCTCGTCATATTGCTGCACGATCTCGTCCCAGTTGATCGCTCCGGAAAGGATCGGCAGCAGATTCGGCAGTCGTGAACGCATCGCCGCTTCAGGGATTGCCAGCTTCTGGCGCGCAATCGCCTTCAGGCGCGGGGCGAGTTCAAAGCCGAGAAGGCGGCAAAATGCGAAACCGACCGCGCTCTGACCATGGCTATCGACATACTGGCGCTGGATTTCCATATCGGTGCAATGACGCAGCACACCTTCGATCATGGAGGCGACCTCCGAGGAAGAGCACCGCTTGAGCTGCGAATACACGCAGGTCGCTCGCTTCTCCACGTGCCAGTAGATCATGACGCCGCGCCCGCCGTAGCGGGCATGCCATTCCGTCATCAGATTGCGATCCCACGCGCCGAACTTCGTGGAATCGGACGCGCATGCCGTCCCGGCATCTCCCCAAACGGCGGCATTGCGGATGGCCAGGGTCGCGTTTGCAACCCGTGCGCACGCCTCCCTCAGCGCCGGCGCGTGGATAAAGCGGCGGTGAACATGCAGCAGCTCGTCGTAGCTGACATCAGGTGTGGCGCCGGCGATCCGCTTGAGCCCGGCATTCGTGCCGAGACCATAAAGGCACAACAGAAGCCGCCGATCCAGCGCCTCGCGCGACAGAGCAACTCTCGACGCCGATGTTTCGAAGGCCTCCAGCAGACCGATATCGAGTGCGGCTTCCTTCAGCACGTCGAGCAATCCTGTCATCGGCCAGCGTTGACCGATCTCACCCTTGATCGCTTCAAGCCCCTTCGGCTCCGGTAGAGGCTTGAACGGCGTGATCGATATGCGGTTTTCGCCGCGCCACAGCAGCCGGACCTTGTCGTTTCGTGGGATCGTTTCGTTCAGAAGCAGTAGCTCATGCTCAAGCTCCTGGCGAATGCCGGCTGTGAACGCTCGCGCATCCGCGGTCAGGTTGAGGCCTGTGTAATAGGCGTTACGACGGATTTCGAAGTCCCTGGGAAGATCGTCGTCAGGATTGCGATAGCGGTCCGCACCGACAACCCAGATCTCCTTGGAGCGGATGCGATCCCGCAATTGGGTGAGGACACAAAGCTCGTAGCTGATCCGGTTCACACGGCCATCGTTATCGATGACCGAACTGCGCCATCTGGCCGGAATAACCTCGTCAATCGGCACATCCTGCATCGGCACGAACCGGCAGCCATCATCGACCTTGCTCTTGATCCAATCCAGCGCCGCCAGAACCGGACGCCACACGGTGTTGTTCGACCGGAATTCCAGAACCGAAAGCAGGCTGGGCAGCATGCGCCGGTAATGATTGGCCCAGGACGAGCGCATCACCTTATATATGCGCCGGTCGAGAGCCCCTTTCGCCTGGCTCTCCTTGACGATCGCCGCCAGCTTGTCCCTGCCTACGATAGGGAAGATGACATCGCAGACGCGCCCCGCGGGCTCGTCGATCGAAGCGCTGGCAATCTCAACCAGCAATCTTTCCTTGCCATAGACCCGCTCGATATCCTTCGCGATATCGCCTACGACCTTGCGTTTCGAGCGCGTCCCGATCTTGTGGACCGTCTCGATCAGCAGGTCGACCATGGCGTCCGTGAGTTGCGCTTCCCGCGACAAAAGATAAATCGCGTAGAGGCCGATTTGTCTGGCCGGCGCGTGCCGCCGCATCTCCCAGGCCTTTTCGCCGGCGACACGGCGGACGATCTGTTCCACCCATGCCTTGCCGGTCGTCGACAAGATATCCTGTGGCAGATCAAGTTTCTGAATGAAGGCAAGTTTTGCCGTCATCGCGAGGACGTTGTCGAGCGTGGCCTGGCCAGCATCACCTCTCATCGTATTGAAGCCGGTCTGGCCGTCTGCCTCGGCAATAGAAGCCTCCAGCAGTGCGACCGTGCTTGCTGAAAGGCGAGCGCTCAATCCGGCCAACCAGTCGTCGAGATAATGTTGCCGCTGCGAACGCACCAGGCGTTCCAGTTCCTTGTGCGACGGGCCGTATATGGAACGGTCCCGGCACCACAAAAAAACCTGCTCGAGCATGGCGCCAACCGATTGCCCGGTCGGACACAGTTCGCTAGCGATCCATAATGTCAGCTCTTCCCGATCGGACCGTTTCAGGCGCCGAAAGCCGAGATGCTGCAAAATCTCGGCACAATGCCGGCGTGCAGTCCGGCCGGAGAAATCGTACTGGTTCACGGCGTCACATTCGACGCCAAGCTGCTCGGCCAAATATGCAACGCCATCCGCGGGGACTGAGGCATGGTCCCGTACGAAGAAGCCGTGCGCGGCGAAGAACTTGAGCTGAACCCCCAATCCCAGTCGCGCCGGGGCCGGCTTGCCGTTCACAAAATCCATGTCGGAAAAGCTCAGACTCCAACGCCCGATAAATTCCTCATTCGAAATACGCAAACCCATCAGTCTACTCCATAATTCGGAACAGACTGTCGTTCCCTGCAAATTCAGCTGTCAATCATCGCCACCGTGTTCCCACAACGTTCGTCAACTTGGCCAAAATCCCAGCTTCGAGCCGACAGGGCCAAGCTGCCATGGCGAACAGGGACACGTCGGTGGCTGCCCTCGCGGCCGAGCTCGGGGTCAAGCCCGTCACGCTCTATCGCTACGTCGATGCAAACGGAAATCTCAGAGAACATGGGAAACGCGTGCTCTCAGCTTAGCGTACTATTCTGCACTCTCCGGCAGCAGACCCCGTCATGATCGAAGCTGGCATCCCAGATGCCCCGCATCGCTCGCCGAAAGGTCTACGTCACGGGTTCGGCGTCCACGCCACCGTCCAGGGCGTCCCCCTCCATATGCTCCAGCGCTGGCTCGGACATGCGCAGCTCAGCACCACCGCAATCTACGCCGACGCGGTCGGGAAAGAAGAACAGCATATCGCCGCCCGGATGTGGGGGTAGGAATGGACCTGAAACAGATTGACGTGCCCCCTCGGTCGATGATGACATCGTTCATCTGAGGCAGGATCATCGCCGCTCTCAATGGTGGTGATCTCGGCAGCCCGGATTTCTAAGGATTCTTCATCAATCCCGATGCAGATCTAACGCCATATGCGTCGTTTAGTGCCGCCATACTTTCGGGCGTTCCACTCGCATTTACCCTTTAGCATTAGACCCCATTCCGGTGCATCTGGCTGCGATCGATTCTGTGCTAACGGGTCATGAAGCACTTTTCCTGTGCTACGTTGAAGTGTAAAATCACCGATGTTTAAGCGACCAAAAGTTTTAACCAGCGGCGATTTTGCTGAATAAAAATCAATTATACTTCAAAATTTTATTTCTGGACCTACCTCAATCACAGATTGTTCGGCTGTCGCAAGTATGGTTCAGGATGGCTCTGTTGCACAAATCCCATGAGGGATTCATGTCGTGAATCCAGTGTGGTAGCTGGAGGGTATGAGCAAGCCGACACCCCCTGCCTACAAGACAAGGAACTGGCCAGCCTACAATGCGGCACTCAAGCAGCGCGGTTCGCTGACGATCTGGTTCGATCCCACCATGACCTGGGAGGCTGCGCCGACCGGGAAACGTGGCCGACAGCCCGACTACAGTGACGCAGCCATCCAGACCTGCCTGACCATGAAGGTGTTGTTTGGCATGGCGCTCAGACAGACGACTGGCTTCGTCGAAAGCCTGCTGGGGCTGATCGACCTGGACTGGGCTGTGCCCAACTTCAGCACGCTGAGCCGTCGCCAGAAGACCCTGAAGGTCAACATCCCCCACCGCGGCTCGCATGGCCCGCTGCATCTTCTGATCGACAGCACCGGCATCAAGGTCGAAGGTGAAGGGGAGTGGAACGCGCGCAAGCACGGTGGCACCAAACGTCGTGTCTGGCGCAAGATCCACATCGGAATTGACGAGCAAACGCTGGAAATCAGGGCCGCGGAGTTCACCACCAGCGACGTAGGCGACGCGCCCATGTTGCCCGAGTTGCTCGACCAGATCTCGCCTGATCAAGAGATCGCCAGCGTCACCGCTGATGGCGCCTTCGACACGCGCAAATGCCATGACGCCATCGCCGCCCGCGGTGCAGCAGCAATCATTCCGCCGAGGAAGAACGCCAAACCCTGGAAACCCGACACCCCCGGGGCAATCGCCCGCAACGAAGCTCTGCGCGCATCAAAACGCTTCGGCCGGACGATCTGGCGACGATGGAGCGGCTATCACCGCCGAAGCCGCGTCGAGACAAAGATGCACTGTGTCAAACTGCTGGGCCAGCGCCTCATGGCGCGGGACTTCGACCGTCAGGTCGCCGAGTTCCAGGTCCGTGTTGCCGTCCTGAACGGCTTCACCGCGCTCGGCATCCCCGTCACGAAGGTCGCAGGATAGGTCTGTCCGGGGATAGGGGCAGTCCGATCATCCGCCGATTTGTGCAACAGAGCC
>JBOIGA010000111.1:0-9072 GCA_050741875.1 Burkholderiales bacterium
CGCGGCAAGCCGCTTACCTGGATGCTCGTTATTTGCCGCAGCCGCGCCTTGGATTACCTGCGCCAGAACGATCGCGCCAAACTGTGCGGCGATGCGGACGAACTGGCGGAAACGAAAGCCGCGGACGTCGTCGACCTGCTCGCCGTACTCGAGCGTGACAGCGCGATTCACGGTGCGCTCGCAAAGTTGGCGCCGATTCAGCGCCAATTGATCGCGCTGGCGTTTTTCCGAGGACTTACGCAACAGGAGATCGCGACCGCGAGCCGCATACCGCTCGGGACGGTCAAGAGCCATATCCGCAAGGCGCTTGAAGCGATGCGAAAACCGCTCGCGCAAATCCACGATTAGAAAAAATGAAAAAGAGAAAAGACGGTCCATTGCCGCTGGAACTAGTGGGCCTGCTGGCGGACGCCATCCCGGACGCCGTTCTGGAGCGCGAGCGCGTTGAGCGCCTGCGCGAACGCGTCCTGGAAAAAATTCATGGAAAGAATTCAGCCTATCTCACGATTCCCGCGAGCGAGGGCGAATGGCGCAAGCTCAATCACCTCGTCGCCATCAAAGTTTTGCATCAGGCGGGGCGCTTCACTTCGATGCTGCTCAAACTCGAGCCCGGCGCCGAGCTGCCTTCGCACGTGCATGCGGCCGATGAGGAGTGTCTGGTGCTCGAAGGCGAGATCACGCTGGGCGAGGGAGTTACGATGACCGCGGGGGATTATCACCGCGCATTCAAAGGCGCTCCGCACGCGGTCGCCGCTTCGACAACGGGTGCACTTCTGTTCCTACGCAGCGACGATCCGGCTTATCTGCCCTGATTGCGGACTCAGCTTCGGATTGATTCGACTGATTCGTGCGGGTAAGCTATGCGCATGAAAAATGCGCAGCGCAAAAGGTCGGTGAACGTGAGCATCAGCGCCGATCTGTTGGAACAATCGAGAGTGCTAAAAATCAATCTCTCTCGTACCCTCGAGCAGGGCTTGCAGCACGAGCTTCGGCAGATTCGCCGTGATCACTGGGCGAGCGAGAATCGGCAAGCGCTGGAAAACTACAACAAACGCGTCTCTAAAAGCGGAGTCTACAGCGAAGGCTTGCGCCGTTTCTGATGGCCCAGTTCAGCGTCCATCGCAATGCGAATCCAAAGACAAGCAAAGCGGTCCCCTATTTGCTCGACGTGCAATCGGATTTGCTTGAATCCCTTGTCACCCGAGTTGTCGTACCCCTGATACTTGCCAAACAGTTCGGACTGGCTGCGAAGAAATTGAACCCAAGCTTCGAAATCGACGGTGAAGCGGTTAGCATGTCCACCGCCGAAATAGCCGGCGTGCCGGTGAAGGCGTTGGGTGAGCAAGTGTGTTCGCTGGGCGATTGGCGCGACGACATCGTCGCTGCGTTGGACCTACTCTTTTATGGCATTTAACGAAAAAAGATAGTGAAAAGCCCGCCAAAAGAAATCTTCAAGGCTTACGACATCCGTGGCATCGTCGGCAAAACGCTGACCGCTGAAGGCGTGGAGCTGATTGGCCAAGCGCTGGGATCAGAAGCGCTTGCGCGTAAACAATCGGCGATCTGCATCGGCCGCGATGGCCGGCTCTCCGGACCAGAGCTCGCCAAAGCGCTCGCGCGCGGAATTCAAAGAAGCGGAGTGGACGTGATCGATGTTGGCCGCGTGACGACGCCGATGGTGTATTTCGCCGCGTTCCATCTCAAAACGAATTGCGGCGTCGCCGTCACGGGCAGTCACAATCCTCCCGATTACAACGGACTCAAAATGGTGCTGGCGGGAGAGACGCTCTCGGGCGCTGCCATTCAACAGCTTCGCGAGCGAATCGAGAAAGGCGACCTTGCACATGGTAGCGGCTCGTTTCGCGAGCAGGAAATCGGCGAAGCGTATATTTCGCGCATCGCGGGGGACATCAAGCTAAAAAGACCATTGACCGTCGCGGTGGATTGCGGCAATGGCGTCGCGGGAGCGTACGCGGGACCGCTCTATCGGAAGCTCGGTTGCAAAGTGATTGAGCTTTTTTGCGAAGTTGACGGAAATTTTCCCAATCATCATCCCGATCCTTCGCATCTTGAAAATCTCGAAGACTTGAAAAAAGCGCTGCGGGAAACCGATGCCGAGATCGGCCTCGCTTTCGACGGCGATGGCGACCGTCTCGGCGTGGTCACCAAAGACGGCGACGTCATTTTTCCCGACCGACAGTTGATGCTTTTTGCCGCCGACGTACTCAAGCGCAACCCTGGCGCGGAGATCATTTTCGACGTCAAGTCCACTCGTAACTTGTTTCCGTGGATTCGCGAGCGTGGCGGCAAACCGACGCTTTGGAAGACGGGTCACTCGCTGATCAAAGCCAAAATGAAAGAGACCGGCGCAATGCTTGCCGGAGAAATGAGCGGACATTTCTTTTTCAAGGAACGCTGGTACGGTTTCGACGATGGTATCTACGCCGGCGCGAGGCTATTGGAATACTTGAGCGGCGAAGCGGATGTCACTGCCACGCTCAAAGCGATTCCAGATTCGGTTTCGACTCCCGAATTGCAGATCAAACTGAAAGAGGGCGAGAACTATGCTCTCATCGAAAAGCTGCAAAAGACCGCGCGTTTCCCCGATGCCAAAGAAGTGATCACGATTGATGGCTTGCGAGTCGAGTACGCGGATGGATTCGGTCTTGCGCGCTCGTCGAATACCACTCCGGTGATTGTGCTGCGCTTCGAAGCCGATAACGAACCTGCGCTCAAGAAAATCAAAGAGGATTTTCGGAAAATCATTCTCTCGGCCAAACCGGAAGCGGTGCTGCCGTTCTGAATTTCGCTGAATGGCGCGAGGCTGAACAACGACTCAACCCTAGTCGTGAACGGAACTGTCAGATATTTCCGAAAAACTGTGTGTTCACGCTGATATCTTCGACTATGCGCTGGCTTACCGTCACGCCCATATCAAGCTCTTTGAGTTTCAAAGCCAGAGTTTCTCCATCTATCAGATCCAACGGAGGCGCGCCATCCCGTTGAGCCTCTCGGCGAGCTTCTTTCGTGAAGGAGCCGGTGGTAATTAGTAGCCCCTTGTCCGCGCGGCCCACCATAGCGCCGCGAAAGTCCCGGACTACGGAAGCGCCGACAGCTCCTTTGAATCTCTTGCATTGGAAGATCATGTGAAAGGAAAGCAGGCCGCCTAAGCGGACTACACCCTTCCCATCGATTCCTCCATCGCCGGATCGTCCCGTTACTTCGACTTGAATAAAGCCTGATTCGCGAAGCAATCGCTGACAAAGACGCTCAAATGCATCAGGCGCCATAGCGCGGACACATTCTAAAAGCTCCTCCTGCCACGTGAGCTTTGCTTCTTCCGCTAGGGCCGTTTCCTTGTCAGTTTCGCGTTGTTCTTTCCGATCGAGAGACACTACAACACGTCTAACCTCGTTCTTATTAACGTGGTTCGTCTTCTGTCCCGCAGCGGTGAGGGCCCAAACGCCGCGGGACGAGTTCTCAAGTAGGCCGAACCGCTTCAGATAGTTTCTAGTCCAAGCGAGGCGATAGCTGAACTTCGTACGATTACCCCTATGAACCTCGGCTAAGTCATTTTCTGAGAGGTTTAGTATCGAGGCGACTTCATCCTCTTGTTCCGGGATCGAAGCCGATCCGCCAAGATTGCGCAGCACCTCAAGGAGGGGGTTAAACAGCTCGTCGTATTTTGGGACGGACATTTCTCTCACCGGTGAACCGCTAGCTCTTCGCGCACGATCTTTCGCACTAGTTCCAGTGTAACTGCCGTTTCGCTTAGCCCGGCATGTTCGCGTAAAGCATCATTGATTAGAGTTTGATAGCCCTTTCCAGTCTTCTCGGACTGCGCCTTGAATTTTTTAAGCACGGCATCATCGAGATAAATGGTGATTCGGGTTTTCCCTTTGGTAGGGATCACCGCTCCACGTTTACCTTTGGAAAAATCATATTCCTTTTTTATACGCTCTTTTTTCTTGGCTCCGCTTTCCTAACTGAAATTAAAACCATTCTCGCATCAAGTGTTAATAGGAGATCAGCGGCGAACTTCTCGATGGCGAAAGCAGTTGATTGTGTGGTCGTTGACCATTCCGATCGCCTGCATGAGGGCGTAGCAGATGGTCGAGCCGACGAATTTGAAGCCGCGTTTCTTGAGAGCATCGCTTAGGGCGTCCGATTCAACGGTGGAAGCGGGGACGTCCTCTAAGGCGCGCCAACGATTGACGATCGGTTTGCCGCCGACGAATTGCCAGATGAAAGCATCGAAGCTGCCGAATTCCTTCCGGACATCGAGAAAGCGCTTGGCATTGACAATCGCCGCTTCGATTTTCGCGCGGTTGCGAATGACGCCGGGATTGGCGAGCAATTCTGCGACTTTGCGTTCGCCGTAGCGAGCAATTCGATCCGCGTCGAAATAATCGAAGGCTTTGCGATACGCTTCGCGCTTGCGGAGAACGGTGATCCAGCTCAATCCGGCCTGCGCCCCTTCGAGAATGAGGAATTCGAAGAGCAGGCGATCATCGTGCACCGGCACGCCCCATTCCTCGTCGTGGTAGGAAACGTACAGCGGATCATCGTTGACCCACGCACAACGTTGCACCAGTACGCCTATTGCAGCGAAGCGGGAGAAAACAACACGCTGAAGAGCCGGCACCAGATAACCGCGCTTTTGTAGTCGCCGATCGCTGTTCCCTCGGGTGCTGGGTAGTTCTGATTGCCGATGTTCCCCTTGAGCGGTCCAAGATCGACATAGCCGCCGTCAGTAACATCAGCCGCGCTCTCGGGCGAGGGATGTTTGGCAAGATAAACGTGGAGTGCCGGGCCGTTGGTTACGTTGAAATTTTCCAGCCTGAGCAGATGCGATTCGTCTTCGAGTTTATAGAGCTTCGCGTCGCCCGATCCTTTGTGGATCACGTCGGCGTCTTTGAATTTGCCCTGCGCGACGAGTGTCGGCGCTGCTTGCGCCGGCATGTCTTCCTGCATCTCATGAGCAGGTTCACGCGCCGCCGCTGTGAGAATTTCCTCTTTGGATTCTTCCAGTTCATCGGGAGACATTGTGGCAATCTCGTCCTTGCCGGGCACAGGCTTCGCCTCGTTGCTTGGCGGCGATTTCACGGCTTGGGGAAATTGTTCCTCGACTTTTTGGTCGATAAAGAGCGGCGACGCGAGAAACCAAACCACTGCGGTGAGCACCAATACCAGAATCGGTACCAGAATGATTACTGTCTTAGTCTTGCGCTTCTCGTTCACTTTTTCCTCCGCGCGATGATGGTGCAATTGTCGCGCAGTTTTCTCATCTCAGATAGGAGACTCCATGAATCCCGACGTATTGAGTCTTGCGCCAAAAAGCCAATGGAACCGGCGCGAGTTTGTCGTTTCGATGCTCGCGAGCGGCTTCGCGCTCGCCGTCCGACCCGTCTCAGCACAAACGATTACAACCGATAGCAAGGGCCTGGTTGCCGGCGAAGTGAAAATTCCGGTTAAGGGTGGAATGCTTCCCGCGTATCGCGCGATGCCGGAAGGCGGCGGAAAGTTTCCGATGGTGCTGGTGGTGCAGGAAATTTTCGGCGTGCACGAATACATCAAGGACGTTTGCCGGCGCCTCGCGAAAGAAGGCTACTTCGCGGTCGCACCCGAGTTGTTCGCTCGTCAGGGGGACGTGTCGAAAATAGCTGACGTTCAGGAGATCATCTCCAAAGTCGTGAGCAAAGTCCCGGACGCGCAAGTCATGGCGGACCTCGACGCCGCCGTCGCGTGGGCAAAGACGACTGGCAACGCCGATATCGCCAAGCTCGCGATTACGGGCTTTTGCTATGGCGGCAGAATCACGTGGCTCTATTGCGCGCACAATCCGGAAGTTGACGCAGGAGTCGCGTGGTATGGGCGCCTTACCGGCGAGAAGAGCGAAATCGCACCGAAGCATCCCCTCGAAATCGCTTCAGAGCTTAAAGCCCCGGTCCTCGGACTTTATGGCGGCAAGGATCAGGGAATACCGGTCGAAACCGTCGAGAAAATGCGCGCGGCGTTGAAATCGGCGAAAGAACCTTCAGAGATCGTCATCTACGAAGACGCGCCGCACGGTTTTCACACGGACTACCGTCCCAGTTATAGAAAGGAAGCGGCGCAAGAAGGCTGGGCGCGCATGCTCGCTTGGTTCAAGAAGCATGGCGTTTCGTAGCATCACCAAGGACCGTAAGTGCCAAAGTTCCAGAGATGCCCTTCGAGATCGCGGCACGAAAAGCCGCGTCCGCCGTACTCCTCATCCTTGATCTCCAGCACGATCGTTCCGCCCGCGGATTTTGCGCGCCTGTAGATCTCATCGGCATCCGAAACGATCACATACGCGCTCTGCGTCTCCGCGCCGCCGATCTTGTCCGGCTGTTTCATCAATCGTCCGAATTCTGAGTCTTGCACTGAAGCGACCATCACCATTCCGTTGCCGAAACTCAATTGCGCCTGCGCGATACCGCCGTCGCCGTTCGGCACGACGAGGCGCTTCTCAAACCCGAATGTATTGCACAACCATTCGATCGCGGCGGATGCATTGCGATAACGTAGCGTCGGGATAACAGTCGCTTTGGTGTTCTTGGCGAGACTCGACATTTTTTTCTATACCAAGGCTTCAGACCGTCGCTGTAGGCGCCAGGTTCGCTCGTGACGCTCTTTTGCGCTCGTGCTCGGCCAGGTGGCGCTTGCGGATACGTATGGTCTGCGGAGTAATTTCGACCAGCTCGTCGTCATTTATGAATTCGATGGCTGATTCGAGCGTGAGTTGAATGGGCGGTGTCAGCATGATGGCCTCGTCGGTGCCGGAGGCGCGGATGTTGGTGAGCTGCTTGGTCTTGATCGGGTTCACCACAAGATCGTTGTCCCGGCTGTGGATGCCGATCACCATGCCTTCGTACAGACGGTCGCCGGGGGAGACAAACATGCGGCCGCGCTCCTGCAATTTCCACAAAGCGTAAGCAACTGCATCGCCTTGCTCGGCTGAAACCAGCACGCCATTGCGGCGCGCGGGGATCTCGGGCTTTATCGCCGCGTAACCGTCGAATACATGGCTTTTGATTCCGGTGCCGCGAGTCATCGTCAGAAAATCCGACTGAAAGCCGATCAGGCCACGCGCGGGAATCCGGTAATCGAGCCGCACGCGCCCGCGCCCGTCGGGTTGCATGTCTTGCAGGTCGCCACGACGCGCGCCCAACGCTTCCATGACCGCGCCCTGATTCGCTTCCTCGACGTCCACGGTCAGAACCTCGTATGGCTCGCATTTGACGCCGTCGATCTCGCGCACAATGACGCGCGGTTTGGACACCGCGAGCTCGTAGCCTTCGCGCCGCATGCTTTCGAGCAGGATGGTGAGATGCAATTCGCCGCGGCCGGAAACCAGAAACACATCAGTGTCGTCGGTCGTCTCAAGTCGCATCGCGACATTGGTCAACAATTCCTTTTCGAGCCGCTCGCGCAATTGCCGGCTCGTGACGAACTTGCCTACCCGGCCGGCAAAAGGCGAGGTGTTGACCTGAAAATTCATTGTCAGCGTCGGTTCGTCCACCGCGAGTATCGGCAGTGCTTCCGGGCGCGCAGGATCGGCGAGCGTGACGCCGATGCTGATCTCGTCAATGCCGTTGATGAGCACAATGTCACCCGCTTGCGCTTCTTCGAGCGGCACGCGCGCGAGTCCCTGAAATCCGAACACTTGATTCACGCGCGCTTTTTTTGGCGTATCAACGCCGTTTACCAGAACGACGTCTTGCGCGGGTTTAAGCTTGCCGCGCGCGATGCGCCCGATGCCGATTCTTCCCACGAAGCTTGAATAATCGAGCGCGCTGATCTGCATCTGCAACGGGGCGCCCGCATCGCCCGCCGGAGCGGGGACATGCCGCAAAATCGCCTCGAACAACGGGCGCATGTCGGGGCTTTCCGATTTGAGATCGAGCGTCGCAAACCCCAACAGGGCGGACGCGTACACGACAGGAAAATCGAGTTGCGCTTCGCTCGCGCCGAGCTTGTCGAACAAGTCGAACGTGTGATTGACAACCCAATCGCAGCGTGCGCCGGGCCGATCTACTTTGTTGACGACAACGATGGGCTGCAAGCCTTGCGCAAGCGCCTTGCGCGTGACGAAGCGCGTCTGCGGCATCGGCCCTTCGACGGCATCAACGAGCAGCAGCACGCCATCCACCATGGACAACACGCGCTCGACTTCGCCGCCGAAATCGGCATGTCCGGGCGTGTCCACGATATTGATATGCACACCTTGGTAATCGACCGCGGTGTTCTTCGCCAGGATCGTTATCCCGCGCTCACGCTCAAGATCGTTCGAGTCCATCACCCGCTCGACGATGTGCTGGTGCGCGGCGAACGCGCCGGCCTGATGCAGCAGCTTATCTACAAGCGTGGTTTTGCCGTGATCGACGTGCGCGATGATCGCGATGTTGCGAAGGGCGCGGGACATTATGAAGCCGTGAAGTAAAGGGGGGCGCAATACTAACACGTGCGAGTTGCCCGTTGGCCCCCCGGAGCTCAAGACACCATCGCGGTCAATGATTACCGTGAATGGTTTCGCACAACGCGCTCCGAGCAGTTACAACCGCTCCTCTGCCCAACGCTTGACGCCTGACAGCGCGGAAGAAAGCTTCGTCGGGTCGGTGCCGCCGCCTTGCGCCATGTCGGCGCGGCCGCCGCCTTTGCCGCCAACTTGGGCGGCGACGAAATTCACGAGGTCGCCGGCTTTGATTTTGCTGGTTAGGTCCGGCGTCACCCCTGCTATCAAATTCACTTTGCCGTCTGACGCGGAAGCGAGGACGACCGCGGCGGACTTGAGTTTGTCTTTGAGCTTGTCCACGGTTTCGCGCAAGGTTTTTACGTCGGCGCCTTCGAGTTCGGCCGCGAGAATTTTGGCGCCGTTGACGACGACCACGCTCTTTTCCAGCTCATCGCCTTTGGAGCTCGCAAGCTTCGCCTTGAGCCGGTTGAGCTCTTTCTCCAGCGATTTCACACTTTCAGAAATCTGAGTGATCTTCTGCGCGACTTCGCTGGGATTAACCCTGAGCGTGGCGGCGAGATCGTTCATCTGCTGCT
>JBOIGA010000112.1:0-9033 GCA_050741875.1 Burkholderiales bacterium
CGGCTACACAACAATCACCAAGGACGGGGACACGGTCATTCACAAGCACGAAGGCAAGATCAAAACCACGGTATCCGACAAGGGTCAGCCGAATACGACTTTCGAAGGCACGGCGCTCAACGTCAAAGCCGGCTTGGGGAAAAAGGTGGGTGAGAAGGTCGAGTACAAGGGTTACTTCACCAGCCCGACCGATTACGTCGTCGACTGGTGGAAAGTCGAATAGGTTTCTCAGTTGAAGGGTGCGGCTCCAGGCTGTGCCCTTCCTTTTTCAGCAGCGAGTTTGGGCAGGAATGCGCTCGCTTTGCTAAAACCATGGTGAAGGAGGGATAGAAATGAACACTCAAACTCGAGCTTTCCGCACGCCGCAATCAACGAGCGGACTGGATGAAACTGTCGTACGCCTGCGCGAAGGTGGGCGGACATTCGCTAGATTGCCAATCGCTGACCGAATCGCTCTGGCGCGCTCGATGCAGACTGGTTATCTCAAGCACGCTGAAGCCATGGTTAAAGCTGGTTGCTCGGCCAAGGGAATTACCCAAGCCGGGGAAGAATGGACCCTCAATCCGTGGGCGACGGTGCGCCATCTGCGTCTCATCATCGAATCTTTGGAGTCGATTCAGAAGACAGGAAGTACGCGGATCGGCAAATCGAAGCAAGCGGCGGATGAGCGATTGAACGTGCAGGTGTTTCCGGCGAGCACGCTCGACGGAATGCTGTTTTCCAAGGTCACCGTTGACGTGCGCATGCAAGAGGGGGTGAGCGAGGCGCAAATGCACGAATCTCGCGCGCGCTTCTACAAGAAACCCGATCATGAAGGACGCGTATGCCTCGTGCTCGGCGCGGGCAACATCGCCGCCGTGGCGACCATGGATGTGCTAACCAAGATGTTCAACGAAGGCAAGGCCGTCGTATTCAAAATGAATCCGGTCAACGCCTATCTCGGCCCGTACATCGAAAAGGCATGGGCGGATGCGATCCGGACAAATTATCTGGCTATGGCTTACGGCGGCGCGGACGAAGGGTCGTACCTCGTGCAGCACAATGGCGTAGATGAAGTCCACATCACGGGATCCGACAAGACGTACGACACCATCGTCTGGGGGCCTCCTGGGCCCGAACGCGAAGCCCGCAAGGCGCGCAACGATCCGGTGTTAAGGAAGCCGATCAGCGCCGAACTGGGCAACGTCTCGCCGGTGATCGTCGTGCCCGGGCCGTACAGCGAGAAAGAGTTGCGCTACCAGGCCGAAGACATCGCCGGAACGCAGACGGCGAATGGTTCTTTCAATTGCAATGCGGCGAGAGTAGTGGTGACTCCCCGCGGTTCGAACGAGCGCAAGCAAATCCGCGCTGGGTTGGAGAGCGTGTTTGCCGCGACGCCGCTGCGCACCGCGTACTATCCTGGCTCTCGTCAGCGTTGGGAAGAACTCACTCGTGCGCGTACGAACGCGCGCACTTTCGGCCAGCCATCCAACAACACGCTGCCGTGGACGCTCGTGTCGTTGGACGCGAACGACAAAAATGAGCGGGCTTTTCGTGAGGAATATTTTTGTCCTGTTCTGGGTGAGACCGAAGTCGGGAGTTCAGATCCCCTCGAATTTCTCGACGCCGCGGTCAACTTCGCCAACGAACGCTTGTGGGGAACACTGTCGGCAACACTGGTCGTTCATCCGAAGAGCATGAAGGACAAACGCATTGCGGACGCGATCGAGAACACGATCGCAAAACTTCGCTATGGAACCGTCGGGGTGAATGCCTGGCCGGGGATGTCGTTCGGGTTTTGTACCCCGCCGTGGGGCCCGTACCCGGGCTCGACGCAAAAAGATATCCAGAGCGGCAGCGGTTTCGTGCACAACACGCCGATGCTCGAAGGAATCGAGAAAGCAATCTTGCGCTATCCGCTGACGACATTTCCAAAGCCGGCGTACTTCCCGAGCCATCGCACGGTAGATACTCTGATGCAGCGTATGACCGCGCTGGAAGAGAAGCAGGCTATGACCAAAGTGCCGGGAGTGCTCGCCGCGGCGATGAGAGCGTGAGAGCAATGCGGCCGTTTTCAATGAGCGGCCGCACCGTTGAGGGGATTTTTTCGGCGTTAGGATAGGGCGCTTGCGGGCCGTTAAACGCGCTGCCTGTCGATCCATTCGACGATACCCTTCACGCTGCGGAATTCGGCGACCGAGCGCGCGCCAAGGTGCGGGTACGCTTCGCGAACCATGCGCGCAAGACTGGCGCCGGGGCCGAGCTCAAGAAATAGTGTCACGCCCATTTCGACGGCGGTCTCCATGCACGCCGACCAGTTGATCGGGCGCGCGAGTTGCGCGGCGAGTGTTCCAATCGCGGCATCCGGTTCGCGGACTGCGCACGCGTTAATGCCCGCAACGACCGGAGCTGCAGGTCTCGCGAACGCCGCTTTCCGTAGCTCCGATTCGAATTCCTCGACGGCGCCGTCGAGCAGAGAAGTGTGCGCGGGGATTTCGACCTTTAACGGTACCGATCTGCCGCCCGCTTCCTGTGCTGCGCGCGCTGCCTGGCTCAGCGCGGTCATCGAGCCTCCGAGTATGAAATGCTCGGGGCCATTGATGATCGCGATTTCCAGCTCGAATTTCCGGCGCCATGTTTCCGCAGCGGCGCGATCAACTCCCGTGACAGCCAACAAGCTGCAATCGCTCGGACTTGCCGCCGCCATCAGCTCCGCGCGTCGCTGGGCCAGACGCACAGTTTCGGCTACGGACAGCGCGTCGGCGCAGCCGTACGCCGCAAGCTCTCCTACACTGTAACCGGCGAATACGACGGGTTTCGGAACGGCTTCGCGCAAAGCCGCCCAGGTCGCGAGTTGCGCGGCGCAAAGTAACGGCTGGGCAAAGCCATTGGCGAAGATGTCCTCGACGCCCTTGACGGCCTCGCGAAATTCCACGCCCGAGACTTTCGCCGCTTCATCGAGCGCGCGAGCCGCTTTCGCGTGGCCCACGAGGATGTCGAACATTTCGGCATGCTGGCTACCCTGGCCGGGGCACAGTATGCCGAGGCTCACCACGATGCGGTTCCCAAGTGATGAACGAACCACGTCGCGGCGAGCAGGTCGGCGCTACCGCCGGGACTCAAGTCGCGCGCGACGAATTCGCGGTTCAGCTCGTTCGCGTGTTCGCGCCATCCGCTGCGCAACACGCTTCCCGCGGATACGAATTCAGCAGCCGCCTTGCGCGCGAAGTTCAAGCCATCGCGTCCGCCGCGGTAAAGCAGGTTCGTGTCTTCCAGCACGGCGATCAAGCTGAACAAGGCATGCACCAACGCTCGGTTGCGATCGCAACCCGCCGCGAGCGCCTCATGCAGCGACGGCAATCCAATTTCGCGTAGCGTGGGAAAACCGAGCGCGGCTTCGGCGCGTGCGCCTCCCGCGCCATAACGCCAAGCAACCGCTAGTCCATGGCTCGCGCTGTCGGGCATGGCTTCAAGAAGATCCTTGCGCCAGCACCGCTTGACGGTTTCGCCGATACGGTCAGCGGAAAATCTTGCGTTTCGCGCGTGCAGCCGGCCAGCGGCCGCGGCGAGCAATCCCAAAGTGAAAATCGCTCCGCGATGCGTATTGATTCGGGCTGTGGCTCTGAGCATGCGCTCTTCGGCGGCAAGTCCCAGCCGTTGCAATTCGTAGAACGCCAGCCCCTCCATTCCCGCGGCGGCGATCAAAGCAAAGTAATGGCGCAAGGAAAGGATGCTGCGCAGAAATATTCGTACATCCATGTCGACATGGCTGCCGCGATCAAACGGCGTAACCAGTCCTGGTTTGGGCGCGCAGACAAGTTCCGCGTGCAAGCTGCGCAGCGCAAGGCGTCCGATGCTTGCCGCGGTTTGATGGGACGAGTGCCCGAGGGCAGGAAGGCGATATCCAGCCACAGTAATCATGGCGCGCGTATCAAACTTTCGAGCAGGGCATTCTTATCGCGCAGCGCGATCGAGGTGGGATATTTCACCAACACGCGACGTTGCGGGTTCAACACCTCCCGCCATGCGATCGCCGCGCCATCAGATAAAACGATTTCTCCGTCCGTCTCTAGTCCTGTATCACGTTCCCATGCCGGCAACAGCATCAATCCACGCTCGAGCTGTCCGCGATCTTCGGGTGACCACAGCAAATCGATGTCCGAGGCTGCGTGAACGTAACGCTGGCCTGTCAGGTGTTGCCAGGCAAAGGAGCCATATACGCGGAACTCGATTCCAGCAGCCATGCCGCTCTCGGCAAGTTCGCAAAGAGGCGTGCGCCAACGTTTAGGCGCTGAATCCATGACCTGCGTCAAGCGCAGTGGCGGCGCGATCGCGCGCACCGTAGCGATCGGCGCGGTAAGCGCGATTCTTTGTCGGCGTTGCGCGGGCGGCAGTGCAATACCCAAACTTAGTTCATCCGCGCGCAACGCGCCGTCGCGCCGCGCCACTACGACGGGCAAGCCACGCGCAAACCATTGCGCCGCCGCATCCCCCGCTTTCGATAACGATGGCATGGCATCAAGCCAGACGAGATCGTGACGACGCGGAATGGGATCAGGCCGCGGCTTCATCGCGAACTCGGCGCGATACCTCGAGCGCCTTTGCGCGCCCACCGCGCTCGGCGGCGAGTTCTCTTCTTATGTCCGCGGTTCGCGCACTGCCTAACGCCGCTTTCAGACAGAGTGCGAGATCGCCTTCCCAGATGGCATTGAGCGCGCCCATTTTGAAATAGTTGCCGGAACCCGGTGCGAATACCGGCGAAGTCTTGCTCAATTCTTCCAGCCGTTCCTGCGCGATTTTGGTCACGCGCGCCATCGCTGGCAGGTTCATGACGCTGATCTCCGCTTCATGCAACGCGAAGCACGCATCTGCCATCATTCCGCTGGCGAGGTAACCTCCGCTGACCGCATCGCCGTAGACCAAACTTAAAATGCGGTGGCCGTTGCGCCGCGCGAGCTCGAGGCATTTCGCCAGATGCGCCATGTAGGCATTGATGCCGAGCAATTCATCGCGATGCCGCAGCCGCTGGCCTTGCGTGTCGACCAAAATCAGAATCGGACGCGCAGGATGATCGCGAATCGTTGCCAGCACGTGCTCGGCCATCGCGAACGCGATCTCGACGCCGATCGCCGCATGGTTCGCAGTGCCGATGACCGTCACGGTGTGCTCGCCGCAGCGGCCAGTTCCGCTCAATAAATCTCCGGCGCATTGCACGCTGTGGCCGTCAGGAAACAGCTTGTTCGCGAGCGCATGCCATTCCATGCTCAACTCCGTTTACCGGCCACCGAGGCGACAAAAGTTTCGGTATTCATGAGCGGCAGTTGACCTGTATGCGTCACGCCAAGCTTTTCCCAGATTTCCAGTGCGTCTCGACAATCGCCAAATTTCTCCAGCCGCTTGGCCAGGCGTTGATGCTCGTTCTCGACGAGCTCAAGCTCAAATGCGGGCCGCGCGGTCATGAGTGCTTCGACGGCCGCTTGACGAAATGCATCGATGTCGTCGTCAACCAGACCCTCGGCGTCGCCCAATACATACCGGTGTTTGCCTCCGGTCGTGCGCCATACCAGCGCGCGATCGCGTGAATCGAATTCCTCGACGCCGGCCGCGGTTTCGATCACTTCCGGCCCGGACATTCCCAGACGTCCTTCCTCGCTCATGATGATGGCATCGCAGCAGCACGCCACAATGCCGGTTCCACCGAAGCATCCGAACGTGCCCCCGATCAACGCGATGACCGGAATGCCGAGCGCGCGAGTCGCGAGCACGGCGCGCATCACTTCCGAAACCGCGATCAGCCCGGCGTTGGCTTCGTGCAGGCGCACTCCGCCGGACTCCAGTAGCAACAGTACAGCGGCCGGGCGCACCTTCTGTGCGCGTTCCAGCAAGCCCGTGAGCTTCGCGCCATGAACTTCACCGACCGCGCCGCCCATGAAACCGCCTTCCTGCGCCGCCGCGAGCACGGCGCGGCCGGAAAGTTCGCCTTCGCCGACGATGACGCCGTCATCGAACGCGGACGGCAAGTCGAGGCTGGGCAGATGCGGACTCATCACGCGCTCAATGGGTGGCAACAGCTCGCGGAAAGTACCGCGGTCGAGCAAGCTCGCGAGGCGCTGGCGCGCGCTGGCTTCGAAATAACTGCGGCTCATGTCGCGACGAATTCTTCCGCCGCTTGATCGAGCCGCAGACTTACCACCGCCGGTGTTGCCCCCATATCATTGATCGACACGCGAACGTCGGCGAGCGGGTGGCGCGCGAAGAAATCCTCGAGCACCGCCTTCCAGATGTCGCCGAATCCGCGCGCCGCGGTGCTGATCGTTATCTCGCAGGCGCCGCTCATGGGAATCTTTTCCATCAAAACTTCCAGATTGCCCGAAGCTACGACGCCCACTAACGTGGCAGCTTGCGCGCCTTTCAAGCCGCCGCCTTCAAATTTGAATCGCATTTGTTCCACGATCGCCTCCTACCAGTTCCGAAACCGCTTCGGCGGGTTGTAGAGTCCGCCCGACGCGCGCACCAAATCCTTCATCGAACGCGCAGCGAGCAAGTCGCGCGTCGCTCGCCGCTTGTCGATTCCGAGGTCTTCCGGGCGGCGGACTATTCCGCGATCGCGCAGGTTTTCGACGCTGCGTTTGTCGCGCTTGATACCGACCGGCGTATAGCCTGCCACTCCGCGGATCGCCTGCTCGCGTTCTTCATCCGAGCGGCAAAGCAGCAAATTGGCGATGCCTTCTTCGGTGACGATATGGCTTACGTCATCGCCATAGATCATAACCGGGGGCAACGCCATTCGTGCGGTCTCGGCGAGTTCCCACGCGTCGAGCGTTTCAACGAAGGTTGACTGCATATGCTCGCGGAAGGTTTCGACCATTTGCACGACAAGCTTCTGGCCGCGCGGAATCGTTTTGCGACCACTGCGCGCCTCACGTCCGGCTTTCAACCACGCCGCGCTCGCGTGACGCCTGCCGCGCGCGTCCGCGCCCATGTTCGGGGCGCCGCCAAAGCCCGTGATGCGCCCTAGAGTCGCGGTCGAGCTGTTGCCTGCGAGATCAATCTGCAAGGTCGAGCCGATGAAAAGATCGCACGCATAATGTCCCGCCGCCTGGCAAAACGCGCGGTTCGAGCGCATCGAGCCGTCCGCGCCGGTGAAAAAAATGTCGGGACGCGCCGCGATGTAGCTTTCCATGCCCAGTTCGGAGCCGAACGAATGTACCGATTCGACGAACCCCGCTTCGATCGCCGGAATCAGCGCCGGGTGCGGGTTCAACGCCCAGTGCTTGCATATTTTCCCCTTGAGTCCGAGCTCAACGGCGTAGGTCGGCAACAAGAGCTCAATCGCGGCGGTGTCGAAACCGATGCCGTGGTTCAGCCGCTCGACTTCGTATTCCGCGTAAATACCCTTGATCACCAGCATCGCCATCAGCACCTGGATTTCTGAAATCTGCGCCGGGTCGCGAGTGAACAGCGGCTCGATGTAGTGCGGGGTTTCGCTTTGCACCGCGAAGTCCACCCAGTCGGCTGGAATGTCCACGCGGGGAATCTGATCCAATATCTCGTTCGCTTGCGCAATGACGATTCCACTTTTGAACGCGGTCGCTTCGACAATCACCGGAGTGTCTTCGGTGTTCGGACCGGTGTAGAGGTTACCGACATGGTCGGCGGCTTGCGCCGCGACCAGCGCAACCCGCGGAGTCAGATCCATGAAGTAGCGGCCGAAAAGTTCGAGATACGTATGGATTGCGCCGATTTCGATGCGTCCGTCCTGCACGAGGCGCGCAAGCCGCGCGCCTTGCGGGCCGGAGAAAGAAAAATCGATACGCTTGGCGATGCCGAGCTCGAACACATCGAGGTGCTCGGGCAGCGCGAGCACCGACTGCACCATGTGCAAGTCGTGTATCTGCGCGGGATCAAGAGCAGCAAGCGCCTTTGCGAGGAAGTCCGCCTGCTTCTGATTATTGCCTTCCAGACAAACGCGATCGCCGGGTTCGAGCACCGCTGCGAGCAAAGCCGGCAGATCGCGAGCTGCCACCAGCTTACCGGTGACGACGCCCGCAGCGCGCTTCAGTCGGCTGCGACGGTTCTCGGCCTGCCTATCCCATGTTCCCACTGTCCCACACTACGGGTCGAACCTCACCGATAAAACATGTCGGGCAGCCACATCACGATCTCCGGGAAAACCGCGAGCAGCACGATGTACAAACACATGATGATGATGAAAGGCAAAATACCGCGATTTATTTCTCCGAAGGAAATGTCCGGCGCGATGCCATTGATCACGAACAGGTTCAAACCTACGGGCGGCGTTATCAGGCCGAGCTCCATATTGATCGTGAGAACAATACCGAACCACACCGGATCGAAGCCGTTCGCAACGATGCCGGGAAGGATGACCGGCGTCACCATCAGGATGATCGCAACCGGCGGCAGGAAGCAACCGAGCACGAGTAGCAGCACATTGACCCAGAAGAGGTACTCCCATCGGGTCATTTCCAGGGCGACCAGCCACTCCGCGGCGCTCTGAGTAATGCGCAGATAGCTCATCACGTAGGTAAACAGAAAGGCCATGGCGATGATCATCATGATCATGCACGACTCGCGCGCGGTCCCCGCGAGGATCTCCTTCACGTCTTTCCAGCGGTAACACTGATAAAGCAGCGCGACCAGAATCAGCGCGCCGAACGCGCCGACCCCGGCGACTTCCGACGGCGTTCCAAAACCGCCATACATCGCGATCATGATGACTGCGATCAGCAGCAGAAACGGCAAGAGCCGTGGCAATACTTCCAGGCGCTGCGCCAGAGTAAACCTCTCTTGTTTGAGGAGCTCCCGGGCGCGCGAATCGGCGCCAGCGCCCACCGCATGTTTTCGTTCTTGGCTCGCCTTGTAAACGACCCAAAGCGCAAAGAAGAACGCGAGCAAAACGCCGGGAATGATGCCGGCGATGAACAGTTCACCGATTGATTGCTCGGCGATGATGCCGTAAATGATTAGGGTGATGCTTGGTGGAATCAAAATGCCGAGCGTCCCGCCGGCGGCGATCAGACCGGACGCGAGCGC
>JBOIGA010000113.1:0-8946 GCA_050741875.1 Burkholderiales bacterium
GCCCTGGGGCGGCGGGCGGGGCGGGGAAAGGCAGGGCGTCCAGCCTCGAAGGAAGAATCGGAAGGTAAGACAGGGAAATAGCTGAGAATTGGGGTCTGTCCCCTATTCTCCCAGAAACACCACACGCTATTAAGAGCGGAGCGATCAGCATCATGCCTGCCTTTTCTACAAGTACTGCAAGTAATCTTCCCGCTGACATCCCCTAATTCGCAGTCCTACAGTCGCGCTTTTCGAGGAACCGTCTTCGCTCCGACATGGTGCGGCAATTTGCGCCGCGCGACGAAGAAATTGCATATGGCTGTGTTGACTAAGCTCGTTCAATCGCCGAAACGACCCTCGATAAGTTCTTATTCATGTGGCATTTCCCGCATTCGTCCCGTTCCTTTTCTCAATCCTGCATCCAATGGCATGAACAATGCTTAGTACAACAGGAACGTAAGAGGCGACACATGCGATTCGTCAGACTGGCCTTACTGGCTTTGATACTTCCGCTTCCGGCGCAAGCCGAGCTGGATGTCGAGATGTATCGCAAGCTTTCGACGAGCATTCTCAAAGTGCAGGCGGTGCGGGGCGACGGAGTGATGCAGTTGGGGTCAGCGGTCATGGTGGCGCCCGGCAAGTTCGTCACCAATTGCCACGTGACTCGCGGGGCCGAGCGTGTCCTGCTACATCGCGGCTCGATGGGTTTTCCTGTCGAATCGCAAGTCGCCGATGTTCATCATGATGTCTGCATGCTTTCGGTAGCCGGGGACATCGGACTGATTGCGACGCCAATTGCGATTAGCACAAGAAGGCTCGCGGTCGGCGAGCCGGTTTTCGCGGCGGGATTCAATGGCGGGCGCGGCTTGAGCTTGACCGAAGGCGAGATCCAGGGGCTGCATCAACTCGACGGCGCCCGCGTCATTCAAACTTCGGCGGAATTCACCTCCGGCGCGAGCGGCGGCGGGTTGTTCAACGAAGCGGGGCAACTCATCGGTATCGTCACCTTCCGCGGAATGACCAACGGCTCGTCCACTTCGTATTTCGCGCTTCCCGTCGAGTGGCTACTGCAATTTGCCGCTAACGAACAAAAAGCTCGCGCATTCTACGAAGCACAGAGCGAAGATCAGCCCTATTTTCTGCGGGCGATAAAAATGGAATCGGACGGCGAGTGGACCGCGCTCGTGCAACTCGCGCAGGAGTGGGCGCTATCGGAAAATTTCAATCCCGAAGCGTGGATCGCGCTCGGCAAGGCGTACGCAAAACTGCGCCAGAACGCGCAAGCGATCTCGGCGTTTCACCAAGCGGTCAAGTACGATCCTTCGCACGTCGGCGGCTGGACGCAATTAGGGGTGCTCTACCTCGAATCCGGCGAATTCGCCGAAGCGCACCGAGTCGAGGTCGCGCTGAGTCTGTTGCACTAACTTCAGGATTCAGGAAAGAGAAAAACTTTCGTTCGGGCTGCGTTTTTTTCAGCGTCGCAAACCTGACTAACACATCGTCGTCCCGGCGCCTGACCGGTACCGCGATACGGGGCCGGGACCCTGTGGTTTTCAATGCTGGCACTGGATTCCGGCCCCGGCTTACTTCCTGCCGGGGCAGGCCCCGCCGGAATGGCGATAAAGACGAACCACTCGAGCAATCGTCTGCCCAATCAGGCATGGCTTCAGAACAGCGCTATCCTCCCATCGCCGATTACGCGCTGATCGCCGACTGCCATTCGAGCGCGCTCGTTTCCAAGAATGGTTCGATCGACTGGTGCTGCATGCCGCGTTTCGATTCCGACAGTTGCTTCGGCCGTCTGCTCGATTGGGACAAAGGCGGATGTTTCGCGATCGCTCCCGTAGACGAATACTCGGTGAGCCGCGAATACCATCGAGAGACGCTCGTGCTCATCACCACTTTCCGCACTAGCTCGGGCGAAGCTCGCCTCATTGATTTTTTCGCCATGCGCGAAGGCGGCCGGACGAATCCCAGGCGCCAGTTGCTGCGCATCATTGAGGGTGTTTCCGGGCAGATCGAATTCCACGTGCGAATTTCGCCACGCTTCGATTACGGCGCCATCAGCCCCTGGATCAATCCGTGCGGCGAGAACCGCTTCACCGCAGTTGCGAGCAACGAAGGTTTGTACATTTCGGGCGACGTTCCGCTCGCGCTTGAAGGCAAGCACGATCTTTTCGCGCGCGTGACGCTTGAAGCGGGAGAACGCGCGCGGTTTTCGCTGTGGCATTGCCCGCCCGAAGAGCTCGACGATCCAGACGAAGAGCCGTTCGACGCCAACCGCGTGGATTGCATGCTCGAAGAAACTCTTGTCTGGTGGAAAACGTTCAGCGCGAAAACGAAATATCGCGACGACGACGGGGCCGGCGTCGTGCGCTCGGCGATCGTCCTCAAAGCGATGGGCTATGCGCCCACCGGAGCGATCATCGCCGCTCCCACGACGTCGCTCCCGGAAGCACTGGGCGGAGAACGCAACTGGGATTACCGCTTCAGTTGGATTCGCGATTCGATATTCACCGTCCACGCGCTTGCCGATCTGGGTTGCGCGGCGGAAGCCAACGCATTTCGCCGCTTCATTCAACGCAGCAGCGCCGGCAGCCCGAACCAGCTACAGGTTGTCTACGGCATCGATGGACGGCGGCGCTTGACCGAAATCGAGTTCGACTTCCTCGAAGGCTGGCGCGGCGCCAAACCCGTGCGGATCGGCAATGCCGCCGACGCGCAATTTCAGCTCGATATGTACGGCTTCGTGCTCGAGCTTGCGTGGCGCTGGAGCGAGCGCGGCAATTCTCCCGAAGAACACTACTGGACTTTCTTGCGCGCGCTCGTCGAGGAAGCGGCAAAGCGCTGGCGCGACCCCGACCGTGGAATCTGGGAAGTGCGCGGACCGAAAAAGCATTTCGTGCATTCCAAGGCGATGTGCTGGGCGACGCTCAACCGCGGTATCCATCTGGCGAAGAAACATGGCTTCGACGCTCCCATCGGGCGCTGGCAGGAAATCCGTGAGGAAATCCGCAAGGCGATTGAAAGCCGTGGCTACGACACCAAACGCGGTGTTTTTGTCCAGGCGTTCAATGAAAAGGAAATGGACGCGGCCCTGCTCTTGCTGCCCGACGTGGAGTTTGTCGCCTACGACGATGCACGAATGATGCGCACGTCTGACGCAATTCGTGAAGACTTAAGCGAGGACGGGTTGATTCTGCGTTATCGCAACGCGGATGGCCTTCCCAGCAAGGAGGGGGTTTTTCTCGCTTGCACTTTTTGGCTGGTGGAATGCCTTGCGTACCAAGGCAGAGGTGACGAAGCAAAGCGGGTTTTCGATGGCGTCATGCGCTGCGCCAACGACGTTGGGCTCTTCGCCGAGGAATTCGATCCTTCGACCGGCGAGATGCTGGGCAATTTTCCGCAAGCCTTGACTCACCTAGCGCACATCTCCGCCGCCCTGGCGCTGAATAAAGCGCAAAGGCTCCAGTAAGACAAAAAAAACCGGAGCGCAAGGCTCCGGTTTTTCAAGAACGATTACTGTTTCTTTTCTTTGTCGGCGGCTGGTTCCTTAGCGGCCGGTTCCTTGCCAGCGTCTTTTCCTTCCTTGCCAGCGCTGCCGGCCGACGGCCCAGGATTGGCTTTTAGCCAGGACTCCATCTCTTCGGCCGAGACCAGGTTGTTGTTGTCCTTGTCAATGGCGTCCCAGTTGCGTCCCTGACCTGCTGCGGCGGGTTTGCCCGCGGCGCCCGCGTCAGCTTCTCGGCCGGCGGTTTGCCCTTTGTCCTTTTCCGCCCCAGTCTCCTTGGCGGCTGTTGGAACAGGCGTTTTGCCTTGGTCTACTACGTCCTGCCCGCCTGCACCTGCTTTCTTATCCATCGCTTCTGTTGCGGGCTGTTTTTTGTCTGCGTCCTTCGCTGGTTGGTCAGCGGCGAAAGCGGCCGTGGTTCCGAAGGCGAGAGCGAGTGCGGCTATAATTTGCTTTGTCATTCGTGGTTCTCCTTTGTAGTTTTAGTACGCGTGGGTACGAGGCACGCTAGTCGATAGACCGCCCTACCACGGTCTATGTACGCGTTGACCGCTCGACGTTCTCGGAAGTTCAACAAGAAAATGACATCGCAATGTCAAAGTGGCTCATAACGATCGGGATTATCCTGCTCGTTCTTGGTCTCGCCTGGCCGCTGGTTGAGAAGCTGGGCTTGGGCCATTTGCCTGGCGACATTCGCATCGAGCGCAAAGGATCGGTTTTTTACTTCCCGATCACGACCTGCATCGTCGTTTCGCTTGTAATCAGCGTGATTCTCTGGATCTTCCGTCGCTGATCGGCGACAGCTTAACCGCGAATTCCGCGAGTCTGCGGCCGAGAGCGAGGCAGAGCTTCTTCTCTTCGCTCGTAATAGGCTGATCTCCCGCCATTCCGGAGACGTGGGAGGCGCCGTAAGGTGTGCCGCCGCTTTTGGTGGAAACAAGCTCGGGCTCAGTGTAGGGAATGCCGACCATCAGCATGCCGTGGTGCAGGAGCGGCAGCATCATCGAGATTAACGTCGTTTCCTGTCCTCCGTGCATGCTCGCCGTTGAAGTGAAGACGGCGGCCGGCTTTCCCGCGAGCGCGCCTTTCAACCAAAGCTCGCTCGTGCCATCGAGAAAATAGCGCAGCGCCGCCGCCATGTTGCCGAAGCGCGTCGGACTGCCGAGCGCGAGCCCGATGCATTCTTCGAGGTCTTTCAATTCGGCGTAGGGCGCGCCGGAATCGGGAACTTCGGGCGCGACCTGCTCACATACCGTCGAAACCTTGGGGACCGTGCGAACGCGTGCGGTCACATTTTGCACCTCGCCGATTCCGCGAGCGACGAACTGCGCGAGTTGCTTCACCGAACCCGACTGGCTGTAGTAGAGGACGAGGATTTCTTTCATGGCACCGCGGCGAGTCTTATTATAGGGCCATGCAAACGTTGCGCGATCGGCTCAAGACCCTGGGAAGCTTTTTACGCTTCGTCTGGCTGCGTTTCTACTTCGACCGCTGCCTGAAGACCGCTGGAAGCTTGACGTTCACGACGCTGCTCGCGCTGGTGCCGCTGATTACGATCGTCTTTACCGTGATGGCGGCGTTTCCGACGTTCGCGGATTTTTCCACTCCGGTCAAAGTTTTTCTTCTGGAGAATCTCGTTCCCGAAGCGGCGGGCAGAATCATCACCGTCTACATGCAGCAATTCTCCGACAACGCGGCAAGATTGACCGCGCTCGGAATCGCTGGGCTTGCGGTCACTTCCGTCATGCTCATGATGACGATCGATAGCGAGTTCAACGAAATATGGCGAGTATCGCGGCCGCGCCCGCTGCGGCATCAGATCCTCATGTACTGGGCGGTGTTGACCATTGGTCCGCTTCTAATCGGCGCGAGCCTCTCGATTACCTCGACCTTGGTCACGCTATCGCTGGGTTATTTCGGCGGGCTCGAAAGCGCCGGAGTCGTCATGCTGAAGTGGACTTCGACTCTGCTCACTTGCTTCGCTTTCGCCTGGCTCTATTGGGTGGTCCCCAATCGGCATGTCCGGCTCGTTCACGCGTTGATCGGCGGAATCGTCGCGGGCCTCGCCTTCGAGGGAATGAAGCGCGGCTTCGCGCTCTACGTTTCCCAGTTTCCGACTTACCAGCTCATCTACGGGACGTTTGCGTCGTTTCCGATATTTCTGCTGTGGATTTATTTGTCGTGGCTCATCGTGCTCGCGGGAGCGGTGATCGCGGCTTGTTTGCCGTATTGGCAGGATCAGGTGTGGCGCATGCGCACAGGACCGGCCGGCGAGTTCTACGCGGCGCTCCAGGTTTTGAAATCGCTCCACGACGCGCATCTGACGGGATCGGTGCTCACCACCGCGCAATTGAAAGAGCGGATCCGGTTCAAGCTGGAGGACATCGAGGGCATCATCGCGCGCTTGAGCGCCGCGGGCTGGGTGCGGCCAGTCATAGGCGGCGGCATGACCTTGTCGCGTGCGGCGGGGGAAATTAAAGTGGCCGACGTCTATCGCCTGTTCGTATTTGAGCCGGATGCTTTCGAGACTGCGCGCGAGCGCGACAGTGAGCTTGCGAGCCTGAGTCGCGACCTGGCGTCGCAGATCGAGAACAAGATGAATCTTCCGCTTTCCGCTTTTTTCGCGCGCGGGAAGGAACCGGACGCGCGCCTGGCGGAAATTGGCGGCAGGAGTGAGGACAGGGGAGTGAAGACAACCCGCTGAGGGGAGGAAATATGAGGGAAGGCTATTGCGGTTCTTGCTTTCTAGTCACTCGTTTATTATTCGTTTCCCAAACACCCGACACCTGAAAGCATGCTCAAGCTGCTCGTCATTATTGCCGTGATCGCTTTGGCGATCTGGATTTGGAAAGGTTATGGCCGAAGCGCTCCCAAACCGCGCCAGGCTGCCCCAGGCGAAGACATGGTCCGCTGCGTGCAGTGCGGGGTTCATCTGCCCAAGAGCGAAAGCCTGATCGTGCGCGGCAGCTTTTTCTGCTCGGAAGCGCACCGGCAGCTGCACCAACAGAAGAATGGTTCGTAGTCCGCATGGCTAGTTTCGCCGCGCGCGGCGCTCGCGCTTTCGCTCCCGAATCGTGGCGCTCGCTTTCCTACTTCAACGGCTATCGCTTCGTCGTCGCCTTCGTGCTGCTGGTCACGGCGGTCATTGTTGGCGATGGTCTCACTTTCGGTTCGCGCAATCATCCGCTGTTCATTTATCTTGCCGCGGCCTATCTCGCCGCTTCGTTCGTCTCGTTCTTCCTGATCGAGCTTCGCTGGCCCGCGTTTTCCCGCCAGCTCGCGCTGATCATGGGTGGGGATATCGCTTTCATCGTGCTTCTGACGTACGCGAGCGGTGGCATCACCAGCGGACTTAGCCTGCTGTTGCTGCCTTCGCTCGCCGCCACGGGTTCCCTTTCGCGCGGGAAAATGAGCGTGTTCTACGCGGCTCTCGCCTCGGTGTGCGTGCTCGGCGAGAGCGCCTACGAAGTCGCCGCTTTGTCCGCTCCGCTCGGCCAGTACGTGCAAGCGGGTCTGCTGTCGATCGGTTATTTCGCCACTGCCTGGGTCGCGCATACGCTGGCTAAACACACGGCCGGCGCCGAAGAACTCGCGGCCAAGCGCGAGATCGATCTCGCCAATCTTGGGCAGGTCAGCCAGTTCGTGATCGAAGACATGCGCGACGGCGTCATCGTCGTCGACGAAAAAGGCGTCATCCGGCAGCGCAACCTCGCCGCCGAGAAATTGTTTGGCGCGGGGCCGGGCAAGGAACAATTGCTGCGTGAATATTCCCCGGTGCTGGCCGAGCGTTTGCGTGAATGGCGGCGTAACCCCGCGATGAGTTTCGAACCCTTGATGAGCACGGTCACGCATAACCCGATTCACCCGCGGTTTATGCGCGTTGGACGCCAGCACTATTTCGGCGCCGTCATCTTTCTCGAGGACCTGCGGCGGGTGCAGGCGCAAGCTCAGCAGCTCAAACTCGCCGCGCTCGGCCGCCTGACCGCAAGCATCGCGCACGAAATCCGCAATCCGCTTTCCGCCATCAGTCACGCGACCGAACTCCTGCAGGAGGAGTCCGATTACAGCTCGACCCAGTCGCGGTTGATGCAGATCATCAGCGACAACACTCAGCGCCTAAACCGCATGGTGCAGGAGGTGCTGAAGCTCGGACGCTGGGACCACGGTCAGCCCGAGACCATCGACCCGGGGGCGTTCCTGGCGAAGTTCATCAAGGAGTTTTCCAATATCGAGAAGACACCGCCTGATACTTTTGCGATCGAGCTCAACACCGAGCGCGGAATCGTTTTCGACCGCACGCACTTCAACCAGGTACTATGGAACCTCGCGCGCAACGCTTTGCGCCATTGCCAGAAACTTCCTGGCAGCATCACGTTCACCGTTGACGCGGGGGGCATGGATAATACGGTAAGATTCGCGATCAAGGATGACGGACGGGGAGTTCCGCCAGCGCTGCGCGGACAGTTGTTCGAGCCTTTCTTCACTACGGTTTCGTCGGGGACGGGTCTGGGCTTATGCATAGCGCGGGAAGTGTGCGAGGGAAACGGCGCGACTCTCGATTACGTTCCGGGCGAGGGCGGGGCCCAGTTTTCGGTGATATGCAAAGGAGTGTCTGGTGAAGCGTAAAGAACGCGAGTCCCGGCGCCATGTGCTTGTGGTGGACGACGAAGCCGACATCCTCGAACTGCTCGAATTGACGCTGCTTCGTATGGGCCTCGACGTCGAGCGTGCGACGACCTTGCGTGACGCCATCGAGCTGACGCGCGCTAAACAATTCGACCTGTGCCTGACCGACATGCAACTTCCCGACGGCCCCGGTTTGGATCTGGTCCAGCATATCGGAGCGAACTGCAGCGATCTGCCCGTCGCCGTCATTACCGCGCACGGCAGCGCCGAGAACGCGGTCGCGGCGCTGAAAGCCGGCGCTTTCGATTATCTCGCCAAGCCGGTTTCGCTCGAAAACATCCGCGCCCTCGTCAAGTCGGCGCTCAAACTCCCCGCTCCCGCGGCGCCGGAAAAGGATGACGGCCGCGCACTCCTCGGACAGTCCGCGGCGATCGGTCACGTGCGCGCTGTGATCGAAAAACTCGCGCGCTCGGAAGCGCCGGTGCACATCAGCGGAGAATCGGGGAGCGGCAAAGAGCGCGCGGCGCGCCTCATCCACCAGAAGGGCGCGCGCGCCGATCAGCCCTTTGTTCCTGTCAACTGCGGGGCGATCCCGGAAACGCTGATGGAAAGCGAATTCTTCGGTTACAAGAAAGGCGCGTTTACCGGAGCGGAAGGCGACCGCGAAGGATTTTTTCAGGCGGCGCGGGGTGGGACTCTGTTTCTCGATGAGGTCGCCGATTTGCCGATCCTCATGCAAGTGAAGCTGCTGCGCGCTATCCAGGAAAAAAAGGTTCGCAAGGTCGGCTCGACGCAAGAAGAGGCGGTGGACATGCGCTTCATCAGCGCCA
>JBOIGA010000114.1:0-8879 GCA_050741875.1 Burkholderiales bacterium
GACCGAATGTGGTAAAGGAGCTTCTGCGCCGACGCATCGCTGAACGGAGCTTATTCTGTCTTCTTTTTCGCCCGCGGATGCGCCGCATCGTAGACTTTCGCCAGAGCTTGAAAGTCAAGATGCGAATACACCTGCGTCGAAGCAATGCTCGCGTGGCCGAGCATTTCCTGCACGGCGCGCAGATCGCCCGACGATTGCAGCACGTGCGACGCGAACGAGTGACGGAGCATGTGCGGATGCACGTTCTGGGCGAGCCCAAGCTTTAACGCCCAATCCTTCATTCGCGCCTGGATCGTGCGCGGCGATAGCCTTGTTCCACGCGAATTCAAAAACAGCGCTTTTTCCCCCGGCTTGATGATTCGCGCGCGCGTAACCAACCATTGCTCCAGCGCTTCGAGCGCGCGCGAGCCGACCGGAACGAGCCTCGTTTTGTTTCCTTTACCCGTCACTTTGACCATTCCATCGCTCAGGTCTTCGGGCTTCAGGGCGACGAGTTCGGCCAGGCGCAATCCGGACGAATAGAAAAGCTCGTGGATCGCTCGGTCGCGCACGGCGAGCGGATCGTCCAGCTCCATCCGCATGAGCTGCGACGCGGCGTCGGGCGATAAAGCCGAGGGCAGAGTTTTTCCGCCTTTCGGCGGGCGAATCCCCATGGCGGGATTCTTTTCAAAGCCGTGATCGCGGATGAGAAAAGCAAAAAAGCCGCGCCACGCCGACAACATTCGGGCGAGCGAGCGGCCCGAAAGACCGCGGCCATGCAGGAGGGCGATGCACCGGCGAACGTCGTGCTCGGAAAGCTCGGACAGCGGCGGCGTATTTGTTAAGAGCGCCGCGATGTCGCGCCCATAGCTTTTTACCGTGTGCGGGCTCAGGCGCCGTTCACTCGTGAGATGAGACAAGAATGCCGCCATATAGGACTGAGGCTTGTCCCGGCGGAAGCCGGGAACCAGTGAATTTGAGGACCGCGTGAAACTCTTCACTTTTCTCCGATAAAACGCGAAACGGAAGCGCTCAAGAGTTCGCCCAGGCGCTTCAAGTAGACTGTTCCCATCTCCGGATAGAAGCGCTGCGGATCTTCGGAGGCGAGAACGAGCAGGCCTTGGACGCGTTCGCCCGTGATCGGGACATTGGCGAACGATTTTAGATGCGGCATGGCCTCGGGAAACCACAACGAAGTGCCCGGGCAGTTATGCGGTCCGCAGATGGGATGCGGCAGCGACCATTCGCTCTGGTTCGTGGTGTTGACGACGAATTCAGGCAGCTTGGGCGGATCTGCTACCCCCCACAAACGCAATCCCATGTGCGGTATCGAGAAATCCTCGCGCAGGTTGAAATAGAAAGATTGCAAAAGTGCTTCCAGGGATTGCGCCCGCAACAGCGAAATCGCCATGCGGTGCACGCGCTCGGCGATGCCGTCGTTTTCCTCGGCGAATGCGATCAGGTCCTTGAGTTTGGCTTCGAGGTTGCGATTTTTTTTTCGCAAAGACAGGATCTGCCGTTCGACCAGCGGAATGGCGCGCCCGCCGTCGGGGTGCGGGATCGTCATGGTCGAAAGCATTTCAGAGTGTTCCTCGAAGAATTCGGGATGGCGCTCGAGATAGTGCGCCACTTCATTAGAGCGTAAAGCCATTAAGTTTTCCTTAGATTTCGATTTCGCCGGTGAAGGTCGTTTCCGCCGGGCCGCTCATCCAGACCGGCTGCCCTTCTCCGGCCCAACGGATGTGCAAGTTCCCCCCGCGAGTATGCATCGTCACCGCGCCGTCAAGCAATCGAAGCGCGATCCCTGCGACCGCGGCAGCGCAAGCCCCCGTTCCGCAGCTCAATGTCTCGCCCACGCCACGTTCAAACACGCGTACTTTCGCGTGCGAGCGGTCGAGAACCTGCAGGAAACCGGCGTTGACGCCGTTCGGAAAGGCCGAATGCCTCTCGATCAGCGAACCTTCCTCGGCGGCCGGCGCTTTTTCGACGTCGTCGACTCTTTGCACGGCGTGCGGATTGCCCATGGACAGCACCGAGAACTCGCGCGTTTCGTCTCCGACCCGAAGAACGTAGGTGCTTTGTTTTCGCTCGGCTTTGAATGGAACTTCTGCCGGCTCGAAGCGAGGAACTCCCATGTTCACCGTCACCTGCCCGTCCGCTTCAAGCCGTGCCGAGATGGTCCCACCCAACGATTCGAGCCGCAGTTCTTCCTTGCTGGTCAGCCCCACATCATGCGCGAAACGAGCGACGCAGCGCGCGCCGTTTCCGCACTGCTCAACTTCACCGCCATCGGAGTTGAAGATACGAAAGCGAAAATCGGTGTTTGCGCTTTGTGGAGCTTCGAGCACCAGCACCTGATCGCAGCCCACGCCGAATCTGCGGTCGGCGATGCTCCGGACTTGTTGGGAACCGAGCGCGATCATCTGCTCGACTCCGTTGAATACGACGAAGTCGTTTCCCAAGCCCTGCATCTTTGTGAACTTAAGTTTCATGAACGACTAATAGTCGGGACTGCCTCTGGGTCAACGCGGCTGCTTGCAGCCGCTTCTGCCGTTCGCGGATGCTTCCTCCTTACGCTATCATCTTCTTCCCGCCGAGGGGAACGAAGAGTGTGGGATGCATTTTCACTCAGTCCTGAACCCTCAGTCCTCAGTCCTGACCTAATAGAATTCTTTCTCTCCAGGCGGTCGTGTCTTGAATCGCTTCTGGTTCCAGAAGTACTGCTCGGGCATCTCGCGAATCCGCTCCTCGATAAAGGCATTCATGCGCACGGCATCGGCGGCATCGTCTCCACTCGGGTAGCCGTCCCAGGCGGGATAAAAGCGCGCAACGTACCCGTTACTTAGTTGCCGCGCAACACAAGGCACCACCGCCGCGTGCGTGAGCCTGGCCAAGCGCGACAAGGTCGTCGCTGTCGCGGCCGGAACACCAAAAAAAGACGCGAACACCGAATCGCGTTCGCCGTGATCGCGGTCAGGAAGATAGTAGAAAGGCAAACCGTTCCTGATCGCTTTCACGACCGGCCTCAAACCCTGCCGGTGCGGGACCATGGTCGCCATCCCGAAACGTTTGCGGCCGCGAAGCAATAGATCATTCAGGAAGTCGTCTTTCGGTCGCCGGTACATTGAAACTCCCGGATACTCGCTGCTCAAGCGGATTCCCGCGATGTCGAGGCCGGCGAAATGCGGCGCGAGAACGATGAGCGGCTTGCCCAGAAACTTTTCCAGGTACTCGATCCCCTCGATTTGACACACGCGCTGCAATCTCGCCTTCGATGCCCACCAAGCTATCCCATTCTCAAGCGCGCCACGGCCAAACGCGCGGCAGTGCTGCTTGAGCAGGCGTTCGCGCGCGGTGTCGCTCAATTCGGGAAAGCACAGCTTGAGATTGATTCGCGCAACTCGGCCGCGCTCGCGGGCAAAGGCATAGGCGAGCATGCCGAAGCCTTCGCCCAATCTCGCCAGCAGCGGCAGCGGAAGAAAATGCAGGAGCCAAAGCGAAGCGACAACAAGGCGAGCCCACATTACTCAGTGAGGGATGAAGGATGAGGGATGAGGGATGAAAAAACTGGTCTATGCCGAGACTTTGATTGCCCCTCACTCCTCACGTTTTTTTGCCCATTTGCTCGGTGATCATGAGCGCAACTTCGAGCGCGCGTTTGCCGTCGATGCCTGATACGGCGGGGGCGACGCCATTCTTGATCGCGTTCACGAAAGCGCGGATTTCGCTTCTGAGCGCGTCTTCTTGATCGAAGGTTTTGTTTTCTACCTCGAACTGCTCGGGCTCTTTGCTTTTGCGCACGATCGCGATCTTGCGCTCGAGAAAATCAATTGAAATGTAATCGGCGCTCTGAAAGACTCTGATCTTGCGCAACTGCTCGCGGGAAACACGGCTCGCCGTCACGTTGGCGACGCAGCCGTTTTCAAACTCCATTCGCGCATTGGCGATGTCAACGCCGCTGGTCAAGATCGCGGCGCCGGTTGCGCGGACTTCGGCGAGGGGGCTCTTCACCATATTGAGGATGACGTCGATGTCGTGAATCATGAGATCGAGCACGACGTTGACATCGAGGCCGCGCGGCTTGAAAGGCGCCATGCGGTGCGATTCGATGAAGAGCGGCGCGGAGAGCACGTCTTTAAGCGCGATGAGCGCGGGATTGAAGCGTTCGAGATGGCCGACCTGGAACACGCGGGAGGTCTTTCTAGCAAGCGCGATCAATTCATTGGCTTGCTCGATCGTTTCGGTGACCGGCTTTTCGACGAGTATGTGAAGCCCGGCGTTGAGGCAATCGCGCGCGACGGTGTAATGCGCTTCGGTCGGCACCGCGATCGAAACGAGGTCGGCGTGGCCGAATAACTCACGATAATCATCGGGACTTGGCACGCCATACTGCGCGCCGATCTGCGTCGCGCGGCTCGCGTTGACGTCGGCGACTCCAGCGAATTCGACGTCCTCGAGCTCGGAGTATTTCTGGGCGTGATATGCGCCGAGATAACCGACGCCGATGACCGCCGCGCGTAATCGCTTCATGTCGCCTTGAACGAATCGCCGTTGGAACTATCGGGTTCGCGCGGCGCTCTTACACCGAGCGTGCGGATTTGCTGACGTGTCATGCGACGGCTAATTTTGTTATCCTGACGCCTTCTTTCAATGACGACAAAATAAAATGAGCGAGTTTCTTTTTACTTCCGAATCGGTTTCAGAGGGGCATCCGGACAAGGTCGCCGATCAAATTTCAGACTCAGTCCTCGACGCTATCTTAGCGCAGGACCCGCGCTCGCGCGTAGCGTGCGAGACGCTTGTCGCCACCGGTCTCGCGGTGGTCGCCGGCGAAATCACCACGGGCGCGACGGTGGATTACAACCTGGTCGTGCGCGACGCGATCAAGCGAATCGGCTACGACAGTTCCGAAATCGGCTTCGATTACCGCACGTGCGCGGTGCTGGTCACTTTCGGCAAACAATCGCAGGACATCGCGCAAGGCGTCGATGAAGGCTCGGGCCTCGACCTTGAACAAGGCGCCGGCGACCAGGGCCTGATGTTTGGCTTCGCGTGCGACGAAACGCCGCAGTTCATGCCGACGCCGATTTACTATTCGCATCGGCTCATGCAACGGCAATCCGAACTGCGCAAGGACGGCAGATTGTCGTGGCTGCGTCCCGACGCCAAATCGCAGGTGACGGTGCGTTACGTGAATGGACGCCCGCAGAGCGTCGACACGGTCGTCGTCTCCACTCAACATCATCCCGACATTTCGCACGCCGCGCTCTCCGAAGCGGTGATCGAAGAAGTCATCAAGCCGGTCATCCCCGCGAAGATGCTTAGCTCAACGCGCTATCTGGTTAATCCAACCGGACGTTTCGTCATCGGCGGCCCGATGGGCGACGCCGGTCTCACCGGCCGTAAGATCATCGTCGACACTTACGGCGGTGCGGCGCCGCACGGCGGTGGCGCGTTCTCGGGAAAAGACCCGTCGAAAGTGGACCGCTCGGCCGCATACGCCGGACGCTATGTCGCGAAAAATATCGTTGCCGCAGGGCTGGCTTCGCGCTGCCTCGTGCAAGTCGCCTACGCCATCGGCATCGCAAAGCCGGTGTCGCTCATGGTGAACACTTTCGGTACGGGCAAGGTGAGCGATGAGAAGTTGTGCAATCTGGTCGAAACGCATTTCGATTTGCGTCCAAAAGGCATCATTCAATCGTTGAATCTCCTGCGTCCCATCTATGCGAAGACCGCGGCTTACGGTCATTTCGGCCGCGACGAGCCCGAATTCACCTGGGAGGCGATGGACAAGGTCGAAGCCTTGCGCGGCGATTCCGGCGTTGCGGCTTCGCGGCTTCAACGCGAGATCGCTTGAGCGCGCACTGAACCGCGCGCTATAATTTTTCCGCTGAGGAGCGTTGCGACCCCCGTCGAATCGGGGCCAGGCTCAGAGAAGTATAAAACGGCGCTCAGATCTTAAACGGTCTGGAGCGCTTTTTTATTGGGCGCTCCGTTTATAAAAGGAGATTCTTATGTCCGCTGTAATGCAAAAAACGAGTTCGTCTCCCGACCATCACGTCGCCGATACTTCGCTCGCCGAGTGGGGGCGAAAGGAAATCGCCATCGCCGAGACCGAAATGCCGGGGTTGATGGCCGTGCGCGAGGAATACGGCAAGACGAAGCCGCTTTCGGGCGCGCGCATCGCCGGTTCCTTGCACATGACGATCCAGACCGCCGTGTTGATCCAGACGCTCGAAGCGCTCGGCGCCAAAGTGCGCTGGGCTTCGTGCAACATTTTTTCAACGCAGGACCACGCCGCTTCGGCGATCGCGGCGAATGGCACGCCGGTTTTTGCCTACAAGGGCGAATCGCTAGACGAATACTGGGAGTTCACCCATCGCATTTTCAGTTGGCCGGATGGTGAGGACGCCAATATGATCCTGGACGACGGCGGCGATGCGACGCTGCTCGTGATGCTGGGCGCGCAGGCCGAGAAAGAGCCGAGCGTCGTTGCCAGTCCGAATAACGAAGAAGAGCACGCTTTGTTCGCGGCGATCAAAAAGCGTCTCGATTCTGCTCCCGGTTGGTACGCGAAAAGACTCGCCGCGATCAAAGGCGTGACCGAAGAAACAACGACCGGCGTGAAGCGGCTCTATCAGTTGCAGAAAGAAGGGAAGCTGCCTTTTCCAGCGATCAACGTCAACGACTCGGTGACCAAATCCAAGTTCGACAATCTGTACGGCTGCCGCGAATCGCTTGTGGACGGAATCAAACGCGCGACCGATGTGATGATTGCCGGCAAGATTTGCCTGGTCGCCGGCTATGGCGACGTCGGCAAAGGCTGCGCGCAAAGTTTGCGCGGCCTCGGCGCGACGGTGTGGATCACCGAGATCGATCCGATTTGCGCGCTGCAGGCGGCAATGGAAGGTTATCGCGTGGTGACGATGGACGATGCCGCCGACAAGGCCGACATTTTCGTCACCGCCACCGGCAACTATCACGTCATCACGCACGAGCACATGCAGCGCATGAAACACAACGCGATCGTTTGCAACATTGGGCACTTTGATTCCGAAATCGAGATCGCGGCACTCAAGCAATACCGTTGGGAAAACGTCAAGCCGCAAGTCGACCATGTCGTGTTCCCCGACGGCAAACGTCTGATCGTGCTCGCCGAAGGGCGGCTGGTGAACCTCGGCTGCGCGACCGGCCATCCGAGCTTCGTGATGTCGAACTCTTTCACCAATCAGGTGATGGCGCAGATCGAGCTTTTCCAGCACGGCGCGAAATACGAGCACAAGGTTTACGTGCTGCCGAAACACCTCGATGAAAAAGTCGCGCGCCTGCACCTGAAAAAAATCGGCGCCAAGCTGACCGAGCTCAGCGATGCGCAGGCGAAATATATCGGCGTTGCCAAGGAGGGGCCGTACAAGCCGGAGCACTATAGATACTAGGACTGGGCGCCGAGGACTGAGGACTGAGTCAAAGCCGGCAAATTCTTTGGGCAAGATTGATCGGTTCGAGGACCTGGTGGCGTGGCAAAAGGCAAGAGTCTTGGTTCAAGACATTTTATAGAATCAGCAAGGTGGGTGCATTTGCAAAAGATTTTGGCTTGCGAGATCAAATCAGAAGGGCTTCGATTTCTATCATGTCCAACATAGCGGAAGGATTCGAGCGCGGGGGGCGTGCGGAGTTTCATCAGTTTCTTGTATTGGCAAAAGCATCGTGCGCGGAACTGAGATCGCAGCTCTACGTAGCTAAGGATGTCGGCTATTTGAGGGCGGAAGCATTTGATACTCTCATGCATTCGACAGAAGAATTGGGTCGAGTTATCGGAGGCTTGCGCGTGGCGGTGCAGAGACAGAGGGATGAGCGCTAAATGCCTCAAGCTAATGTCCTCAGTCCTCAGTCCTCGGCCCTCAGTCCCGCGTTTCAGTCATGAAACGCGTTTTCAGTTTCGAGTTTTTTCCGCCGCAAACGCCGGAAGGCGTGGAGAAGCTGCGCGCCACACGCAAACAGCTTGCGCAGTTAAAGCCCGAGTTCTTTTCGGTGACTTTTGGTGCGGGCGGCTCGACTCGCGATCGAACGCTCGAAGCGGTCTTGGAAATAAAGGCCGATGGTCATCCGGCGGCGCCCCATTTGTCATGCATCGGAGCGAGCCGCAAGGACTTGATCGCGATCCTCGATCGTTATCGCCAAAGCGGAATCACGCATATCGTGGCGCTGCGCGGCGATTTGCCCTCGGGCTTGGCGGCGGGGGGCGAGCTGCTTTATGCACGCGATCTCGTGGCGCTCATCCGCGAGCACACCGGCGACCATTTCTTCGTCGAGGTGGCGGCGTATCCTGAAACCCACCCGCAGGCGAAAAGCGCGCGCGACGACCTCATCGCTTTCAAAAGCAAGGTCGAAGCAGGAGCGAACGCTGCGATCACGCAGTATTTTTTCAACTCCGATGCATATTTTCGTTTCGTCGACGACTGCGAAGCCATGGGTGTTTCCATTCCGATCGTTCCGGGAATCATGCCCGTCAACCGCTTCGCGCAGCTCGCGCGATTTTCCGACGCGTGCGGCGCCGAAATTCCGCGCTGGATGCGCAAGAAACTCGAAAGCTTTGGCGACGATTCGTCTTCGATCCGCGCCTTCGGCCTCGATGTGGTCACCGATCTCTGCGACCGCCTGCTGCAAGCGGGCGCTCCCGGATTGCATTTCTACACGCTCAATCAGGCGGGACTCACGAGCACTATCTGGCAGCGGCTCGGGCTTTAAGCGCTAAGTAAGCTCTGCATAAGTCGTCTTTGCGAGGAACGAAGTGACGAAGCAATCTCTTGGCTCCCTCGACAGCAAATTGTGAGATTGCCGCGCTTCGCTCGCAATGACGCGCTCTTTCTGACCTATGCAGAGGTTTCTAAAGGTAGTAA
>JBOIGA010000115.1:0-8855 GCA_050741875.1 Burkholderiales bacterium
GTTCCGGTCAAGGTCACGATGATGGTCGCCTTTCTGGCCGCGCTGCCCTACGTGCTCTTCCAGGTTTGGGCGTTCGTCGCGCCGGGGCTTTATGCACACGAGAAAAAACTCGTCGTTCCGCTCGTCGTGGCGAGTACGCTGTTGTTTCTTTGTGGAATGGCTTTCGCGTACTTCGTGGTTTTTCCGACCGTGTTTGGTTTCTTGACCTCGTACGCTCCCGAAGGCGTCGCCGTGATGACCGACATCAGCAAGTACCTCGACTTCGTCCTCACCATGTTCCTTGCCTTTGGCATTACTTTTGAAGTTCCTATTGCCGTCATCTTGCTTGTGCGCATGGGTGCGGTGAGCATTGCGCAATTGAAGGAAGCGCGGCCCTACGTCGTCGTCGGCGCCTTTGTCATCGGCGCGATCTTCACTCCGCCCGACGTGATCTCGCAGATCCTGCTCGCCATGCCGCTCTGGCTGCTCTACGAAGCCGGAATCTGGGTCGCGCGCTTCGTGCAGCCGACATCATCCCAGGCGTTGGCTGAAGAGTAGTCCGCCGTTGTCGCGTGCTCTGAAGAAAGGTAGCATAAGCACATAAACGTCTAAGTACTTAGGAGTCGCAATGGAAGATGTCATCCGATGGACCGTGAAAGTATCGAAGGAGACAGACGTTTCGCTTCGCTCGTTCCTGGCACAGCGTGGGATGAAAAAAGGCGACTTGTCCAAATTCATCGAGCGGGCAGTGCAGAAGGAAGTATTCGCGCAGACGGTCGCCGAGGTTCAGGCGCGGAATTCCAAGGTCTCCGTGGCGAAGATCGAGGCCGAAATTGACGATGCCCTCCGCCAGCTCCGCGCGGACACGTGGGGAAAACCGAGGAAAGGAAAGTAACGGCGCGATTCGCGCATGCGCGTCATCCTCGATACTAATGTTCTCCTCAGCGCCTTACTCAAGGCCGATACTCCGCCATACCAGCTGGTTGACGCTTGGCTGGATGGCCGCTTTGAGTTGGTATCAAGCGCGGCGCAGATTGATGAGATTACCCGCGTTGCGCGTTATCCAAAGGTGCGGCAGTACATCGCTCGCGCCGAAATTGGTTGGCTCGTAAATCGTGTCCAAGAGCGCGCACTGTTGGTCGAGCGGTTGCCGAAAGTCGACGTATCGTCTGACCCCGGGGACAACTTTTTACTGGCGATGGCGAAAGCTGGCTCGGCGGAGTTCCTGGTAACTGGAGACAAAGCTGGAGTGCTGGCGGTCGAAAAGCATGGCAACACTCAGATCGTGAACGCCAGGCAGATGGTTACGACTTTGAAGCTGAAGTAACAAGGTAGCGGGTTCGCGACTTCATCCCCTAAGTCACGCTGCTCTACGAAGCCGGAATCTGGGCCGCGCGTTTTGTTGCGAAGGCATCGTCATCGCAAACCGTGGACGAAAAAGAAACCATGGACTCTGATGTTATTTAGCTTCTGCGACCGTTGGGTCTAACTAAGGTCGCACTCGTCAGGCTTCGTACCTTCATACCAGCCGGCGCCGCCGCACAGATAGCAATCGTCGTGCGCGCCGCCTTGACCTCCGCGTGGGATGACAGAAACTCGCGTCCGGGCTTCTCTTAAAGCGCGGGGCTGACTCACGTTACCAAACGCGAAATGCGTTCAGACAACCCGAAAATTTTTGAACTGCCACGGGTCGGTTTCGTCCACGTCTTCCTTGAACAAAATGCCGCGATCTTTGAGCGGAGTCCAGTCGGTGTAGGCGCCGGTCAGCTTTCCCAAGTAGGGTCTGGCGATATCGAGAATTCGATCGAACGGCATTTCGTCGGGCTCGGTCACGCCTTCATGCGGATTTTCGATCGCCCACATTACTCCCGCGGTCACCGTTGCCGCGACTTGCAGACTGGTCGCGTTGTTGTAGGGGGCAAGCTTCTTCGCTTCTTCAATCGAGAGCACCGAGCCGAACCAGTACGCATTCTTCTTGTGTCCCATGACGAGCGCACCTAGTTCGTCAACGCCGCTGTCGATGCCCTCGCGCATGACTCGCCAACGCTCCTGGAATTTCCAGTTTTTTCCCGCAAGCTCATGTAGCGAAGAGACCGCCGCATCGCAAGGGTGATAGGCGTAGTGGACGGTGGGACGGTAGACCTTTCCGTCCTCGTTCAGCGTGAAGTAGTCCGCGACTGAAATCGATTCGCCGTGGGTGATGATGAATCCGTGATAAGGCCCTTCGAGTGGAGTCCAACTGCGTACGCGCACTGAAGCGCCCGGACGCTGCAGATAGATCGCGGCGCCGCCGCCAAATTCGTGGCGCTTGCCATCCGCGGGGAAATGCCGCTCGTGACTGCCCCAGCCAAGCTCACACGGCTGGCAGCCTTCGCCGACAAATCCCGGAACCGACCACGTGTTAACAAATTCACCGACTCGCTTCGGTGGATGACCAACTTGTGTGTCGCGTTCGGCGACGTGGATGACCTTGACATTGAGATCGCGAGCGAGCGTCGCCCATTCCAGTTTCGTTTTCGGAACGCTGACGAGCACGCCGGTGTCGCGCGCAATATTGACGATCGCCTGTTTGATGAGGTGCGAAATCAATCCCGGATTGGCGCCGTGCGTGACGATGGCCGTCGGCCCGTGCGGAAACTTCTTTCGCAATGCGAGCGCCGATTCGCGCAGCGCGTAGTTCGAGCGCTGCGAAGGAGAGAGCCGAGTATCGGTATAGCCACCCGCCCACGGCTCGATGCAAGTGTCGAGGTACAGAACACCGTGCTGCTGGCACCAGGTCATCAGCGCGACGCTTGACACGTCCACCGACACGTTGAGCAGAAAATCGCCGCGCGAGAGCGCGGAATCGAGATAGCCGGCGTAAGTTTCTTCGGTCAACGGGCGCACACTGAAGCTGATGCCGAAGCCTCTCGCCTCTTCCATGCCGCCGTCATCGGCAGCGATGATCGAAATGCGATCGCGCGGCACATTGAGGTGCTTGACGAGCAGCGGCAAAACGCCCTGGCCCACCGAGCCAAAACCGAGAATCAGAATCCGGCCTGAATAAGCGATCGTGCTCACATCCCGCTGCGCAAAAGCGCGAATTCTACGGCACGCGAGCTTTCGGTTTCAACAGATTACGCAAAGGCAACGACGAGCGGAACAAACATCTCGTCTTCGCTCACTCCGCCGTGGGCGCCGATGTGGTGATGGCGTGTTTCGCCTTGCACCCAATCCTTGATGGCGCAGCGGCCTTTCATGACGAGCGCGAAATCACCCACTCGTTCGTTCAATGCGGGGTGTGGAGTTCCAAGCCCGAACCAGCCTTCGTCTATCAGCATCCGGCTCTCACGCAACTCGACGTAATCGGAAAAACGCTCGGCGACGTACGCTTTGAATCGTTCCTCGCAACCGCGCCGCACGTAGCAATACGCGATACGCCGCTCGCCGCACAGCGGCAGCATCAGCGTCTCGGCGAGCGCGGGATGCTTGTCAAGCTCAATGGTGTGCTCGATGTCGACGAAACCATGGTCGGCGCAAACGAGGATGGCGCTTTCGCTTCCGGACATGGCGGAGAGGAATTCGCCAAAAAGCGAATCGAGCTTGGCGAAAAGATCTTTGACTTGCCAGCTTCCGATGCCGTGCACGTGCGCAAGGCTGTCGAGCTCCGGGTAATACGCGTAGATGAACTTGCGGCGCAGATCGGCTTTTGCCGCCGCTTCGATCGCGCGAAAAAATTGCCGCGACCCGTCATACGCAACACGCTGTGCCCTGCCGCAATGACGAACGTTGAACGCCGAATGGACGATGTTTTTCGGCGAAATCACGGTCGCGGGTACTTTTAGAGAATCGAAGAGCGACGGAACCGCAAACAGCATCGCTGGTTGTATGCCGTTCTCGTTGAGCGCCCGTCCGTTATGTCTTGGCTTGAATGGCAGCGGCGCGATGACGCTTCCGACTTCCTTAAACCAGGTGAACCAGCCCGTGAGTCCGTGCTGCTGAGCGGCAACCCCCGTCATGAAAGCGGTGATCGCAGTCGCCGTGGTCGAGGGGAAAAGCGAAGTCACGCGCGTTGTTATTCTCTCGCGCATGTACGAGCCGTGTTGCATCAAAAAGTTGTACCCCAGACCATCGATGACGATGAGGATGATGTTCCGCGCGCGCTCAAGTTTATCCGCACCGAGAGCATCGAGCGGAGGGTAAGAAGTCTGCGGCGCGCCGCAAGCGCGGGAGATCGTCGCCATCAGATTGACGATGCTTCCACCGTGATAATCGGGGAGAACCATTAAGCCGAAATCCGTCCGCTGTTTGGAGTCTGCCTAAGCGAAGAGTTCGCGATCACGCATCTTCCGCGCACCCGTATAGTCCTCGTTCCACCAAGGCTTCTCTCCGGGATTTTGCGGAGGTTTGACGAGCACGAGCTTCTTCTTCGCCTCCTGGGCAGTAAGGTAAATCAACTCGCAAGTAAGATCGTGTCTGACGCTATTTCCTATTTGAGGAAAAACTTTTGCGCGGCTGGGTACACATTGATGTTGTGGGCTGGAAAGACGCTCACAGATGGCGGTGGTACGCCAAGCTTCTTCATGGCTGGGATAAGGCGATTGCTCACAAATTCGTTCATCGTCTCGACAGACTCCCAAACATCCGCCACGTGAATGTCTCCGCTCTCGTCAAAGGCGCTGGCATGGAAGAGCATACCCGCTGGACGGTTGGTTTCCCACCTCACTTCGGGACGCAACGCCTCATACATCTGCTTTGTGATGCCGGTTCCTGTGAAGATTGCTAAAACTGCCATGTTGATCCTCCATTTTGTTAACAAGACTGATTTGGCGCCCAACAAGCGAGCCCTCTCTTTCGCCCGCTTCGATCATGAAAGACCGTATTGACGCTATTCCATTCCGGAAAGATTCTTGACAGCCATTCTGTCGAGTCTTCGAATTGAGCGATCTGGCGTCACTAGCTCTAAAGAGAATTAGTTGTAGTTTGTCAGTATTCGACTGAAGGGAAATAGCACCCATTCGGCTCGTGGTACATGCCCATTGTCATCAACGTCATTGGCTTGATGACTCGCAATCCCTCGCACAGGCACCAACGGAAGAAGTTCGCCTGCCGCACGGGCACGAGCATCGCCAGCGGCTGTGTGCTCACTGCCGCGGCGCCGATGATCAGCGCGCGCATGTCTTCCTCCGTCTCGGCCACGCCATGGTTCAGTTTCCAGTAGAACGGCGCTGAGGCGTACGCGGCGATTTGGGCTCCGCGCAAGGCAACGATGGGTGAAAAGAACTCGAGTGCGTCTCGCAGCTCATCGACGCGGTCGAAGCCATGTACCCGCTTACACAGGTCGGCGCACTCCGCTAAGTCTTCTCTCCGAAGTGGCCGCACCTCGAAGTCCGCCAACCCTTTCGTTTTTGGCGTGCCCTCTATTAAGGCGAGCAGCTCCTTCGCCTCGAAGCCGAGCGAGGCATAGAGCGAGAGCGAACCCGTGTTGAAGGCGTCTTGGCAGAGGCGTATGCCGGCCGCATCACGGCCCCGCTCGATCACCACCTCCATCAGTCGGCGCCCGATACCACGCTCTTGCACATCTGGAGCGACGGTGATTGGCCCGACCCCTCGAATGGTGTTGCGCTCCCCGAGGAAGTTGGAGCCGACGACCCGTCCGTCTATCTCCGCCACGACACCGAAGATGGCCGGATGTTGGACGAATATACCGGCCAGCTGCACGGCCTCTTCGACGGTTTGGAAATCAGGGGGGAACCGATGGTGGTCATGAAAGCGTTTAAAAGCCTCGTAGATGATGCGCCCGCACGCTTCGGTATCCGCATTAGTAATGGGACGAATGGTTATGCTCATCTGGTTTAGCTCATCAAGATCAATCACCTTGTTGGGCGATTTGAGCAGTCGCGCTAAAGCGCCTTAGTTTAGAAGGTGCATATTTGCGACCGGGATTGCGCTAGCTCACCGCCCCACGTTGGCCACGGCGCTTGTTGCCGTTGACCACTCTAACTGGAGCCATTCAGTTGATCGGTCCACGACTGCCGATGGTTCCATGGTGGGTTCCGCAGACCGCTGGCCCGGCCCGCGCTGTCGCATGACTAAATGAAGTCAATCAGACGCGGTGCCTTCATGACATGTCTCCAATCTGGTGTCAGGTTATGAAGTCGCTTCGCCGCTATGTTAATACCGCAGGCGCAGAAACGTCGGAGCGCCATCGCATCCTCGGCATCACCCCAAAAAGTTGGCGTAGTCCTGAGGTTCGATCTTGATGTCTACGGATGCCTGGGCGCCTTCAGCAGCTCTGACTCAATCTTTCTTCTCTTGTTGGGGCATGAAAACCCACTAACCATCGAGCTGGTTCCACGAAAGAAACCGCGTCGGTTTCTTAGCTTTGTAGCGGTACCAGCGCACACCGCCAAAGCGCGGGAGCGAAGCCGGCGAGGCCGGTGTTGATGAGCGGGTTGGGGTCACGGTCCATTTCTCCTTCTTCAACGGCGATCGCGACGTGGCGTCACCAATGTCCCCGGACTGACTTGCTACCATCTGCCCGGCCGCTCATGTTGACGCCATTACTTGAGCTCCGCCTGGTATGTAATCAAGCGCTTGATCTTGGCATTTTGCATAGTGAATGCGTCGCAAAACACTGCATTAAGAAAGCTGCCATCCCGCTTTTCGCAGCGCACTGCCCCTTCGGCAATGACTACGTCATTCTCTTCGGTCATGCTCGTAATGGTTATCGTCGGACTGCCCACAAACGAATCGTTCTCTATCTCTTTGTCGAATGCTTCTTTTCCGACCAAGTGGAATGCGCCAGGCATTTCCCACTCAACATCATCGGCCAGGCAAGACAAGATCTGCTCGTGGTCGCTTTTCCTGAAACCGTCCATGTACCTTTCCACAGTCCTTTTGTTCTCTGTCATGTTTGAGCTCCTGCGAGAGGGTCTCCGCGTCTAACGCGCCCTTCAGCGACACGCCGCTTCCGGCGCGTTCCGCTGCGAGGGCTTGTTGTACCTCACTCCTGTATATCCCACTGCGGATTCCACGCCACTTCCCATAGATGCCCATCAGGGTCCTGGAAATAGCCGGCGTAACCACCCCAAAAGGTATCGTGCGCTGGCTTTACGACAACTGCGCCTGCCTTTTCAGCCTGATCTATCACCGCGTCGACTTCGACTTTCGAGGAAACGTTATGCCCAATGGTGAAATCAGTCGGGCTCGGGCTGCCAACGGAGATCCCCGTATCGTGGGCAATACTCTTTCTCGGCCAAAGCGCGAGCTTGAGCCCCATCTGTAGGTCGAAGAATGCAACTGCGCCGTACTCGAACTCTGTGCCGACAACGGCTTCGGTCTTTAAGCCGAGGCCATCACGGTAGAACCGGACTGCCCTGTCCAGATCGTCAACGCCGAGAGTGATGAGTGTTATCCGAGGCTTCATTGCGCGAGTAAAGGCATGATGTTGAGGATGCTGTTTGGTCACAGCGCCAATTCGATGAACTTTTAACGTCGAAAGTCCACTCGCTTCAAATCCTGGAAGTATGTGGTAAATCGACCGAGATCGTTATATCCGAAGACGTCACATCCGGCGCCAACGCTCTCTTTGATGCTTTTCCCATCCAGCAGTGTGATCAGCAAGGTAGCTTTGGCATTGGGGGCAAATAAGGGATCTGCCTGTAACACCTCAAAGCTCTGGATTCTTTCAAAAGGGACAGCCTGTCCGCTGGTTAATGTGAGTTCGTGGTTCACGGAAATACAATTGCTGAGAGTTTCCGCGCGCAACGTTGTAACCGCCCCGTCTTTTGTAGTGACGACAGCCTCGCTCTCAGCCCAGGTCTTAAGAGCATCTCTGGAGTTTGAGTTCGCAGCGGCGCTACGGTCTGCAGAAGTTAAAGGCGGCGAAGACTGCGCGGGAAGAGAAGGCGCGGTCGCCTGCGCCGGCTGAGCGGGTTGCGTAGGCACTGGCGGATCGATCCGGAGGCTCTGGTTCGGTGCTTCCGTTTCCATGAGCATGCCCAACGCCATGATCGCGGTCAACGCAGAGGCGGCAAGACCCGCGATCGCGAGTCCTTTTCCAGTAGCCTTCCGCTGCTTGATGTCGAAATACGCGAAGCCGGCGAGCGCGAGGGCGACGAGGGCCAGAACGAGAAAACCGCCGAGCGCTTCTCGATCGTTGGTCTCATTGAAGAAACCAATCGCGATCAACGCGGCGATGACCAGACTCCAGATTGCTTTCGCACTGCGCTTTGCGCTCACCGAGGGAGAATCGGGCGCCATTCGCTTGGCACCAAGTTTTTCCAGCCGCTGCACGATTTTCGCGACATCCGCTTCCCAGTCACCGTCGCGCAGCTTGAGCGCGTTGAGTTCGGCAAGCGGCACGAGCTCTTGCGGCAGTTCAGACGCCGCCGGCATCAGGGCGTTTTCCAGCAACAGCGGAATGATCGCCGCGCCGTCGCGCATAGCGTCGGCGATTTCGAGGCGTATCGGGTCATCGACGTTGTCGAGCCGGCGGTTTCCGGCGTTGTCGCGCACGTTGCTCCACTCGCGGCCGATCAGCACGAGCAACACTGAATCGCGATCTATCTCGTTTAGGACGTGCTGCTTCCACGACACGCCTCCCTCGATGCTTTCCTTGTCGCGGAAGACTTGCGACTCGCCAAATTGGCGGCGTAACTCGCGGCTCAAATTTCCTGCGACATACTGATCAGGCTCTCTGCGATAGCTGACGAAAATCTTTTTCATGGCGTCTCCCGATCATATGCTTTGAGCGCAACGCCAACGATCCAGCATCGCGATGTCATATGTAATTCGTGTTTAGCTGCGAATTGCCACCACTTCAAGATATTCAGCGTCAACGTGTGTCGAACCGTCGGTCGCACGGTTGTTGTTCGTCCAGAGCTGTTCAAGGT
>JBOIGA010000116.1:0-8847 GCA_050741875.1 Burkholderiales bacterium
CATTCGGGCAACAACGTACTCTGGGTTCGGTCGACGCCTTCTATGAAACGCTTCATCGGAACTCCCGCGCAGCGATGCGGTGAATATATTCGACAGCGCGTTTTCACACACCCTGGGTCGATAGCGGAAACTCAAACTGAGACACTACCTCACAATCCCTAGACATGACCAAATGCTTGGATTCACCTCGTTCATGTTTCTCTGAAAATTCCAAATTGGCCTCAACCAACTCGTTGTCGAGCGGCACACCAAGTTTCATCCTCTCGGTAAAGTGCACAGCGATGTACCACGAGGGATTAGGTTCAATGCAATGGCACGCGAGGACCATCGGGCTCAGCGCCGCTGTCGGCGCAGGACCGTTTGCGCCCTTCCCCTCGGGCTTGTAGTGCACTCGTCAATCTTTAACCGTGAGTCGAGTGCTCTTCCCATCTATTGCCGCTAGAAGATCGCCCACCGCGTCACCCTTCTGCTTGTTGTCTTCCTTGAACAACCCCAAATACTTCATCAATTTTTCCAGCGCCGCGTTTTTGTCCCAGAACCGCACTCGCTTGGTGTAGCGCGGCACGTGTGTTCCATCGGCAGGCATTCCGCGCGCTTCGACCACCTCAATGCTGGCGATCGCGCTAGCCGTATCCTTGTCAACTTCCTCGATGTGCTTGAGCGCTCCGGACTCATCGAACAGTTTCCGCAGGTCCGAGAACGCAATGCACGCGGCTTGTCTGACGATCTGTTCACTCTTTAGCCCTAGTTGTTGAGAGAGTTCCTTTCGCTTGACAGCAATCGCCTGCTGAACTGTAGTTTTTTGTAGTAGTTGGTAACCGATCTCGCCGGCTCGTCGCCGTGAATACCCGCTGCGTATCGCAGCCTGGGTCGCGTTCAAATCCACTTGATATTCTTCTATGAACCGGAGCTGCTTCGCGGTCAGGACTCTCTTTCGTTTCTGCGGTGTACCGAAATTCATTCGTTCACTTCCATGTAGGTCGCATAGTTCAAGGACGATCATTAGGGGCAAGGTTCAGTCCTTGCGCCCATGCCTGCAGAATTGGGCCAAGCTGCACATCATATTCACCGCACTTCGGGCATTCCTTCGGCCGAACTTCTGTTTCATATGCGCGTTCGCCCAATCCTTTCTCATCGAATCCAAAAAACCATGCAGCTCGTCCGTAAATTCCATCATCATTTCAGCTCTCCTGATGGTGAAGTTTTGCCATTCCGTGGAATTCTGGACTTCGTTGGACTGCTTTGAACTGTCAGATGGTGGAGACGAGGAGGATCGAACTCCCGACCTTCGCATTGCGAACGCGACGCTCTCCCAGCTGAGCTACGTCCCCACGAACGGCTTTATTTTAGCTTCGAGCGCGCGAACTTGCGAGAGCGCGGTCGAGGCGGGGAAGAAAGTTGAAACCGCCCGTCGCCGCGAGAATCCCGCCTCCAAAAACGCCGAGAGCGTTCGCGAGCATGTCGGCGTACTCGAACGAGCGGTACCCAAGCGCGCCCTGACAGAATTCCAGCGCGATCCCCATGGCCACGAATAATGCCGCGTGCCACATTCTCGCCTGTCGTGTGGCGTACAGCTGCGCGAACCACAGCATCAGCAATCCATATGCACTAAAGTGCGCGAGTTTGTCGCTGTATGCGAAAGTCGGAATTCTGTCGGGAGGCGGTATCAAAGTGACGACGACAATCGCGGTGACCATGAGCCACCCCAGTGCGCGCCAGACGCGAAAGTGATTAAGCCGCGCGTTTTCGATACGCATACATCATGAGTCCGATACCAACCGCGATCATCGGCAAGCTTAACCACTGCCCCATAGTCAAATTGAGCGCAAGCAATCCCAGATAATCGTCGGGCTCCCGCGTGAATTCGACAAGGAAACGAAAACTGCCGTAGAGGATGAGAAACAGCGCCGACATAGAGCCGAGCGGCCGCGACTTTGAAGCAAACCACCAGAGAATGATGAACATCGCCACACCTTCGAGCGCGAATTCGTACAACTGCGAAGGATGGCGCGGCATCGAATCGACATTGGGAAAGACCATCGCCCACGGACCATCGCTCGGCCTGCCCCACAATTCCGCGTTGATGAAATTGCCCAGGCGTCCCGCCGCCAAGCCGGGCGGCACCAGCGGTGCGATGAAGTCCGTCACGTCCAGCCATTTCTTGCCGGCGCGGCGCGCGAACAAAGCCATCGCGATTATTACGCCCAGAAAGCCGCCGTGAAACGACATGCCGCCCTGCCAAACGTAGAAGATTTCGACCGGGTGAGCTAGATAGTAATCGAGCTTGTAGAACAGTACGTAGCCGAGGCGTCCGCCAAGTATGGTCCCCAGTACGCCGTAGACCAGCGCGTCGTCGAGCTGCGATTTGCTCCAGCCTGCCCACGGCTGAGTGTTGATGCGCTGGCGCCCCAGAATAATGACGAGCAGAAACGCGATCAGGTACATGAGTCCGTACCAGCGAACAGCAAGCGGTCCAATGTGCAAAGCGATTGGATCGAACTGAGGATGGACGAACACGAGTTTTGAGTTTTGAGTTTTGAGTTTTAGAATCGGCACGATTATAGAGGAATTCACTTAAACGCCATGCCGCACAACCCGCGCAGCAAAGTCGTGACCGAAGGTGTCGCCCGCTCTCCCAATCGCGCGATGTTTTACGCGATGGGCTATCGCGACGAAGACTTCGACAAACCGATGGTCGGCGTCGCCAACGCGCACAGCACGATCACTCCATGCAATTCGGGATTGAACGTGCTTGCCGAGCGCGCCGAACGCGAGTTGAAAAACGCCGGAGCGATGCCGCAAGTTTTCGGCACAATCACCGTCTCCGACGCGGTTTCGATGGGCACCGAAGGCATGAAGTATTCGCTCGTGTCACGCGAAGTCATCGCCGATTCGATCGAAACTTCAGTCATGGCCGAATGGATGGACGGCGTGCTCGTGATCGGCGGTTGCGACAAAAACATGCCGGGCGCGATGATCGCGATCGCGCGCATGAACGTTCCGGCGATCTTCGTCTATGGAGGGACGATCAAGCCCGGCCACTACAACGGCAAGGACTTGACCATCATCAGCGCCTTTGAAGCCGTCGGCGAATACAACGCCGGCAAGTTGTCGCAAAGCGATTTCAAAGAGATCGAGCGCCGCGCGTGCCCAGGTTCGGGATCATGCGGAGGCATGTACACCGCCAACACCATGTCAACGAGCATCGAAGCCGCCGGGTTGAGCTTGCCCGGATCGTCAACAATGGCGAATGAAGACGCCGAAAAAGCCGACAGCGCCGCCGAGTCGGCGCGAATGCTCGTCAACGCGATCAAAAAGCAAATCCTGCCACGGCAGATTTTGACCCGCGAAGCGATCGAAAACGCCATCACGGTGGTCATGGCCACAGGCGGCTCGACCAACGCGGTCTTGCATTGGCTCGCGATCGCGCACGCCGCGCAGGTCGAGTGGAAACTCGACGATTTCGAACGCATCCGTGCGCGCGTGCCGGTGCTGTGCGATCTCAAACCATCCGGGCGCTATGTCGCGACCGATTTGCATCGAGCTGGCGGCTTACCGCGCGTGATGAAAATGCTGTTGAACCATGGGCTGATCCATGGCGAGTGCTTGACCATTACTGGAAAAACCGTCGCGGAAAATTTGGCCAGCGTTCCCGATTCGCCCGACAAGAACCAGGACGTCATTCGGCAATGGGATTCACCTCTGTACCCGCATGGGCACCTCGCGATTTTGCGCGGCAATCTCGCGCCTGAAGGCTGCGTCGCCAAAATCACCGGCCTGAAGCGGCCGGCGATCACCGGCCCCGCGCGAGTTTTCGATTCAGAGGAAGCCGCGATGGAGGCGATCATGAATGATCGCATTCGCGCGGGAGACGTTCTTGTGATTCGTTACGAAGGGCCGAAAGGCGGACCCGGGATGCGCGAGATGCTCTCGCCGACTTCCGCCATCATCGGCAAAGGTTTGGGCGATAAAGTCGGCTTCATCACCGACGGGCGCTTTTCCGGGGGCACTTGGGGAATGGTGGTCGGCCACGTCGCGCCTGAGGCTGCGGAAGGCGGCGCGATCGCGCTTGTTCACGAGGGCGACTCGATCAGCATTGACGCCGACAAAAGACTCTTGCGGCTCAATGTTTCCGACTCGGAGCTCGCCCGCCGCCGCGCGCAATGGCGGCCGCCTGCGCAGCGCTATACTCGCGGGGTTCTCGCGAAATACGCGAAGCTCGTGTCTTCCGCCAGCCGCGGCGCAGTGACCGATTGAATCTCTTGCGAGCTCATCTGCTGCCTGCTGGTCAACGGAATCGGAAACCCCCGGAGTCGTAAGTCAGGCTGAGAAGCGTTACTGCGTTAATCTCCCAGGTAGCCATTCCGGCAACCTCGTCGGCTTCCAGGCACAGGCAAGTCAGGTATGGGCGACCAGAATTTTCCGGGTCAACGCAGGCCCCGCAACGCTACCGACGGGCGTGCGGCCATATGGGCAGGGATCGCCGCCGGCGCCGGCTCGGCGCTGGCGCAGGTGCTGCTGTGGCTAGCCTTCACGGATGCGCTTCCCCACGCACTGTTCCGGGATGCGAGGTTGACCGCGGCCATCTTGCTTGGGCAGGGGGTGCTGCCTCCGCCCGCCACGTTTGATGCCGTCATCATGTTGATTTCCGCGCTGATCCACTGCGCACTTTCGATCGTGTACGGTTTAGCGCTGGCGTGGGTGCTCGCGCGCACTGGCGCTGGCGCCAGCCTGTGGATCGGCGCGCTATTCGGCCTGGCGCTCTATGCGGTCAATCTGTATGGATTCACCGCGCTGTTTCCGTGGTTCGCGCAGGTGCGCGATTGGATTACGATCACCGCCCACCTGGTATTTGGCGTCACTGCGGCCAGAGTCTACCGGTACCTGGAAAGGCGGTAAAAACCGGAAAGCTTATCGGTGCGCCATGCTGATGAGCCGGGCGTTAAGCAGGCGCGCGAGCCCCTTTCCACCCTGCTGCATGACTATGTCGTGGTTCCACTTGAACAGTGGGCGCGCGAGCGGAGCGACGAGGTTCATCCAGCGCTTGGTGGTGCGCACCTGCCATTCATAACGGATGGTGGTCACGCCGTCCTCGGCGGTAAAGAACCAGCACCCGGTGCCTTCTAGTTCGCCGCTCGCCACCCCTTCGATGGCTGCCAATGGCTTAACGCGGGTGACGCGCATGTCGAAGGTGAGCCGGTACGGAAGCAAGCTTTTCCAGGTGTACCGGTGCAGGCCACCGACCCCGTGGGCATCTCCGCGTTCCAACTCCATCACCTGTTCCACGCCCCGCCACCACTTGGGCCAGTGCTGGGAATGGGAGATGGCTTCGCACACCTCGTGGATCGGCGCCTCGATGCGCCAGATGGTGACAAACTTGTAGTCCGCCATGGGGTCTGGTTGGTGTTAACCGTTATGGGTTAAAAAGCGAATCCTGTAGTGGAGGGTTGATCTTCGCGTCCTCCATGAGGACCGTTTCGATCAATTGATTCCTGATGTCGCGGCTTACCACTTTAACTGGGAACAGAGTCGAAGCTTCCAGCCACAGGTCGTAACGATGCACGCTCCCCACGGTAAAACCATCCGTCCCAGAGACCGTGAAATGCAGGGCCTGCAGTTCGGCCACCGGCTCTTCGCCCACGATTTCCATCTTGCCATGCTCCTGGAGCGCTTTAACGTTTTCCAACAACGCGGCCACATCCGACCGGTCCACTCTTTGTCCCAGGGGGCTTTGAATCAGCCGGCTGTCCGGGCTTAAGGTCAGTGCCATGAACCCGGGACCAAACGGCCATAGCCGGGCCTTCCGGGTGGTTGGGTTATAAACCAGCACCGCGCCCTTGTGGGGCCGGATGAATTCCATTCTCACGAAGCCAGGCTTCCTGAAGTAATAGCGGATGTGTTCCACCTCATCCCCGTGGGACGATTTGAGGGTGACCTCGTAGGCCTCTACGGCCCGGTAGCGCTCGATCGCGCTCGCGATTGGATCCGGGTAGGCGCTGCTCAGCGCGGCCACGAAGATCAATCCCGTGCACATCCGTTATTCAACCACCTCGATCACGCCTTCCATTCCCCTTTCCCGGTGGCTTTTGAAGAACAGCAGTTTGTTCCGGCAATAGAAGGGATATTTGCCGACCGCGCTGGGAGTAAACCTTACGTTTTTGGGCTCCGTGGTCATATCTTCGTCGATGGCGATGCCTGCCTCCGGCGCCTTGAGCACCAAGGTGTGGGGCACAAGTGCAGTTTCGCGGCTCATGATGAACTCCACCGGAATCCCGACTTTCACGATGATGTGGCTGGGCTTGAAGTAGTAATCGCCGCCCACGATGTGGACTCGCTGCACGCCGTCGCTGTCGACGGCGGCCCGGTACAGCTCCGGAGGCGCGGAGGCTTGGACGCAGACAGGGCCGGCAGCGCACACGAAACACGTAAGAAGGACCGGGATAAGTTTGTGCATAGTGATTCCTTGACCAGTCACGGCACTCTCAGGATGATTGGGGCGAGCTCCAGAAGTCGCCGCAGAGATGTTTGAGGGATTTTAATTCCTCATCGAGACAAATACATCCCCTGAGGTCGTGTCCTCAGCGAGCCACGGAGCGGTCACCGATTGAACCGCGCTTGGTTCGGCGGTTCAAAACGAAATGCCCAATTACCTCGCATCCGAAACGAGCCCTTATCTTCTCCAGCACGCCGACAACCCCGTCGAGTGGTATCCGTGGGGCAAGGAAGCGCTGAGACGCGCCCGCGAAGAAGACAAGCCGATCCTCCTTTCGGTCGGCTACTCGGCGTGTCACTGGTGCCACGTCATGGCGCACGAGTCTTTCGAGGATGACGAGACCGCGAAGGTGATGAATCGCCACTTTGTGAATATCAAAGTGGACCGTGAGGAGCGGCCCGACATAGATCAGATTTATCAGTCGGCGCAGTACATGCTGACCGGACGGACAGGCGGCTGGCCGCTGACGATGTTTCTGACGCCCTCGCAGCAGCCTTTTTTCGGCGGCACTTATTTTCCCAATGCGCCGCGCTTCAATCTGCCCGGGTTCAAAGATCTGCTCTCACGCGTCGCCGACTACTACAAAGAGAACCGTGACGATCTCACGCAGAACGAAAGGTTGATGCAGGCATTCGCGAGCACTTTGCCGCAGGCGCCGGGGAAAGACCTCGCGTTGACCGCCCGCCCTGTTCGCCTTGCGCTCGAGCAGCTGCAAAATCGCTTCGATCCGATCGAAGGCGGCGTTTCGGGCGCGCCCAAATTTCCCCACCCCTACGAATTGCAATTCTGCTTGCGGCGGTTTGCCGGCACGGGAAGCGAGGAAGCGCGAAATATCGCACAGTTGTCATTTACGAAAATGGCGGAAGGCGGAATCTACGATCAGTTAGGCGGAGGCTTTTGCCGTTACAGCGTCGATGCGCACTGGACGATTCCGCACTTCGAGAAAATGCTTTATGACAACGGCCCGCTTCTCACGCTCGCGGCCGATCTTGCGATCGTCACCAACGAATCTCTATTCGGGTGGGTGGCGAACGAGACCGCGGATTGGGTCATGCGCGAAATGCAATCGCCCGAAGGCGCGTACTACTCGAGCCTCGACGCCGATTCCGAAGGCCATGAAGGCAAGTACTACGTTTGGGAAACCGACGACGTACGTAGCGTGTTGAGCGATCGCGAATACGCGGTGGTCGCGCAACACCTGGGACTCGATTCGCCGCCCAACTTCGAAAATCGACACTGGAATCTGCGAGTGACGGCGCCGCTTGTGGAAGTCGCGAAGAATCTGGCGATCGAGTTGAGTGAGGCTGAGCGGCGACTCGCCAGCGCGAAAGCGAAGCTGCTCGCCGCGAGAGAGGAACGAATTCGTCCCGGCCGCGATGAAAAAATTTTGACGAGTTGGAACGCGCTCATGATCAAAGGCATGGCGCACGCGGGAAGGCTCTTGCAAAAGCCCGATTGGATCGCTTCGGCTCGGCGCGCGCGCGATTTTATTCAAGAGCGCATGTGGAAAAACGGCCGGCTTTGCGCGACTTACAAGGACGGCAGAGCGAGGTTGAATGCATATCTCGACGATTACGCTTTCCTGCTCGACGCGCTCATCGAATTCATGCAGGCCGAGTTTAGTCCGCGCGATCTTGAATTCGCCACCGCGCTTGCCGAGGTCTTGCTCGAACAATTCGAGGACGACGAGGCTGGGGGCTTTTTCTTCGTCAGCCACGATCACGAGAAACTGATCCACCGCGCCAAGTCGGGTTTCGATAACGCGACGCCTTCGGGCAATGGCATCGCCGCGTTTGCGCTCCAGCGCTTAGGTCACATCGTCGGCGAGCCGCGCTACCTGGCCGCCGCGGAGCGGACGCTCAAGCTCTTTCAGCCTTCGATGCAGGCGCAGGCGAGCGCGATGGTGAGCCTTGTCAGCGCGCTCGAAGAACATCTCGAACCGCCGCGTATCGTCATTCTGCGCGGACCCGGGAATGAAATGGTCGAATGGCGGCGCGCACTCGAGCGCGAATACCTGCCCGCCACGCTGGTCCTTGCCATTCCAAATCAAATAAAAGACCTCCCCGAAGCGCTTGCAAAGCCTGAGTCGGCCAGCGTCAACGCGTGGGTTTGCCAGGGCGTTAGCTGTCTGCCGCCGATCGCCAAGCTTTCCGAGCTCATGGCAATTTGCCGGGCGGCGAGCTAGAATCCGCCACCTCGATTCGTGCTTGGGGGAGCATCATGAAATCGTTCACCGTACTTGCCGTTTGTTCGCTTCTCGCCGCCGGAATCGCGGATGCCGGCGCCAACGAGCAACTCCTCAAGAAAAACCGCTGCGTGAGTTGTCACGCGCTGGACAAAAAAAATGTCGGCCC
>JBOIGA010000117.1:0-2174 GCA_050741875.1 Burkholderiales bacterium
AACTGGAGCAGGCCATTCTGAGAGGACCGCCGCGCGAGATGTACAAGGACGATATTGAACCAGAAAAGTGGACGCGGCTTGTAGATCGCGAGATCTGGCTGCGGCTGGCCAAGATGGCGGCTACCGGTCCGCCCGTAGGAGAGGCGGCCAAGCGCCGGCTGGATCAGCTATCGACCCAATACCCCCAATGGCATGTCGCCGTCGATGAGAGCGATGAGTTCCATTCCGGATGAGCGACGGCGACGAATGGCGGACTTTCAGATCTGTTCCGCGCCGTCGCCGGGAGCTGATCGATTGGCTAAAGGAACATCCAAGCGCCGACTACTGGCACGAAGACGACTGGCGCCGACTCTGCCTTGACAACTTCGCGACCTCGGCTTGTGCCTTGTGCGCACTGGCTCGAGAGGAGGTGTGGCCCATTGACCGATGGCGTGAAGCGCTTCAGGCGTGGTCGGAAGATAAACTGCTAAATCGATCGTGGCGCTACATAGCCCCCGTGTTGGGCGGTGCGCCGGACGGGTTCCTCCAAGCGCTCGCCCACGGCGTCAGCTGGTGGCTACGGGCGAGTGCCAAGACATTCGAGGCCCATGCGACGATTTTCCTAAGTTTATGCCGCCGTGTGCTAGCGATGGAGCACCAAGACGGCATGGACGTGGGTGAACCGGTCACCCGCGCCATCAACCACCCTGTAGGGCACGTAACGGAGGCGTTGCTGCGCTGGTGGTATCGAAGGTCCTTGGTGGATGGGCAGAGCCTACCTGAAGAACTAAGGCTAATCTTCACGGAGCTTTGCAACATTCAAATCGACAAATTCCGTCATGGCCGCGTGTTACTGGCCGCACACGTCATCGCGCTGTACCGAGTGGATCCCGATTGGGCGACGGTGCATCTTCTGCCGCTCTTTGACTGGCAACGTTCGGCGATCGAAGTGCGCGAGGTCTGGGAAGGCTTTCTCTGGTCGCCACGTTTGTATCGCCCGCTGATCGAAGCGATCAAGCGGCCTTTCCTAGACACGGCACAGCACTACGAATCCCTAGGCACACATGCCAGGCAATACGCCGCGCTGCTGACGTTTGCCGCACTCGAACCTGGCGATACTTTCACCAGCAAAGAGCTGGCCGACGCGATGCGCGCGTTGCCTGCGCATGGCCTACGCGATGCCGCGCAGGCGCTTGTTCGCGCGTTGGAAGGTGCGGGAGACCAGCGTGCCGACTACTGGGCACACCGAGTACTGCCGTATCTACGATCGGTTTGGCCCAAGTCGCGTGAGCGCATCACTCCAGCAATTTCTGAAAGCCTGGCTAGGTTATGCGTCGCTGCACAGGATGCGTTTCCCGAAGCGCTGGAGGAGTTGAGATATTGGCTGCAGCCACTGGATCATCCCGACTACGCAGTGCACCGGCTGCATGACGCAAAACTGTGTGAGCGCTTTCCAGACGCCGCACTGACTTTCCTAGATATCGTGGCTGCCGACGACACACAATGGCCACCTACCCATCTTAGGCGCTGCCTAGAGGATAGCCGCGCTGCCAATCCTCAGCTTACCGCAGATAGTCGGTTGCAAAGGCTGACGGAGTATCTCCGGCGGCATGGGCAGGCGTAACACCGATAGGTCGCTTCCCGTTTCGCTTTGAGTTCTTCCGCGCTCGATTTGCCGGGTGGCTCGGTCAGCACAACGGCGAGCGCGGCGGAACTGTCCAGGACAAACGGCATCAGAACCATCGTCCTTCCTCTATCAATTCCTTAACGTCGACGCGCACTCCGCGCGCAGCCAGCTTTTCGCGGAAAGCGCGCAACCGCTGCAAGGCTTGCTGAACTGCTTCCCGATCATGGCGACGCATGGGAACGAGTTTTGCCACCGGTTTACCGTGCCTGGTAATCGTGATGCGCTCGCCTTTCTGCACGCGCTCGATGAGCTTCGACAGTTGCGTCTTTGCTTTGTGGATGCCAACGTCCATAGTTGCCTGCTGTCTCGATCTAACTCTAGACCAGCCTTCACGAATGAAGCAAGAAAGACGGTAAGGCAAAGTCAACCTCCGGTTCTCCCGTGGGCCGGCTCGAAGCCATAAGGCACGAAGGGCTGAGAACACAAGTCATTACACGGGTCGCGCTTTGCCTCCACCAAATCTAACGAAGCCACCGGCCGCTGGCTTTCATTCTGCATGGAACGGGCC
>JBOIGA010000117.1:2184-8815 GCA_050741875.1 Burkholderiales bacterium
CTCCAAAGCAATGCCGGCTCTTACAATAAGCCATGACTCCCGGCCTGCCTTTTTCTGAATTGACTCCCGATTGCGTGTTGGGCGCGGTCGAGAGCGTTGGCTTTCGCAGCGATGGGCGCCTGCTCGCGCTCAACAGTTATGAAAACCGCGTGTACCAAATCGGTATGGAGGATGGACCGCCGCTGGTCGCGAAATTCTACCGGCCGCGGCGCTGGACCGACGACGCCATCCTCGAGGAGCACGCGTTTCTGCGCGAGCTCGCCGAGCGCGAAATACCCGTCATCGCCCCATTAGCCGAGCGAACGGCCACGCTCCATGAGCGAAATGGTTTTCGCTTCGCGATATTTCCCAAACACGGCGGGCGGGCGCCGGAGCTCGACGCGGCTGTAACACGCGAATGGATGGGCCGCTTCATTGCTCGCATCCATGCCGTCGGGGCGCTCGAACGCTTCCAGCATCGCCCAACTCTCGATATCGCAAGCTTCGGCGAAGAGCCGCGCGATTATCTGTTGGCTAACGGTTTTATTCCGCTCGATCTCGTCGAAGCGTATCGCAGCGTCGTTGCGCTCGCCTTACAGGGTGTGCGGCGCTGCTATGAGCGGGCGGGCTTCGTCAAGTCAATACGCTTGCATGGCGATTGTCATATCGGCAACGTGCTATGGACTGAGGGCGGCCCGCATTTCGTCGATTTTGACGACAGCCGAAATGGACCTGCGGTCCAGGATTTGTGGATGCTGCTCTCGGGCGACCGCGCGCAGATGTCGCGGCAGTTGACCGATTTGCTTTCAGGCTATGAGAAATTTTTCGATTTCGACGCCCGCGAATTGCATCTCGTCGAGGCGCTGCGCACCTTGCGCCTGATCCATTATTCGGCGTGGATCGCGCGGCGCTGGAATGATCCCGCGTTTCCCGCCGCCTTCCCCTGGTTCAACACGCAGCGCTACTGGCAGGACCGCATACTCGAGCTGCGCGAGCAGATCGCTTTGATGGATGAAGCTCCGTTGTCTGCTTGAACCGCTCACCGCATTGACGGCAGATTAAGCCGCGCCTCCAGCTCTTCCCAGCGCGCGAGCGTCGCTATCAATTCGTTTTCGATTTCGCTGTAACGCGCGCGCAATTGTTTTACCTCATCGGGCTTCGTGCGATACAGGTCCGCATCGCCGAGCTTCTCCCCGATCATTTTCTGCTCCGCTTCGAGCGCCTCGATTTTGCCCGGCGTCGCTTCCAGCTCGCGCGTCTCCTTGAAGCTGAGTTTGATGCGCGAAGGTGAGTTCGGCGTTACCCGCTTTCCGCTGGTCTTCGGTTTCTCGGGCATCGCCGGAGCCGCGCGCTGTCTCTGCCAGTCCGCGTCGCCGCCGACGTATTCGTTCAGTTTGCCCTCGCCTTCGAACGCGATCACCTGCGTGACGACGTTATCGAGAAACGCGCGATCGTGGCTCACGAGAAACAACGTTCCCGAATAGTCCTGCAACAACGCTTCGAGGAGTTCGAGGGTGTCGATATCGAGATCGTTGGTCGGCTCGTCGAGCACGAGGACGTTTGCCGGCCGGGTGAACAGCCGCGCCAGCAGCAGACGATTTCGCTCACCGCCGGAAAGCGCCGAAACTTTCGCCCGAGCGCGCTCGGGAGCGAACAAAAAATCGCCGAGATAACTGATCGCGTGTTTTTTTCGGCCATCAATCTCGACGAATTCGGATCCCTGACTGATGGTCTCGATCAACGTCGCATCATCATCGAGCTTCTCACGGAACTGGTCGAAATACGCGATCGAGAGATTGGTTCCGCGTCGCACCGAACCCTCGTCGGGCGGCAGTTCGCCGAGGATCAATTCGAGCAGCGTCGTTTTGCCCGCGCCGTTGGGACCGATCAAGCCAATCTTGTCGCCGCGCAGAATTCGATCAGAGAAATCGCGGATGACTTGCCGGTCGCCGAACGACTTCAACACATGCTTCAATTCCGCGACCAGCTTGCCCGACAGTTCGCCTTGATCGAGCGCGAGCGAAACCTGACCTGCACGGCTGTGACGCTGTTCGCGTTCGCGGCGCAATGCTTCCAGTCTTCGCACCCTGCCCTCGTTGCGCGTCCGCCGCGCTTCGATCCCTTTGCGAATCCAGGCTTCCTCTTGTGCGAGCAGCTTGTCGAACTTCTGCCGCTGCCCGGACTCGACTTCGAGCTCCGCAGCCTTGGTGCGTTGATACACCGCAAAGTTACTCGAGTAGTTACGCAGCTTGCCGCGGTCGAGCTCAACGATCCGCGTCGCAACATTATCGAGAAAGCGCCGGTCGTGGGTAACGAATACCAGGCTGCCCGATGACGTATTGAGCAGGTCTTCAAGCCACTCGATGGTCCCGACATCGAGATGATTGGTCGGCTCGTCGAGCAAGAGAAGATCAGGCTCGGCAACCAGCGCTCTGGCGAGCGCGACACGTTTTTTCAGGCCGCCGGAAAGCTGCGCAATAGGTGTGTCGGCATCGAGGTTGAAGCGCGCGAGGACCGTTTCGACCCGATTGTTCGCCCGCCAGCCGTCGCAATGTTCGAGCGCGGATTGCAACTCGTGCAATCGTTGCAGCGGTTGCGGCGAACCTTCGCGGGCCTCGGCCAGCTCGTGCGACACCCGATGATATTCGAGCAGCAATTCGCGCGCCTCGCTCAAACCCTCGGCGATCTCCTCGAACACGGTATGGTCGGGATTAAGAATCGGCTCTTGCGCGACCCTGGAAACGCGCAGCGCGGGGGCGCGCCAAACCTTTCCGTCGTCGAGCGCGACTTCCTCGGCGAGCACTTTCAGTAAACTCGATTTTCCGCTGCCGTTGCGTCCGATCAATCCGATGCGCTCGTTGGCCTCGATCTGAAACTCAATGCGATCGAGCAATGCATGATGCCCGAACGCGAGGCTCGCTTTGTTTAGGGTCAGAAGAGGCATGGAGCAGAGATTGCCGCGTCCCTGGATCGCGTCCAGGGTCCTCGCAATGACAACTATTTCAGGGCGAGTCGCCTCAAATCCGCGATGACCTCGGCCGAATTGCGCGAGGTGCTCGCTTTCAAATAGACCTTAGCGATTCTTCCCTGCGGGTCAATGAGGAAGGTATTGCGTTTGGCGAACTTGATTACTCCGAGATTCATGAGCGAGCCATAACGCCGCGCGACCTCGCCGTTCTCATCGGCGAGCAGTGCGAATGGCAGCGAATGCTTTTTCGCAAAGTCGGCGTGCGATGCGCTGTCATCGACGCTGATCCCGACGACCTCCGCGCCCATTGCAGTCAGTTGATGCAAATCGTCGCGAAACTTGCACGCTTGCTCAGTGCAACCCGGCGTGTCGTCTTTGGGATAGAAATAGAGCGCGAGCCACTTGCCTTTGAAGTCTTCGAGGCTTCGACTCTTGCCATGCTGGTCATTGAGCCTGAAAGGCGGAGCTGCATCACCCACAGCCGGAGTATCGTCCGCCCGCGCGAAGCTCCTCCACGCAACGAGTAGCGTACAAAGCAAACCAGCCAAGAGCAGCCATTTCATTTCGGTTTGACGAATTTCAAAGTCATGCGATCGCTCTCCCGATCGCGAGATATTTTTCGCGGTCGGTGTCGCCTAGACGCAAGCTCGGCGGCAAGGTCCAAACCCCTTTCGGATGGTCTTTGGTGTCTTTCGGGTTGCCGTTAATCTCGGATTTCGCAGCTAGTTTGAATCCCGCCTTTTCGGCGAGCTCGATCACGTACGCTTCGGTCATGTAACCCGAGCGAATCATGTCGGCAAGCGGAGTTTCCAGTTTCGCCCTATGCTCGACGACGCCAAGCACGCCTCCCGGCTTGAGCGCCGTGTAAAACGCCTTGAAAGTCGCGAGATCGTTTCCTGCTTTGGTCCAGTTGTGAACGTTGCGAAACGTCAACGCCAAGTCGGCTGAACCCGCGGACGCGATATCCGAAAACTCCGGCGCTTCGAGCTCGGTCGAGATGACTTTGCCGTGGGCCTAGGGATTCGCTTCGAGCAAAGTCGCGTAATCTGCATCAATTTCTTTTCTGAAATCGGGCGCGTCCTTGAGCGAGAAGCGCGCAGCGTAAAACTTGCCGCACTCGCGCAACACCGGCGCGAGAATTTCGCTATACCATCCGCCTCCCGGCCAGATTTCGACCACACTCATCCCCGGTTGCAAGCCGAGAAAAGCAGCGTTTCCTTCGGATGCCGGTATTGGTCAGGCGCTTTGTTCTTCTCCGAACGGTGCTCTCCCGCGATTGCCTGATCGAGCAAGTCTTCGATCGTCGCCGATTTCGCACCCAGCAGAAGGATTGCGCAAAGCGCCAGCGGCCATACGCGTTCATCTTTGGTCCTCGCAAAGTTGGGCATTCTACGCCGGTCTACGCGAACGCCGAGTCAATCGTGTAGTCTTTTACGCATGGCCGAGATCAATCAGCTATACGACGATGTGATGCTCGATCACATCCGCAACGCGCGCAACTATCGCTGGATTGAAGATGCCGACGTAAGCGCCAAGCGTTTCAATCCGCTCTGCGGCGACGAGCTGACCGTATACCTCAGGCTCGCAGGCGAGACCATTCACGACATCGCTTTTCAATGTTCGTGCTGCGGAATCTCGATGGCTTCGGCGTCGATGATGACCGAGCAGGTAAAAGGCAAGCCGCGCGCGCAAGCGCAGGCAATCGTGCGCGCTTTCCGCGAGCGATTGCGCGAGTCGCACGATGTATCCCCCGACGATCTGGCTGTCCTTTACGCCGTACGCGACTTTCCCACGCGCAAGGATTGCGCCGGGCTCGCGTGGGACGCGCTGGCCGAAGCACTGCAGCGCACGTAACTTTCCCTTCACCCTTCCCTCCCCACAAGGGGAGCCGGGGCTCGTAACGGGTAGACGGTTTGTCAGCGACCCAAACTATTAGCGAGTGTCTGCGAATCTCGCAACCTTGCGACGACGCTCGAATCGGCTTGCGCTCCCGCATGGGCGAGACGGGTTTTTTCGGCCGCCACTGCGATGACGGTCTGGCCGATCAGCCTTTCGATCTTGGCCTTGTCGCCGTTCAAAGCAGTGCGTTGGGTGTTGATCAATGCGAGCAAGATGTTTTTCTCGCGCTCGGGAAGATATGCAGGCCGTTAACGAGATCGGCAAAGTCGCGTGCGAATTCCATTTGACCCTCCTTCCTCCTCGCGCTTCTTCAAGCACGAAGCGGGCCGCTTATGCCATTCGGGTAGAGAAGGCTCAGGCTTTTGATATTTCGGTTTTCCTGCTCACCAGCACTTTGTCGATGCGGTTTTTGTCCATGTCCATGATCTCGAAGCGCAAATCCTCCCAGTCGAAGCCATCGGCGGCTTTCGGCACGCGGCCCAATTGCATCATGACGAAACCGCCGACGGTGTTGTAATTGTGCGCTTCCTCCTCGGGCATTTCCTCGAGGTCAAAGAGCGTTTTGAACTTATCAATCGAGAGCATGCCGTCAACGAGCCAGGATCCATCGGCCCTTTGCACCGCTTCGTCGTCAATCTCGAGATCGGCGCCGGGTATGTCGCCGACGATTGCTTCCATGACATCGTTCAAGGTAGCGAGCCCCTGGAGATCGCCGTACTCGTCCACCACCAGGGCGAAGTGAATGCTCGTTTGCTTGAACATTTGCAAGAGCTGCATGGCGGAAATCGAATCGGGGACGTATAACGGAGGTTGCACGTGTTCCGCGAGATCTATTTGCTCGCCGCCCATACACTTGGCGAGCAGGTCTTTCGACTGGACCAGCCCCAGCACTTGATCGATCCCACCCTTGCACACGGGAAAACGCGAATGCGCGCTATCGATGATCTTGCGTTGGTTTTCCTCGAACGGATCCTCGACATCAAGATAGGCGATATCGAGGCGCGGACGCATGATGCTGCCGACGCGCTGGGTATCGAGCCGGAAAATATTGCGCAGCAGTTCCTGCTCTTCTCTTTCGAACACTCCGGCTTCGGTCCCTTGCTCGATCAGAACCTTGATTTCCTCCTCGGTGACCAGCGGCTCGGACGAGGGCCGAATCATCAGCACGCGGAGGACGAAGTCGGTCGAGACGCTCAGCAACTTGACGAGCGGAGCGCCGACCGCGGCGAGGACATTCATCGGTTTGGCGATAAACGAGGCGATCGTCTCGGGGTGGTTGAGCGCGATCCTTTTGGGCACGAGTTCGCCGATGATGAGCGAGACATAGGTGATGACCGCGACGATGATGGCGAGCGCGATTACATCGCTGTAAGGAGCGAGCACCTCGACTTGCGCGATGTTCGCCGAAAGCGGCTGCGACAGGGTGCGATCACCGAACGCGCCCGCGAGTATTCCGATCAGCGTGATTCCAACTTGAATCGTCGACAGAAAGTTCCCGGGTTCCATGGCGAGCGCGAGTGCGGCCTCGGCGCGCCTATCCCCCTCGTCGGTCCGCTGCTGGAGCCGCGGCTTGCGCGCCGACACGACGGCGATTTCCGACATGGCGAACACGCCGTTCAGCATAATGAGCAAAAGGATGATCAGGATTTCCATGGTGGACTTTCCAGCGGGGGCGTGACGAGGGGATCAGACACGGGGCAAAAAATTGTAGCACTATTGACAACGGGGACAGGGAATCGGGAATCGAAAACGAATCCCTAGCATCCGATTCCCAGTACCCAATCC
>JBOIGA010000118.1:0-8709 GCA_050741875.1 Burkholderiales bacterium
TCGCCGCCGATGGACTCATGGGCGCACGCCCGGAACTCCGGCCGCTCGCCGGCGCGGGCACGCGAGCGATTGCGCTCGCGAGCACCGAGCGTTTTCTCCGGCAATCGGAACTCGCGCATGACAAGGTTAGGCGGGCTCCCAACCCCGCGCTTGCGCACATTCTCAAAGTCGAGGCCGATATCCAGCAGGCTGCGGAGGGTCTAAAGAGCGAATTTGTGTTTCGCACTGAATTCCCTAGGTCGCAGTTCGGCGAGGCGATCAAGATGGCCGCTCAGGTAATTTCATCGCGAGCGCCTGTCGCGGTCGTTCGCATCACCCTCGATGGCTTCGACACACATTCAAACCAACCGAATCGCCACGCGCGCTTGCTCACGGACCTGGCGAAGGGCTTGCCGCGCTCAAATCCGCGCTTATCGAGCTCAATCGGTGGGATTCGACACTGGTCATGACTTACGCCGAGTTCGGCCGGCGGCCCCGCGAAAACAAGTCAGGCGGAACCGACCATGGGACCGCGAGCGCGCATTTTCTGCTCGGTGGAAAAGTCGTGGGAGGACTGTACGGGCAGCCGCCTCGACTCGGTCAACTCGACGGCAACGGCAATCTGCCTTTCGGCGTGGACTTCCGCGATCTTTACGCCACCATCATCGAAAAATGGTGGAGGACGCCGTCCCACGCGGCGCTTAACGGCAAATTCGCGGCGCTTCCACTACCCAAGGCGTGATCGCGCCGGCGGCGATATAATTTCGCCGCGGCGATGGAAAGAAAACGAGTCAGCTCCAGCAACATCCGCTCGATCGGCTACGACGAGAAAACACGCACGCTCGAAGTCGAGTTCAATAACGGCGGCGTTTATCAATACGCCAACGTTTCGCCAGAAGTTCATGGGCGGTTTCTTAGCGCAAGCTCGATCGGCAGCTTCTTCAAGGACAGCATCGAGGAAGACTATTCGTGCAAGCGAATCCGCTGAAAGCGAAAATCGAGGTCGTCCAAGGCGACATCACGCGCGAGCGAGTGAATGCGATCGTGAACGCGGCGAACACGAGTCTGCTCGGCGGCGGAGGCGTGGACGGCGCCATACATCGCGCAGCAGGGCCCAAGCTACTTGAAGCGTGCCGGAAACTTAACGGCTGCGCGACGGGAAAGGCGAAAATCACTCCCGGTTTCGATCTGGCCGCGAAATGGCTCATCCACGCAGTCGGCCCGGTGTGGCATGGCGGAGAACGCGGGGAGCCCGATTTACTCGCTTCGTGTTACCGCGAGAGCCTTAAGCTCGCGGCCGCACACGAATGCACGAGCATCGCCTTTCCGTTGATCAGCACCGGCGCTTATCGTTTTCCGCTCGATTTCGCCTGCCGCATCGCCGTCAAGGAAATCGCCCGCTTTCTCGAAACCGGCGCTGGCTTATCGCATGTTCGATTGGTTTGCTTCGATGCGCGCGCGAAAGAAGCGTGCGAGCAGGCACTGAACGACGCTTGAAGGTTCTCGCCTTCGATACGTCGACCGAGCTTTGCTCGTGCGCGCTTCTAAGCGGCGATGAGATCGAGTATCGCGAAAAGCAAGCGGGGCAAAGCCATTCCGAAGTCCTGTTGCCGATGATCGATTCGCTGCTCACGGACGCGGGATTGCGGCTCGCATCGCTCGACGCGATCGCGTTCGGCTGCGGGCCGGGTTCTTTTACCGGTCTTAGAATTGCCTGCGGCGTCGCGCAAGGACTCGCGCTGGGCGCGAATTTGCCGGTCGTTGCGATCACTTCGCTGCTTGCCCTGGCGGAAGGGCAGAAAGCGCGCAGAGTCGTCGCGTGCGTGGACGCGCGCATGCGTGAAATCTATCATGCCGCTTACGAACGCGAGGAAGACGAGTGGAAGTGTGTTTCGCCGCCGGCTTTGTGCTGTCCCGACGACGCTCCGCTTCTCGCGGGTCATGGGTGGTCCGGGTGCGGAAGCGGCTTCAAGGCGCACGGTGACGTACTCTCGCGGCGTTATGCGGGAAAGCTTGCGGCGATTGATTCGGAGGCCCTGCCGCGCGCCGGTGAAATCGTCAGGCTCGCCGCCCGGCGATTCGCGCGCGGAGAAGTCACGGACGCGGCGGATGCGGCGCCGCTTTATCTTCGCGACAAGGTCGCGTTGAAGGCAGGCGAACGATGACGTACCGCCCCATGCGCGGCGACGACCTCGACACCATCCTCGCGATCGAAGAGAGTATCTACGAGTACCCATGGAGCGAGGTCAATTTCGAGGACTCGCTGCACGCCGGACACCAGTGTTGGATTCTCGAACTTGAGCAAGAGATCGCGGGGTATGGCGTGATGGCCCTGGGGGCGAGGGAAGCGCATCTGTTGAACCTGAGCATCGCGGGTGAAAGGCACCGGCAGGGACTGGGCCGCGAACTGCTCAAGCACTTCGTTTCGCTGGCGCGCGCGCTCTACGCCGAAATCATGATCCTCGAAGTTCGCTTTTCCAACACCTCGGCGCAGGCGCTTTACGTAAACTTCGGTTTCACGAGAATAGGACTCCGCCGCGGCTACTATCCAGCGGGCGAGGGGCGCGAGGACGCAGTCGTTATGAACTTGCAGCTATGAACCGGGAAGAGATTTTGCGGGAGATGGGACTGACCCCGATCTGGCGTCTGCGAAAAACTAGGACACAGGACTCAGTACTCAGGACTGAGACAAAGGCCGTTACTCAGTCCTCGGTCCTCAGTCCTCAGTCCTGGGTTGAGCTCAAATCAACCGTCGCGACATGTCAGTTATGCCGTTTGCATTCAGGGCGGACGCAAACCGTGTTCGGCGTCGGTGATGAGAAGGCCGATTGGCTATTCATCGGCGAAGGTCCGGGAGCGGAAGAAGACAAGCGCGGTGAACCGTTCGTCGGACAAGCAGGGAAACTGCTCGATAACATGCTCGCCGCGATCGCTTTGAAACGGGGAGAGAACGTCTACATCGCCAACGCGGTGAAATGCCGGCCGCCGGGAAATCGCAATCCCGAGAAAGACGAGATCGCCGCGTGTCATCCCTTTCTTGCGCGGCAGATTGAGCTGATTTCGCCGACGCTGATCGTGCTTTTGGGTAGAGTCGCCGTGCAAGCGCTACTTGGAACCGAGGCCGCGCTCGCCCGACTGCGCGGTAGAACACACGACTATCGGGGCATTCCGGTGATCGTCACCTACCACCCGGCGTATCTCTTACGTAATCTCCCTGACAAAGCGAAGGCATGGGAGGACCTGTGTCTCGCCCGTAGAGTGATGCAATCAAAATGACCATAGGACAATGATGAAAAAATATTTTGCACCCTTGTTTGCGCTGCTTACGCTTTCCGGATGCGGCTACAACACCCTGCAATCGCAGGACGAGCAGATCAAGTCGGCCTGGGCCGAAGTATTGAACCAGTACCAGCGCCGCGCCGATTTGATTCCGAACTTGGTCGCGACCGTGCAGGGATTCGCGGCGCAGGAAAAAGACGTGCTGCTCGGCGTCACCAACGCGCGCGCGAAAGTCGGAAGCATTCAAGCGACTCCTGAGCTTATTGACGATCCCAAGGCGTTCCAGCAATTTCAGGCCGCGCAGGGCGAACTTTCTTCCGCGCTTTCGCGCTTGCTTGTCGTCGCCGAAAACTACCCGCAACTCAAGTCCGACGCCAATTTTCGCGACCTGCAGGCGCAGCTGGAAGGCACCGAGAACCGCACCGCTGTCGCGCGCAACCGTTATATCAAAGCGGTGCAGGATTACAACGTGACCGTTCGTTCTTTTCCGAGCAATCTTACCGCGATGGTTTTTGGCTTTGACGTGAAACCGAGTTTCACCGTCGAGGACGAAAAAGCGATCTCGCGCCCGCCGAAAGTCGACTTCTCGACCTTCGCTCCGGCGAATAAATGAGCCGTGTGCTGCTTGCGCTGCTGCTGTTTTGTTCCCCGGCGGCCGCTCAAGTCGCGGTTCCGGCGCTTAACGCGCGTGTCACCGATCTCACCGGAACGCTGTCGGCCGAGCAAAAAACGTCGCTCGAATCGAGGCTGGAGAGTTTCGAGCGCGACAAAGGTGCGCAGATCGCCGTGCTCATTGTCCCCACGATCAAACCCGAGAGCATCGAGCAATATAGCTTGCGGGTCGTCGAAGCGTGGAAACTCGGGCGCGAAGGCGTTGATGATGGCGCACTGTTGATCGTCGCCAAGGACGATCGCGAGCTCCGCATCGAAGTCGGCTATGGCCTCGAAGGCGTTGTCCCCGACGCAGTGGCAAATCGCATCATTGAAGACATCATCGTCCCGCACTTTCGTGCTGGAAATTTTTATGCGGGGATCGACGCCGGAATCACCCAGATGATTCGTGTCGTTTCGGGCGAGCCTTTGCCGCAGCCGCGCGAGTGGCGAGACCAGCGCTCCGCGACCTTCGGCGCTGGAGGTTTCGTTCCCGCTTTCTTGTTCGTGCTGCTGACCGGACAGATCCTCGCGCGGGTGTTCGGAAGGCTCGGCGGAGGGCTCATCACCTCCGCGGGAGCAGGATTGATCGTCTGGTTCCTGATGGCGTCGATCCCTTTCGCGCTGCTTGCTGCGGTGCTCGCGTTCATGTTTTCGCTGTTCAGCGGTGCCGCCTCCGGGCGAAGCTATGACAGCCGAGGCGGGTGGCATCATGGCGGGGGTTGGGGTGGCGGCGATTTTTCGGGAGGAGGACTTTCCGGAGGCGGCGGTTTTTCCGGAGGCGGCGGTAGCTTTGGCGGGGGCGGGGCTTCGGGACGGTGGTGAGCCGATGAATTTTGCGCGAGTTATTCGCCACCTCGCGGCCAGCGATCTCACGCTGCGCCGCGCTTTTCCCGAAGTCGCTCTGCGGAAAATCGAGCAGACCATACAGCAATCAGAGCGCGCGCGCCGCGGCGAGATTTGCTTTGCCTTGGAAGCTGCGCTTCCGTTCATCTCTCTCCTGCGCGGACAGTCAGGGCGGGAGCGGGCGATTGAAGTTTTTTCGCGCCTGCGGGTGTGGGACACCGAGAACAACAACGGCGTGCTGATTTATCTTTTGCTCGCCGATCACGACGTCGAGATCGTCGCCGATCGCGGAATCAGCTCGCACGTTGGTGACTCGCAATGGGAAGCCATCTGCCACGAGATGGAAAACGCTTTTCGACAAAATAAGTTCGAGGATGGCGTCGTCAAGGGCATTGGCAGAATCGCCAAGTTGCTTTCACGGTATTCGACTGCAGAAGGCCGCGGGAACGAATTGTTCGATCGTCCGATTATCCTTTAGGTCTCAGCGTGATTCTGATCGTGGCGATGCCTGCGCCACAAAAACAGCATCGTTATCGAAATGAGCAGTCCGAACATGACGACGATGGTGTTGATGGCGAAATCGGCTTTGAGCATCAGCGCGTAGACGCCGAGGAGGACCAGGATGCTCAAGTTTTCGTTGAAGTTCTGCACGGCGATCGAATGTCCAGCGCCCATGAGAACATGGCCGCGATGCTGCAAGAGGGCATTCATCGGCACGACGAAATAACCCGCGAATGTTCCGGCGAGCGTCAACAACACGACCGCGATACGCCAGTCGTGAACCCAGACCATGGCGATCACGATGAGACCCATCGCGATGCCCATCGGCAAAACGCGCACGGCTTTTTCGAGCTGGACGGTTTTCGCCGCGAGTAGCGAGCCGATCGCGATTCCGAATGCGACAACCGCGGTCAGGAAAGTCGCGCGCCGCAAGCCGAAATTGAGCGCGGCGGCCGACCAGGTGATCACAATCAAACGCAGGGTTGCTCCGGCGCCCCAGAAGAGCGTAGTCACCGCGAGCGAGACGCGACCGAGCGGATCGCGCCACAAAAGTCTGAAGCAATGCCAGAAGTCGTGAAAAACATAAGCCGGGGTTTTTTTTGGCAGCTTATGGTCAATCGCGACGCGCGGAATGTAGAGATTGAAAATCGCCGCGATGAGGTAGAGAAACAGAATGATCCCGACCGCGAGCAACGCCGCGCTCCTTATGGCTGTGTGCGTTCCATCGGGAAAAGTCAGGATCATTCCGCCAAATTTCATTCCGACCAGTACGCCGCCCAGAATCGCGCCAAGAATGATCGCGGCGACGGTCAAGCCTTCTACCCAACCGTTGGCAAGCACGAGCTTCTCGGGCGGAAGATATTCGGTGAGGATCCCGTATTTCGCCGGTGAATACGCGGCGGCGCCGATGCCGACGATTCCGTAAGCGAAAAGCGGATGCATGCCGAGCAACATCGCGAGGCAGCCGGCGAGCTTGATCGAGTTCGAGATGAACATGACCTGGCCCTTTGGCAGCGCGTCGGCGAATGGACCGACAAAAGGCGCGAGCGCGATGTATGAAAACACAAAAAACTGCTGCAAGACCGGCGTCTGCCATTCCGGAGCGGAAAGATTGGCGAGGAGCGCTATCGCCGCGAACAGAAGTGCGTTATCGGCTAGCGCCGAAAAAAATTGCGCCGCGAGGATGGTATAGAAACCTCGGCTCATGGGTGCGCGAAGAATAGCAGAGGCGGTAGAAAAGTATGAAAAGCAATTACTGCGCGAATTGAATTGCGCTTCACGCCTCGCTCCTTCCGCCTTCCGTGTTGTAAGCTTTCACCATGCCCCGGCCAATTACCGCAACGATCGATCTCTCCGCTCTAGAGCACAATCTCGGTGTCGCCAAACGTATCGCGCCGCGCTCGCGTGTGATGGCCGTGGTCAAGGCCAACGCGTACGGACACGGTCTGGTGCGGGTCGCGCAGGCGTTGTCGAGCGCCGACGGCTTCGCCGTCCTCGAGCTGGACGCGGCAATCCGGCTGCGCAACGCCGGGCATAAACAAACGATCCTGTTGCTCGAAGGATTTTTTTCGGTCGAGGAGCTACCGCTCATCGAGCAGCATTGTCTCGCGATCGTCGTTCACTGCGCCGAGCAGATCAGGACACTGACTTCGTATGCTGGCGGACGGCGCTTCGAAGTGTTTCTCAAGATCAATACCGGCATGAATCGCCTTGGGCTCAAGCCCGAGGAGATTCCGGCGGCTTTGGATGCGCTTAAGTCAAATCGCGCGATCCTCGGTGTCGTTTTGATGACGCATTTCGCCAGCGCCGACGGCGATGAAGGGATCGCAGAGCCGCTTCGCGTATTCAACGAGGCGGCGGCGGGATTGAGGCTTCCGCGCTCGCTCGCGAATTCGCCCGCACTTTTACGCTATCCCGAAACGCATGCCGACTGGGTGCGGCCCGGGCTGATGCTCTACGGCGCTTCGCCTCTTCCAAAAGTGAGCGCCGAGGAACTTGGGCTCCGTCCGGCGATGACGCTTTCTTCCGCGATCGTCGCGATCCAGCGATTGCAAGCCGGCGAACGCGTCGGCTACCGCGGCCGGTTTACGGCAGAAATGCCAATGACCGTGGGGATAGTTGCATCCGGTTACGCCGATGGTTATCCGCGCGGCGCGCCGACGGGAACACCTGTACTCGTCGACGGCGTCCGCACGCGCACCTTGGGATTGGTGGCGATGGACATGCTGTGCGTTGACTTGACGCCGATAGCAAAGCCACGCATCGGCACCCCAGTCACGCTTTGGGGAGATGGGCTGCCGGTCGAGGAAGTCGCGAAATCCGCGGGAAGAGTAAGCTATGAACTTCTGTGCGCGCTGCCGCCGCGCGTGCGAGTCGTGGAAAAATGACGTGAACGGATCCCGGCGCAACGCGGTCGAATTTCGTATGAAAACCTGCCTAAGCTTTATCGCATTGCTCGCATTGACGGGCTGCGCGGCCACGCTTCCCAAACCGGAATCGACCTCGCCGGTGGCTGAAATTACTCCCGACATGGCGCGAGAAAGTGGGAACGTCGGATCGAGAGTGCGCTGGGGCGGCGAGATCGTGGAAGTCACGCCAAAGCAAAACGAAACCTGCTTCGAAATCCTGAGCCGGCCCTTGAGCGATAGCGGAAGGCCGCTTAGCACCGATCGCAACTTCGGACGATTCCTCGCGTGCAGCAAGGAGTTCTACGACCCAGCGGTGTACGTTGCGGAACGCGAAGTCTCCGTGGTTGGAACGCTCGCGGGACCCGTGGAAGGAAAAGTCGGCGAGCGCGACTACCGATTCCCAAAGGTACAGGCCGATGATGTTTACCTGTGGCCCAGAATCACGCGCCGCTATTACCGGCCCTACCGCTACTACGATCCGTTCTGGGACCCGTCGTACGGCTTCGGCTATTCTCCGTTCCGCCGCTGTTACGGCTGTTTCTGGTGACCGAGCTCGCGAAGAAAACGTGCACCGCATGCCGCGGCGGAGTTCCCCCGCTCGCAGCCGCCGAAGCCGAACGTCTGCTCAAGGACACTCCTGGATGGTCTCTCGCCGATGATGCAAAATGCATCAAGCGAAGCTTTCGTTTTGATGATTTCGCCGCCGCGATGAACTTTGCCCGAAAGGTCGGCGCACTCGCGGAAGACGAGGGCCATCATCCCGACATTCACTTTGGCTGGGGCTACTGCGAGGTCACGTTCTACACGCACAAGATCAAAGGGCTGCACGAAAACGATTTCATCATGGCGGCGAAAGTCAATGCGCTTGCCGTTGATTTCGAGCCATAAGCTTCAGCTCGCTTTCCGGTCCCGCCGCTCCCGGCTTCTGCCTCTTTACCCAATGACGTGAAGCTATACTAGTGTCGTGTGTCAAAAATAACTAGCATAATTCTTGCATGTCGTTCGGGGTATTCTCCAATGGAGGAATCCCGAATGAGAACCGGAC
>JBOIGA010000119.1:0-8617 GCA_050741875.1 Burkholderiales bacterium
TGGCGGCCTGTCTTCTGTCCATTAAAGCTCTCCTGGCTAACCGGGGAAGTTGTCCTTGTTGACCGCGCGTGTGCGCGCTTCGGCGGGCGCCAAGACGTTTCTGCGCACCAGTTCTTGCAGGTTCTGGTCGAGCGTCTGCATTCCTGAGCTCTGACCCGTTTGAATCATCGAATACATCTGCGCGACTTTGTTTTCGCGGATGAGATTGCGGATCGCTGGGGTGCCGATCATGATTTCGTGCGCGGCAACCCGCCCTTGGCCGTCCTTGGTCTTGAGCAGGGTTTGCGAGATCACCGCGCGCAAACTCTCCGAGAGCATAGCGCGCACCATCTCTTTTTCGGCAGCAGGAAAAACATCAACGATCCGGTCGATCGTCTTCGCCGCCGAACTCGTGTGCAAAGTGGCGAACACGAGGTGTCCGGTTTCGGCGGCGGTCATGGCAAGACGAATCGTTTCCAGATCGCGCATTTCGCCGACGAGAATGACGTCTGGATCTTCGCGCAGCGAGGCGCGCAGCGCATTGGCGAACGAAAGCGTGTGCGGTCCGACTTCGCGCTGATTGATGAGGCACTTCTTGCTCTCATGCACGAATTCGATCGGGTCCTCGATCGTGAGGATATGGCCGTATTCGTGCTCGTTGACGTGGTTCACCATCGCCGCGAGAGTGGTGGATTTGCCCGAACCGGTTGGGCCGGTTACTAGGACGACTCCACGCGGCTGCTGCGCGATTTCGGCGAAAATTTTCGGCGCATTCAATTCCTCGAGCGAGAGCACGCGCGAAGGAATCGTGCGGAATACCGCGCCGGCGCCGCGCTCCTGCACGTAAGCGTTCACGCGGAAGCGCGCGAGATTGGGAATCGCGAAAGAAAAGTCGCACTCGAGATGTTCCTCATACTGCTTGCGCTGGCTGTCGTTCATGATGTCGTACGCGAGCGCGTGCACGTCCTTGTGTTCGAGCGCGGGAAGATTGATGCGGCGAATATCGCCGTGCACTCGGATCATCGGCGGAAGGCCCGAGGAAAGATGCAGGTCGGACGCCTTGTTCTTGACCGCGAAGGCGAGGAGTTCGGCGATGTCCACTATAATTCCCCTTTAAAGAATAACGGCGGCGACAGAAATTCTGAGAACTTAAAGTTTGTTCTCATTGCTTTCTCGTAACTACTCGTCCCGTAACGGATAATGTCCGCACTATATCACAATTTTGTGGCTTTGCGCGAACGTGTTGCACGTGCCGCGAAGGAGGCGGGCAGAAATACAGAGGACATTTGCATTCTCGCGGTGAGCAAAACCTGGCCGCCGGAAGTCGTCCGGGAAGTCGCCGATCTTGGTCAGCGCGCATTCGGCGAGAATCAGGTGCAGGAAGCAATTCCGAAACTTGAGAGCTTGTCGGATATGCTGTTGGAATGGCACTTCATCGGCCCAATCCAGAGCAACAAGACGCGGGCGATCGCGGAGAATTTTTCCTGGGCGCACAGCGTCGAGCGTGAGAAGATTGCCCAGCGTTTGAACGATTCGCACCCCGACGCGCTAGCGCCGCTCAATGTTTGTCTGCAAGTCAATATCAGCAAAGAGCCGCAAAAGAGCGGAGTGACACCAGCCGACGCGCGTAAACTCGCTGAGTTTGTTTCGGGTCTGCCGCGATTGAAGTTGCGCGGACTGATGGCGATTCCGGAGCAGACCGCTGACGTGGAGGCTTCGCGCGCGCAATTCAGAGAGCTTCGCGAGCTAAGAGACGAATTGAATGAGCGAGGATTGGACATGGATACTCTGTCAATGGGAATGTCGCACGATCTCGAAGCCGCAATTCTCGAAGGCGCGACGATCGTGCGAGTGGGGACGGCAATCTTTGGCGAGCGCGCGAAATGAAACTGACCTTTGTCGGCGGAGGGAACATGGCCTCGGCCCTAATCGCCGGATTGTTGGGCGAAGGCTATTCGCGCGATGAGATCGAGGTGGTCGAAGTATCCGACGAGCCGCGACAACGACTAGAAAAAGATTTGGGCGTCAAATCCTTTTCCGATATAGCCGAAACTTCTCCTTGCGATTGTTTCGTTCTCGCGGTCAAACCGCAGCAGCTCAAGGCCGTCGCGCTGCAGCTTGCGCCGCTTCTGCAAAGTCAACTCGTGATTTCGATCGCCGCTGGAATACGCAGTTCGGACTTGTCGCGCTGGCTAGGTGAGTATCCGGCGATCGTACGAGTCATGCCGAATACGCCCGCGCTCGTCCGGATGGCGATTTCCGCGCTTTACGCGATGCCGCAGGTGAGCGAACAACAACGCCGCGAGGCCGAAAAAATCATGCGCGCGGTGGGCGAGACGCTCTGGCTGAACGAAGAAGCCAAGATGGATGCAGTCACTGCGGTCTCGGGAAGTGGTCCCGCGTATGTGTTTTATTTTCTCGAAGCGTTGAGCGAAGCCGCGCGGGAATTGGGTTTCAACTCGAACGACGCGCGGAAGCTCGCGTTGACGACGTTCAGGGGAGCGATAAAGCTGGCAACGGATAGCGGCGAAGATTTTGCGCAGCTCCGTGCGAAAGTCACTTCGAAAGGCGGAACCACTGAGCGGGCGTTGCAAACGATGGAGGGGGCCGTCATCAAACAGGCCATCATCCGCGCGATTCGGGCTGCCGCTGAGCGTTCCGAAGAACTCGGCCGCGAGTTGGGGGCGTAGAAACTACGCTGCTTCCTTCTCCATCTCTTCGCGATATTTGCCGAGGGTGGCGAGGCCGTTCATTTTTGCGCGGTGGGCGAAAGCCCTCTGGCCCGCGGCGAAATTTTCAGGTTTGCCCTGCCACGTCTTCAGCGAGGCATCCTGTAATGCGCGGCCGTAAGAGAAAGAGAGCGGCCACGGCAGTTGCAATCCCATCCCGTTCATCGCATTGAGATGCGCGGTCGAAGGTTCGGGCTTCTGGCCGCCCGAGAGAAAAACAATTCCGGCGACTGTCGCCGGCACCGAAGTCAAAAGCGCTCGCACCGTCATTTCCGCGACCTTTTTTACATTCGCCTGGTCCGCGCATTTTTTTCCCGGCACGACCATGTTGGTCTTGAGGATCATGTTCTCGAACACGACGCGGTGATCGGCGAGCTGGGCAAACACGCGGCGCAGCGTTTCCACGGTAACGTCGTAGCAGCGCTCGATCGAATGGTCGCTTTCCATCATGACTTCGGGCTCGACCATCGGAACGAGTCCTTGCTCCTGGCACAATGCCGCGTAGCGCGCGAGCGCATGCGCGTTCGCCTCAATTCCGAAAGCCGTGGGAATTACCGCCCCGATGTTGATGACCGCACGCCACTTGCAAAACTTGGCGCCGAGCTTGACGTACTCTTGCAGCCTGCTGCGGAGGCCGTCGAGACCTTCGGTCACTTCCTCGCCGGGAAAACCGGCGAGCGGTTTTGAGCCGGTATCCACTTTGATGCCGGGAATGATTCCGTCGCGCTTCAACACCTCGACGAAAGGCTCGCCCTTGGCGGAGGATTGCCGCAGCGTCTCGTCGAAGAAAATAACGCCGCTGATGTACTGCTCAGCGCCTTTGGCGGTGAGCAGCATTTCGCGATAGGCGCGGCGAGTGTCCTCGGTCGATTCGATCCCGATCGAATCGAAACGCTTTTTGATGCTCGGAAAGCTTTCGTCTGCAGCAAGGATGCCCTTGCCTTTCGCCACCATCGCCCTCGCTGTCTTTTCCATGTCGTTCATTTTCCAGCTCCTTAACTGATTCGCGCTTTACGCAACTCCATCTCCCACCCGCACAATTTTCATCGTGTTCGTTTGCCCTGCCTTGCCAACCATTTCTCCAATAGTCAGCACAATCAGGTCGCCTTTCGAGACCGCGCCCCGATGCAGCAACTCCTCTTCGGCGGCGCGCAGCACTTCCTCGCGGTCATGGGAGCGGGTCGTGAAACGGATTGGATAGACGCCGCTTACCAAAGTCACTTTTCGGCGGGTCTCTTTGACCGAGCTCAACGCATAGATCGGCACTCCGACGTTGGTGCGCGACATGCGAAAAGCGGTAGACCCCGACTGCGTCAACGCCCCGATCGCTTTCGCCTTGACATGATACGCCGTGAACAGCGCCGCCATCGCGATGGACTGATCGATGCGAGTGAAAACTTCGTTCATGAACCGGCGCTCTGGAGTGATCTCGCATTCCTTTTCCGCTTCGAGGCACACCCTCGCCATCGCCTGCACGGCTTCCGCGGGGTAAGCGCCAACCGCGGTTTCCGCGGAAAGCATGACGGCGTCGGTGCCGTCCAGAACGGCGTTGGCGACGTCCGACACTTCGGCGCGCGTCGGAATCGGATTCGTCACCATGGATTCCATCATCTGCGTCGCCGTGACCACGAGCTTGTTCTTCGCCCGCGCGGCCTTGATCAATCGCTTTTGCAGCGCGGGGACGACGGCGTCTCCCATTTCCGCCGCCAAATCGCCGCGCGCCACCATGATCGCATCGCTTTCCTTGAGAATGTCATCAAGCACTGATATCGCTTCGGCGCGCTCGATCTTGGCGATCAGCAAAGCCTTGCTCCCGGCGTCACGGATCAGTTCTCGCGCATAAGCCATGTCGTCACCCGAACGGACGAAGGAGACTGCGATATAGTCGGCCTTCATTCGCGCGGCGACACGGATATCGAGCTTATCCTTGCTCGTCAATGCGGGCGCGCTCAAGCCGCCGTCCTTGCGATTGATTCCCTTGTTGTTTGAGAGGGTCCCGCCCTGCAGGACCTTGCAGAATATTTCGGCGCCCTTGACTCGCTGCACCGAAAGGACGATGCGGCCGTCATCGAGCGAGAGTACCGTACCTTTGCCGACCTGGGCCGGCAAATCCTTGTAATCGAGTCCGACGCGTTCTTCGTTGCCGGTCTCGGCGGCGGCGTCGAGAACAAAGGACTGCCCGCGCTTGAGTTGAATTTTCCCTTGGGCGAATTTGCCGATGCGAATTTTGGGGCCTTGCAGATCGGCCATCACGCCGACCGTGTGGCCGCGGTTGCGCGCGATCTGGCGAGCGAGGTCGGCGGTGACGATGTGTTGCTCGGCGTCGCCGTGCGAAAAATTCATTCGCACGACGTCGACTCCGGCCTCAATCATCGCTTCGAGCACGTCGTGCGGCCTCGAAGCGGGTCCGATCGTCGCGACGATTTTGGTCCGGCGCAGGAACGGGGAGGGCTGACTGATCCGGATGAACGACTTGCGGCTCGCTAGCCTGCTCTCGGTGTCATCCAATTGCTAAAGCCTGTTTTATTAGCGCGCGTTTCGTCATTACGCCTTCATAAACGCGATGGCTGTATCCAGCATTCGGTTCGAGAAACCCCACTCGTTGTCATACCAGGCGAGGACTTTGACGAGCGTACCGCCGGTGACTTTGGTCAGGGTCGCGTCGAAGCTGCACGAGGCCGGGTCATGGTTGAAATCGGACGATACGAGCTGATCGTCGTTGTAGGTAATGATTCCTTTGAAGGCGCCTTGCGCCGCTTGCTTCATCGCTTCGTTCACTTCCTGCGCGGAGGTGTCACGGCTCGCAACAAACGAGAGGTCAACGAGCGAAACGTTCATCGTCGGCACTCGCACCGCGAAACCATCGAGCTTGCCGTTTAATTCCGGCAGCACCAAACCAACCGCCGCCGCGGCTCCGGTCTTGGTTGGAATCATTGACATCGCCGCGGCGCGGGCGCGGCGCAAGTCTGAGTGGTAAACATCGAGCAAAACTTGATCGTTGGTGTACGCGTGCACGGTCGTCATCAGCCCGCTCTCGACGCCGATTTTTTCATGCAAGACCTTGGCCATCGGCGCCAGGCAGTTCGTCGTGCATGAAGCATTGGAAATTACGGTATCGCTTTTTTTCAGAACCTGGTGGTTAACGCCGTAGACAATGGTGGCGTCCACGTCTTTGCCGCCAGGCGCCGAGATGATGACTTTTTTTGCCCCCGCTTTGAGATGAGCAGAGGCCTTTTCCTTCGTCGTAAAGAGTCCCGTGCACTCGAGCACAACGTCCACTTTAAGGTCGCCCCATGGAAGATCGGCGGGATTTCTGATCGCGAGAACGCGAATGCGATCGCCATTGACGACAATCGCGTCGTTCTCTACCGCAACCGTGCCTTGAAACTTGCCGTGAACAGTGTCGTAGCGCGTCAGGTGCGCATTGGTCTTGGCGTCGCCCAGATCGTTGATCGCGACGATGCTGATTTCGGAAGTTCTTTTCGCTTCGTACAGCGCGCGCAAAATGTTGCGCCCGATACGTCCATACCCGTTGATTGCCGCCCGAATGGCCATTTCTTCTCCTGTTCCTGCGGCTTGCAGCCGCCGCTCAAATTGATTTCAATGGGGGCGAAATTATAGCGCGACCCTCTTCAACCGGAAGGCGGATCCTCGTGTCGACGAACGACTTTGACGCCGATCTGCTTCAACTTGCGGTAAAGGTGCGTGCGCTCCAATCCGACTTTTTCGGCAACGCGGCTCATATTGCCGCCTTCGCGCGAGATATGAAATTGAAAATAGACGCGTTCGAAAGCTTCGCGCGCGCCTTTGAAATCGAGGTGCAAAGGCAGCGTCACTCCGGAGCCGTTCGACGACGAATCGAACTGCGCCAAAACGTCAGAGACCTCGGAAACCGAGATTTCGTCATTCGCCGAAGTCAGCACCAGCGTTTTGATCGCGTTTTCGAACTGGCGCAAATTCCCCGGCCAGTCATAGTTGCGTAAGGTGTTCAAGGCGGCGACCGAGAGCCGTCGTGCGGGAGCGCGGCTGCTTTCGATCGCGCGCGAAAGCGCGGCATTGGCAAGATCGGGAATGTCCTCGCGATAATCGGCGAGCTGCGGGATTCCGATCACAATCTGGCTCAATTCGTGAAACAGGCCCGCGTCGAAATCGCCGCGCTTAACTCGCTCCATGAGCGGGCGCGTGGTCGCGCAGATGAGGCGGGTGTCGAACTTAGGCAGCCTGCCGACCACACTCGTGAGCGCCTTCTGTTCGTCCCGGCGCAAGTCGGCGATGTCGCTCAAGAACAGCGTGCCTTCCCGCGCTTGTTCGAGCACGCTTTCCGCCGCTTGCACGAGAGCCGAATTGTCTTCCACAACGACCCAGGGAGCGGGCGGGTGGTGCAAAAATTGCGCGCATAGCTCGGCGCCCGCTCCCGGTCCGCAGGTGAACAACACCGGCGTCTTGAGATTGACGATACGTTCGAGCCGCTGGCGCAAGTCGGCGATGAGCGGCGATTTTCCCAAACTTGCGAGCGACAAGGTACGCTTGGGGACGGCCTCGACGTGAGAGAGAGCGCGTCCGACCGCGGCCAAGAGCTTATGCATGGCAATGGGTTTCTCCAAAAAGTCGAAAGCGCCTATTCGAGTCGCTTCCACCGCCGTGTCAATCGTTCCGTGCCCCGACATCATCACCACCGGCATGGTGAGCTGGCCGGAATCGGCCCATTCGCGAAGCAAGGTGATCCCGTCGGTTTCGGGCATCCAAATATCAAGCAGAACGAGATCCGGTCGGTTTCTGCTTCGCGCCGCGCGCGCGGCGCGAGCGTCCTCGGCGAGCCGCACTTCGTGCCCTTCGTCCTCGAGTATCTCCGAAAGCAGTTCGCGAATGCCGACTTCGTCGTCAACGACCAGAATCTGGCTCATCCCGTCTTTCGCTGTTTGACCTCAGGCGCCGCGGGGAAATAGACCGAGACGCGCGCGCCTTGAGGTGAAACATTTTCGACGCTGACGCGCCCGTGATGTTCCTCGACAATTTTCTTGACGATCGCAAGCCCGAGACCCGTCCCTTTTTCCTTGGTCGTCACGTACGGCTCGAAAGCGCGATTGAGCAGCAGTTCTGGAAAACCGGGGCCGTTGTCTTCGACTTCGAGCACGACGCCATCCGGGCGGGAGTGAGTGCGAGCAACGATCGCCGGCGCGGGGACGGACGCGGCCGAGTCGAGGGCGTTCTGCAGCAAGTTGTGAAGCAACTGGCGAAGCTGCGCCGAGTCTCCCCTGATCGGCGGCAGCCCCGTTTCCAATTTGAGCTTGACCGGAGCATTGGAAGCCTCGTACATCGCGACGACTTCGCGCAATACCTGATTGCAATCGAGTGTAATCAAGCGCGGTTCGGGCAGACGCGCGTACTGGCTGAATGCATCTACCATGTGCTTGAGCGCGCCGACTTGCGCAACGATCGTGCTGGTTGCGCGCTTGAGCAAATCGGCTTCAGCCTCGGCCAGCTTGACGCCGAGTTTTCGCTCGAGACGTTCGGCGGAAAGCTGGATGGGCGTGAGCGGATTTTTGATTTCGTGCGCGAGCCGGCGCGCGACTTCGCCCCAGGCCGCATAGCGCTGCGCCTGCAACAGGTGGGTAATGTCGTCAAAGACGATGACGTATCCGGGCTCGGTGCCGCCGGGAAGCTTTGTTCCTCGCGCCAGGAGTACTTGATTGCCCGACTTGCCGCAAAACTCGATCTGCTTTTCCCACGCCGGCGAATCGTCAAACGCGGGGCCAATCGTATCGGCTACCGCTTGCAGCGCCGGGCCACGCCAATCCGCAAGTAGCGTCTCGTGCAACGAGGTTGCATCGAGTCCGAGTATTCTCCCGGCGCTCGGATTGCTCGATCGCAGTCTGAACGCTTCGTCGAAAACGAGAACGCCCGCCGAA
>JBOIGA010000120.1:0-8600 GCA_050741875.1 Burkholderiales bacterium
AGACTGTAGTCCGCGTGGATCCTCGCTATTTCCGCCCAGCTGAAGTGGATTCGCTATTGGGAGATTCGACCAAGGCGCGCAGCAAACTTGGCTGGGTGGCCAAGACTAGTTTCGAAGAATTGGTAGCGGAAATGATGCGCGAAGACCTGAAGCTTGCGCAGCGTGATCAGTTGGTGCACGAACGCGGCTTTCGTGTGCCGAATTCCCATGAGTAAATCGCCTGCCGCCAAGATTTATGTGGCTGGTCACCGCGGAATGGTGGGATCCGCTCTTGTGCGCAGGCTCGAAACCGGCGGTTATCGCAATCTGATCTTGAGAAGCCGCGCCGAGCTCGACCTGCTCGATCAAACCGCGGTGCGCAGCTTCATGCGAGCGGAGAAACCTGATGTCATTTTTCTCGCCGCGGCTAAAGTCGGCGGCATTCTGGCCAACAACACTTATCCCGCAGAGTTCATCTATGAGAACCTCGCGATCGAAACCAATGTGATCGATGGTGCGTATCGCGCGGGAGTGGAAAACCTGCTCTTTCTGGGTTCGAGCTGCATCTATCCACGCGATTGTCCGCAGCCGATCAAGGAAGAATACCTGTTGACCGGGCTGTTGGAGAAAACCAATGAGCCCTACGCCGTCGCGAAAATCGCGGGAATTAAGCTCGCGGAGAGTTATAACCGGCAGTATGGGACCCGCTATGTGTCTGTCATGCCTACCAATCTTTACGGTCCCAACGACAATTACGACCTGGAAACCAGCCACGTCGTGCCTGCGCTCATCGCTCGCGCCCACCACGCAAAATTGCGTGGAGATAGCAGCTTTGTCATCTGGGGATCGGGCAATGTGCGGCGCGAATTTCTATATGTTGACGATCTCGCGGACGCTTGCGTGTTTTTGATGGAACGCGGAATCGATGACGGCATCTACAACATCGGTACCGGAACGGACTTGACCATTCGCGAGCTTGCGCAACTCGTCCTGCGCGTGGTGGGCCTGAACGCGAGGCTGGAGTTCGACTTGAGCAAACCGGACGGAACGCCGCGCAAGCTATTGGATGTCTCGCGTTTGCGCGAACTGGGCTGGAGCGCGCGCATCGAGTTCACCGAAGGTCTGGCGCGCACTTATGACGAATATCGGTCGCAGCGCGAGTCTGTTCCGGCATTATGAAAGCCGCCAATGATGATGCGTCTCACAAGATTGCTTTCCAGATTGCGCGGTCCCGGCTGGAGCATCGTTGATCAGTCGTTTGTCAGCGCAGCCAATTTCCTAACGATCTTTCTTTTGGCGCGCGCCATGGCGCCGGAGGAGTTCGGCGTTTTCATGCTCGCCTACACGGGCCTTCTGGTTTTGTTCAGTCTGCAAAATGCCTTCCTCATTCAACCGCACTACTACATTGGCGCGCCGCTCGAGGGCAAGGAATTCACGCGGTTCAGCGGGCTGGTCACGCTCATGCAGTTCATTTCCAGCGCGGCAGCGTGTCTGTTGCTGGCTGCTGCCGGATTGCTTGTTTTCGCGAGCGGTTTCACCTCCTACGGACTGGTCGTCTGTACCGTCGCCGCGATCGCAGTTCCCTGGCTCATGCATACGTTCATCCGGCGTGCTTTCTACACGAAGGGCCGCGCAAAAAGCGCCGCCGTAAACGGTGTCGTTAGCTATGGACTGCAATTGGCCGCAGTGATCTGGCTCATTCAGGTTTTTCCCGATCCATCTGCAGTTTCAGTGCTGTGGACTTACGGAGGCGCCGCGCTTGTTGCCGCCCTCTTCGGCATTTTCCAGATGCGCGACTGGCTCGACCTCTCGGGAGCAGGCAGTCTCCTGGCCCGGCTTGCGCAAACCTCGAGGAAAGTTTGGGATTTCGGCAAATGGCTGGTGGCGCAAAGCATGGTCGGCTGGTTTGGAATGGGCGGAGACACGTGGGTGCTCGCCGGAATGCTGGGACCCGAAGCAGTGGGAATCTATCGGGCGGTGTCGCATCTCCTGGGCGTCTTCCACCCACTGACACAGGCTGCGGGCGCCTACCTTCCCGCGCGCGCCAGTCTGGTGCTTCACCGTGGCGGGTGCCAGGCTCTGGCGAAATGGGTCTCACGGACAACAGTTTCGCTGCAGATTGTGATTCTACCTATCGCGCTGGCGATGATCCTGTTTCCCGGATCCATTCTACATCTGGCGTACGGCGATAAATTTGCCGGTTACGAGACGTTGCTTGTGCTCTGCGTCGTGGGAACCCTGTTAGGGCCTCTGCGCACCCCGCTGGGAATGGCCATTCTTGCCATGATGGCATCGAGAGCCATGTTCAATATTCATCTGATACCCGTCTTGCTGCTGCCGACTTTGATGGTGCCGCTGGTGTGGTTCTTTGGAATTTATGGCGCGCCCTGGTTTCACATTGTTGCGGCGGTTTTGACTTTCATCCCGACGCTTTGGGTTTATCGCAGGCACATTCGGGAGGAACGACCCGCTGTTGCAGTGGAGCAGGCTGAATGGCAGCCGAGCAAATGAGGCCGGAGCGCGCAATTGAACATGACATTCATTTACCGCAAGGTCTTCCCGCGCCGGGTGGGCCTATTCTCGAACGGCACCGCCGTGGGATGGCTCGCTTCGACTCTTGCCGTTCTCGGTCAGGAAGTCGCTGTCATATGCGAAGGGCAGGAGGATAGTTTGCGCGAATCAGGTTCCGGATACGCGATACGCTACGCTTGCAAGAATTTGCGCTGGAACGCCTTCGCCCGCAGCGTTTTGCCGCACTATCAGCAAGTGGCGCGCCCTGAAGCGCGTCGCAAAGGGCCGCAGGACCGGAGTCATGGCAACAAGGACTGATGCAATGATTCTGCATTCGAACGTTGTGCGTAGACTATTTCGCTTCCTGCACGACGAGGGTCTACGCTTCTGCGTTATCGGTGAAAGTAACGTGGCGGGGGACACCGTGCGCCTCGTGGTGGAGAATTGGGCGCTGCCCGGAATGAGCCCCAGGTTCGTGCGGTTCGCTCATTTGGAAGACGCTCTGCTCATCCGGTACGCCGCGAGTCAGGGCGCGTATACAGGGAAGTTGGCGTGGAATGCTGAGGGCAAGCCCCAGTATCTCGGATTCGAAGTCGCCGGCGACCTCTTTGCGAGCGGTGTACGCATTTTGCGCGGTCGTGAACTTTTGTCCGAATGCCTGTCGGCGCTCGACCGGTCCGGGAAACCGACAGGCTATTTCGTTCCGCCTCCCGCGGCCGATTTTATTTACCTCCTGCTTGATTCGCTCAACGGCGCGGCGCTCGATTCCGAACGGATGGAACAGGCGAGTCTACGTTTCAGCGAAGATCCGAAGGGAGCGAGGAGGGTGCTTGCACAGCAGTTCGGCGCTGGCGAGGTTGGGTTGATCGAGCAGGCGATGGAAAACCATGACTGGGAAGCGCTGCGCAAAGCCCAACCGAAACTGAAGAGGTGGCCTGCCCTGAAGAGCTTGCCGCGCCGCGCGATGATGAAACTCAAGGGCGTGCTCGAACGCCCGCGCCGAATGCTGGTCGCATGTATTGGTCCCCAAGGTTCCGGAAGGGCGATCGTGATTGAGCGCATTGCGACCGCGCTTGCTCCGGCTTTTGCGCTGTATTCTCCGCCTTCGCGGCCGGAAACCTCGGTAAATCACGCCGAACCCAATTCGTTGGGCCGCGCAATGATGATGAGCAAGAGCGCGCGCTATCTCGTTCGTGAATTCGCAACGTTGGCGGTGCTCAAATTTCGCACGCGTTTTCTGGGACAGACAATCATCATGAGCCCGTCGAGCAATGTTCTAGCCGCTGCCGATTCACGCGCAATGCCGCGGCCGGACTTGTGGATTGTTCTGGATGCGCCGCCCGAAAAGTTGCAGGCGCGCAAGAACGAAGTAATGCACGCTGAGAGTTCGCGCGAACGCGATGAATGTCTGAGCTGGGTCGCGGCGAAGGAGAATTCCGTAGTGCTCGATGCGGGGCAACCGCTCGAGCGAGTCGCCGCCGAAGCTATCGCCGCAATTCTCGAGTTGGCGAGCGAACGCACCATAGCGCGCGCCAGATTTTCAGGTGCCGGAGTCAATCGTTTCGGCGCGAGGCTGCTGCTGTTTTGCTGCCGCTATCGAATTCCATTTTTGAGCGGCTTCGTGCGCACGCTGTTCAACAGCGAAATTGACTGCGCGATTCGTTTTCCCGTGCGCCTGCCTTATCCGTTTGGCATCTTCATACATGCTAACGCGGAAATTGGTTCAGGCGTCACGATCATGCAGCAGGTGACGGTCGGAGTGAAGGCGCTTGATGATACCGCCGCGCCGGTGATTGAAGACGAGGTCAGCATCGGCGCTGGAGCAAAAGTGCTGGGCGCAATCAGGGTAGGACGGGGCGCCACGATCGGCGCCAGTGCGGTGGTCACTCGGAACGTTCCCAAGCTCGCCACTGTCGCCGGAGTCAACGATATTCTTCACGCGCCGCCGCCTCCTCCCGGCGAGCAGACTTTGCGCTTGATTGCGAGCATTAAAGCCGGGGAAAACCTTGACTTGAGCATGGAGCCAGAACGCAGAAAGGTAAATCACGATGTATAACCCGGCACAAGTTTCGCCCGCATACCGGCAAACGGCCGGCGAAGGTTTGGTTTGGTCCGAGTATTTGTATTTGATCGCCGTCGCGGTGGCGGCGTTTTGTGTGGTTGATCCGTTAAGTTGGGGTATAGACCAGATTCCCGAGGTCAAGCACCTTCCTTTGCTCTTCACTCTTCCCGCTTTCATCCTGACGATGAGCGGCAGGCGATTGGGCGATCTGCGGTCCGAGCCGATCCTGTCGAGAGTCATCGCACCCGCCTGGCCGCTCGCGTTGCTGGCGTTGTTCGTCATTAGCGGTGCTGTGTACGTGCGCGTTTTCGGTGGCGTACGTGAAACGTTATTGAACCTTGGTCTGTACATGACCTTCGTCTTCGTTTCCGCGGCGATGGTGCTGGCTTCGAAAGTGCCGGAAAAACTCGTTCGCGCATATTTCGCGATTCTGCTCTCGGCAGGCCTGGTTATGTCGGCCATGCTGGTTGTGAACTTTCGGGTTCAGCAGGTATATCACAACGAGATTTTTCTCGTCATTCCGCTCGCGGTTTATTGCGCTTTGGCGCTGAAAAATCCGTTGCTCCGGATCGGCGGGACGATCTTCTTCTTGTCCATGGCGGTGTTCTCGGCAAAGAATACCTCGTACCTGATCGCGCTTCTGGCGTTACTTTACCTGGGTTATGGATTCTGGTTGCCGCGACTGCTGCGCACCAATCCACTAAAAAGGTTCTCCGGCTATTATCTGATTTTTGTGATCCTGCTTCTCCTGGGCGTGTTCGTACTATTTCTGCTGGCTTTCCGCGAAGCGTATCTACCTAGCGGCAATCCTGAATACCGGCTGCACGCTTATACGATTGCATGGAACCGGTTTCTCGATTCCCCCCTATGGGGCACTGCGTTCGCCGACCGAGCAGTGGAAAAGTTTGCCTTGTACGAGATCGCAGCCGCTGGCGGTGTGCTACCCACACACAGCGACATTATGGATCTGCTCGCCCACGGCGGCTTGATAGCGATCTGGCTTTGGCTATACGGGCTGTTCCTGGTCGCACGTGCCGGCAATCGCACGTTGCTTACTCCAACGACTTACGATCATGGCTGGACTCCGTACGCGCATACCTTCGCAATGCTGTCGCTCTCCGCCATCATCGTCTATGCGTTTAACCCAATCTTGACCATGCCGGGAATGGCCTACTTTGTGTGGACCAATCTGGGTTTTCTGCTCGGGCTGTCGCTGCGTCTCGAAGCGATTCCCGCGCCAAAGGTTACGCCGCCTCGGCCCTTGGGACGGTACGAACTCAAGAGACTGTAGCCATGAGCGCACCGTCCATCTCGATTGTCACCTGCTCCTATCAGCAGGGAAAATATCTCGACGCCACAATTCGCTCGGTGCTCGAGCAGAACTATCCCAATCTGGAGTATCTGATCATTGACGGCGGCTCGACCGACGGCAGCGCCGATATCATCAAAAGCTACGCGTCGAAGCTTGCCTATTGGGTCTCCGAACCGGACGCTGGACAGACTGAGGCGCTGATCAAGGGATTTAAACGAAGTCGAGGCGAAATCATGGGATGGCTGTGCTCGGACGATTTATTGCTGCCCGGAGCACTCGAGACGGTTGCCGAATTTTTCGCGGCCCATCCGGAGGTCGATGCGGCGTACGGCGATTCTTTGTGGATTGACGGCAACGGCAACTACATTCGCTGCAAGCGTGAAATGCCGTTTTACCGATTCGTCTTTTTCTACGACCACAATTATGTGCCGCAGCCTTCGATGTTCTGGCGCCGCAGTCTCTATGATTCGGTCGGGGGATTGGATCACCGCTTCAACTTCGCGATGGACGCGGATCTGTGGGAACGGTTCTCCGCGCGCGCCAAAATCGCCCACATACCAACGTATCTTTCGTGCATGCGGCTCTACGCCGAGCAAAAAACGACAAAGCTGCATTCCAAGAGTCGCGGCGAAGACGCAGTCATACGCACTCGCAGTGCGCTCGGAACAGGCGGTGCGCTTGGATATCCGTTTTTGCATGCTATGGCAAGATTCACTCGAATATCGCACAAGCTCGTGAACGGCGGTTATGGCGCCAAGGCGCCGTCGCAACATGTGGATTGGCTCAAGAAGTTCGCGCAGGCATGAAGGTGAACCGTTGCCGCAAAAGGCCCGAAAGCAGGTGGAGCGGACTTCGCCGCACCAATGCTCTTATCTTTGCATTTGGCTTTGTTCTCTGTGGCGCGAGCCAAGCCGCGACGCTATACGTGAATTCCTCGCACCCGCAAGCGCAAGATCGCGGAAAGGGGGTCGAGTCACGGCCTTATCGTACTATCGCTCACGCTCTGGAGAAGCTGCAGAGCGGAGACCGGCTGGTGATTATGGAAGGCATTTATCGCGAAACAGTTGAACTGAAGCAGGCGCGCTTAAGCGGCGACGGCAAGCGAACGATCATCGAAGGTGCGCCCGGCGCTAAGATCGTGATCAAGGGCTCCGACGTGGCTACCGGTTGGGAGCCGCGCCCGGATGGCGTATTTGTAAAGCGCAACTGGCGGCACAATTCGCAACAGGTATTCGTGGATGGCGCTCCCTTGCGGCAGATCGGTGGGTTTTTGTCTACGGCGTACTCGAATTCAACCTTGCCTCCTGTCGCTCCGGCTCCCAATGTGGGAGTGTGGCCGGGTCGAATCGCGGGTGATGAAACCAATATGGCTGTTGGGGATTTCCACTACGACGCCTCCGCGAAGAACCTGTATATCAAACCCGGAGGCGAGACGCTTGATGGCAAAACCGTTGAGGTCAGCGTGCGCACGCATTTGGTTTTTGGCACCGGGCTTGCGAATGTCACATTGCGCAACCTCGCCTTCCAGCACTCGAACAGCAGCGCTGCCGGCCGCTCTGGGGCGGTGGTGATGTTTGGTAACGATCTCACGCTGGAGAATCTATCGGTGACGTGGACGGACAGTCTGGGGATAAATCTGACCGGAGACAACAACGTCCTCAAGGATAGCGTCGCCAATCATAATGGACAGACCGGAGTAGTCGCGCGCGGCAAGAACGTAAAGCTGACTAACAACGAGACCAGCTACAACAACACCCGCGGGTTCAACAAGTTCTGGGAAGCGGGTGGAATCAAGTGCATCGGCCCGGGAGGATCGAGTCCGAGCGGTCTTCTAGACTCGGTCATCGAAAGGCACAAGGCGTTCTACAACAACGGCGGCGGCATCTGGCTCGACAGCGACAACCGTAACGTTGTGATTCGCGATAGCGAAGTGGCTTATAACGATGGCGATGGAATCCACTATGAGATTTCGTACACCGGAACCATTGCCGGAAACTACGTTTTCGGCAACCGGCTTCGCGGCATCTACCTGTCAAATGCCGTGGCCACGACAGTTGAGCACAACATTGTCGTCGCCAATCAACTTGACGGTATCGCGGTCAACAGCGAACGATCCAGCAATCCAAAATACGCCGCCGTAAATAACAAAATTATCGGCAATATCGTTGCTTGGAACGGCAAGACGGAACTCCGGTTGCCGCCGAAGGACATCGCCAGTATCTCGACTGAAAACTTGTTCGTCGGCGCCCGAGCGCCGATGTTCGGTGTGTGGCAGAAACCGTTCTATCCGATGGTCAGTGGGCTTTCGAACTGGATTGAAATGTCCGGGCAGGACAAGAACTCCTGGCAGAAGATCATGCCGTGCCCGCCGGCGCTTGAGGCAAAAATCGAGAAGCGCGAAACCGATCTCGACTGGCCGATGCTGACTTCGATCGCGCGCCAGCTCGACATCGCCGCGGCGGCAAGGCGTCCCGGGCCGCACAACTGATTGGTTCGACCGATGAGCAAGCTTCGTATCCTGATCGCGCATTGTCGGTACCAGCAGGCGGGTGGTGAGGATCTGGTTGCGGCTGCCGAGGCCGCGCTGCTCGAAAAGCATGGTCACGAAGTACGGCTGTACGAGCGCGACAATCACGACATCGAGCGTCTGGGGAATACACGTCTGGCGAAGGAGTCTGTCTGGTCGGCGCGAACTGTGCGCGAAGTGACAGCCACGATTGCCGAATACCGTCCAGA
>JBOIGA010000121.1:0-8562 GCA_050741875.1 Burkholderiales bacterium
GAATTGGCCAGGGCTACAACCTGGCGACCCCGCTTCAGCTCGCGCAAGCGACGGCGATTCTCGCCAACGAAGGCGTCGCTTATCGTCCGCATTTCACTCGCTATATTCAAAATAGCGCGACCGGCGAGCTGACGACCATCGAGCCCAAGCCCGCGTACACCTTCGAAATCAAACCCGATCACATCGCGCGAGTGAAAAAAGCCTTGATCGATGTCACCAAGCCGGGCGGCACAGCGCAGAAAGCCGGGGCGGGGGCGCCTTACGTTTTTGCCGGCAAGACCGGTACCGCGCAGGTGATCGCGATGAAGCAGAACGAGAAGTACGATGAATCCAAGGTGGCCGAGCGCCACCGCGACCATGCATTGTTCATCGCTTACGCGCCGGCCGAGAATCCGGTGATCGCACTCGCGATCCTCGTCGAAAACGGCGGGCACGGCGGCGCCACCGCGGCGCCGATCGCGCGCGCGGTCTTCGACTACTACTTGACCGGCACGATGCCGCAGAGGCCCGCGCCAGAAGTACAGGACGGGGGAGATCATGACTGACTTCTCTGAAGGTAGACGCGAGGCGAAAGGGGGAAGGCGGGAAGACGGACGCGTTCCCGCTCGCCGGAGCGTACTCCTTTTTCCTCCCGTTTACCGCCTATCGCCTGCCGGACTTAACAATGTTTAAACGCGCCTGGGAGTTGCTCTCCGATCATATTGACGCGCCGCTTTTTGCCGCGACTTGTCTTTTGATCGCGCTCGGTCTGGTCGTGCTCTACAGCGCCTCCGGTCAGAGCATGGTGAGGGTGAATGGACAGCTTATCAATATCGCCGTCGCGCTGGCGGCGATGTGGATCGCGGCCAATATTCCCCCGCATTACCTCGAGCGCTTGGCGGTTCCCATGTACGTGTTCGGCGTTGTGTTATTGCTCATGGTCGCGCTGTTCGGCGAGGTCGCTAACGGCGCTCGCCGCTGGCTCGATCTCGGTTTCGCCCGCGTCCAGCCTTCGGAGCTGATGAAGATCGCCCTGCCGCTCATGCTGGCGTGGTACTTCGACAAGCACGAGCAGTCGATCAAATTGCGTCATCACGCCGTCGCCGCTGTCTTGCTCGTCGTCCCAGTGGCGTTCATCCTCAAGCAACCCGATCTGGGCACCGCGGTCCTCGTCTGCGCCGCCGGCCTATACGTGCTTTTTCTCGCCAAGCTGTCCTGGCGGCTGATCGCTGGCGCGGCGATCGTCGTTGCGGCCAGTCTGCCGTTCGCCTGGTCTTATATGCACGATTATCAGCAGCGCCGCATCCTGACCTTGCTCGATCCTTCGCAGGACCCGCTCGGCGCGGGCTACCACACGATTCAATCCTCGATCGCGGTCGGATCGGGGGGAGTATCGGGAAAAGGCTGGATGCAAGGGACGCAGTCGCAACTGGATTTTCTTCCCGAGCGCACGACCGATTTTATTTTCGCCGTCTACTCCGAGGAGTTCGGCTTGATCGGCAATCTGGTGCTGCTTCTCCTCTATCTCCTCGTGATCGCGCGCGGGCTTTATATCAGCTTCATGGCGCCTTCGACTTTTTCGCGCCTGCTTGCAGCCTCGATCACGCTCATTTTCTTTACCTATGCCTTTGTCAACATGGGAATGGTGAGCGCGATTCTTCCTGTGGTCGGCGTGCCGCTGCCGCTGGTCAGCTACGGCGGAACGTCATTGGTGACGATCCTTCTCGGCTTTGGTATTTTGATGAGCATAAGAACGCATAGAAAGCGGAAGAGCGATCTTGAATGAGGCAGTGGAATGAGTGAACAGCGAACGGTTAACAGGAAACAGGAAAAGCAGTTTCGCCGCTGTTCACTGGTTACTGTTTACCATCCGCTTGCCGCTTTAGGCATCGCGATCTTAGCGGGCTGCGCCGGCAAAGATGTGCGGCCAGAGCGAGCGCCCGAATCGGCTCCGCGAGTCGAGACGAGACCCGCTCCCCAGCCCGCGCAAGAGCCGACTATTCCGGCGCCGGAGCCCGAGCAGTCGGGCGCCTACTACGAGGACGACGGCCCGCATGAAGTCGCGCCGCCCAATTTGAGCGAAGTGCCCGATGCGGAACCGAAGACCGAGCCCTTGCATCCCTATGCGAACCGGCCTTACGCGGTCTTGGGAAAATCGTATATGCCCGATGAACAGCGGCAGGCTTATCGCGAGCGCGGTAAAGCCTCGTGGTACGGGAGGAAATTCCACGGCAACCGGACTTCGAGCGGAGAGGTCTACGACATGTACGCAATGACTGCCGCGCATCGAACGCTGGCGATTCCGAGCTACGTTCGCATCACCCATGTCGACAGCCAGAAATCAGTCGTCGTTCGCGTCAACGATCGCGGACCTTTTCATTCCGATCGAATTATCGATCTTTCCTACACTGCCGCGCACAAGCTTGGCATGGTCAACGCAGGCACTTCGCTCGTGGAGGTCGAGGCGGTCGATCCCGAGCTGTCCGAAATCCTCGCCAAGCGCGATGAGCAAAACGTAAAGCGCGTCTATTTGCAAGTCGGCGCTTTCAGTGGGAAAAAACAGGCAGAAAGTTATCTTTCTCGCGCCAAGTCGCAGCTCGGACCGGTCAAGCGCGCGCTTGAAATATTCGTGAAAGACGGATTGTTCAAGGTGCACGTGGGGCCCTACAAAGACAAGAAGGAAGCGAATGCCGAAGCAAACCAAATCGGCAAACTGCTCAGGTTGAAACCAGTGATGGTTGTGCGCTGATTGGTAAACAGTGAACGGGTAGCCGTGAACTGTGAGATTCAATACACTTTTCACTGTTAACCTTTCACTGATCACTTGCCCAAATTCTTTCCGCCGCAGTGGCTACCCACGCCGGTTAACCAAAGGAGCACGCGATCGAGCGCGGGCGCGCACGTGGGAACGATTCCCGCGCTTTTCGTGCTCGCGGCCTGCGTCGGTTTCACCCTTCTCGTCTCCGATGCCGCGCTCGATGACGCGGATCTAATCGCCAAGGCCGAGTTCGATTCCCGAGTCGCCGAAATTACCAACGCAATCCGCGCACGCATGAATGTATACGAACAGGTGCTGCGCGGCGCAGTCGGGCTTTTCCACGCTTCCGAAATAGTCGAGCGCGACGAGTGGCGCATCTACGTCGCCGATCTTCAGGTTTCGGAGAATTATCCCGGGATGCTGGCGATCGGCTACGTGCGGCGCGTCCTTCCCGCCGAGAAAGAAATCCACATCGCCGAAGTCCGCGCCGAAGGATTTCCCGATTACACGATTCAGCCCGAAGGCGAGAGGCATGAATATACTTCGATCGTGTATATCGAGCCTTTCGATGAAACAAATCGCCGCGCCTTTGGCTACGACATGTTTTCTGACCCCGTTCGCCGGTTGGCGATGGAGCAGGCGAGGGACCGAGGAGCGACGGCAATCTCAGGCAAAGTCGTTCTTGTGCAGGAAGCGGCGAAAAATCCTTCGCCCGGCGTGCTCATGTATCTGCCGCTGTACAAAAAAAAAGCGGCGCACGAAAGCGTCGAAGAGCGCCGCGCGGCCCTGCAAGGTTACGTGTACGCACCTTTTCGCATGCGCGAGCTCATGCAACAGATTTGGAGCGAGCATGCACGAGACGTTGACCTCGCCATTTACGACGGCGAGCAGCCGGGCCGGGAGTCGCTTCTTTATTCGAGCAACGAGGGAAAACCGCGGCGCGGGTTGTTCGCGAGCGAGTTGCCGATCGAAATCGAGGGCAGCACGTGGTTTTTGCGTATTGATTCGAGCCCCACATTCGAAGCCGCGATCGACCGGCAAAAGCCGGTCATACTGCTCCTCGCGGGGCTGCTGATCAGCTTCGCCCTGTTTGCCGCGATGCTGTCGTTTGCCGGAGCGCGAGCGCGCGCGCTCGCGCTCGCCAACAAGATGACCGCCGCACTGCGCAAGAGCGAGGAGCGATCCAGGCTTATCGTTGATACAGCGCATGATGCCTTCCTCGCGTTCGATTCGGAAGGCCGGCTCATCGATTGGAACCAACAGGCAGAAGCGAGTTTCGGCTGGACGCGGGAGGAAGTCCTGGGCCGCGCGCTGGTTGACACCCTAGTGCCGGAGCGCGATCGCGAAAAACATCGCGAAGGCATGAGGCGTTTTTTGAAGACCGGTGAGGACTGGTCGCTTAACAGACGGCTGGAAGCGATCGCGCTGCGCCGCGACGGACGCGAGTTTCCGGTGGAATTCTCCATGGCCGCGCTAGCCACCGACGGCGGTCTTGTGTTCAATCTTTTTATGCACGACATCAGCGAGCGGCGCGAGAAGGAACGCGAAATCACATCGCTCAACGCCGACCTCGAATCGCGTGCGCGTGAGCTCGAATCGTCGAACAAGGAGCTCGAAAGCTTCAGTTACTCGGTGTCGCACGATTTGCGCGCGCCGCTTCGCTCGGTGGATGGATTTTCGCGCATTCTCGAAGAGGACTACCGCGACAAGCTCGACGCCGAAGGCCGCCGTGTCCTCTCGGTCATTCGCGCCAGCAGCCAGAAAATGAGCCATTTGATTGATGACCTGCTGACGTTTTCGCGGCTCGGAAGACAGGCCTTGAAATTGAGCAAGGTGGACATGGCAGCTCTTGCGCTCGAAGCCCGCGGCGATCTCGAAGCCGACTTCCATCCCTTGGCGATCAGTGTGCACCCGATGCCTGGTGCATGGGGAGATCGCGCCCTTCTGAAGCAAATTTGGATTAATCTACTCTCGAATGCTGTAAAGTTCAGTCAAGGGCGCGACCTGCAAAAGATCGAGGCCGGCGGCAGGGTTGACGGGAGCGAGCATGTCTATTACGTCAAAGACAACGGCGTCGGCTTCGACATGCAGTATGCGTCAAAGCTATTTGGCGTGTTTCAGCGCCTTCACTCCGAATCGGAATTTCCCGGGACCGGAGTCGGACTTGCAATCGTGCAGCGCGTCGCTGCCCGGCATGGCGGAAGGGTCTGGGCGACAAGCGAACTTGCGCTCGGCGCGACTTTCTATTTCTCACTTCCAGTAAAGGAAAACGAGTGAGCGATCTTGGCGCGGTGGAAATTCTGCTCGTCGAGGACAATCCCAACGACGCCGATCTGGCGCTTCGTGCTTTCAAAAGGCTCGCGAACTGCATCTTTTGGGTGAAAGACGGCGCTGAAGCCGTCGACTTTCTATTTACCGAAGGCAAGTACGCGAATCGCTCGGGATTGACGAATCCAAAACTCGTCTTGCTCGATTTAAAATTACCCAAGCTCGACGGGATCGAAGTTTTGAAAACCATCAAGAACGATGCGCGCACGCGGGCAATTCCCGTGGTCATGCTCACCTCCTCGGAGGAAGAGCGCGACATCGTCGAAAGTTACAAGCTCGGAGTGAACAGCTACATCGTCAAACCCGTTGACTTCGACAAATTTCGCGAAGTCGTCTCCGAACTTGAAATGTACTGGATGGTGATGAACCGAACGCCGCAATCATAAAACGAATAAGCGTGGAGCCACCGCTCAAAGTTCTCCTGGTCGAGGACGCGGCCCTGGACGCCGCGCTCATGCTGCGCGAAATCGCGCGTTCCGGCTTGAGCTGCAAGAGCCTATGCGTGGCCACTGAAGCGGGATTCCGCGCGGCGCTCAAGAGTTTCACTCCCGATGTGATCCTTTCCGATTTCTCGATGCCGGGTTTCGACGGACTCGTCGCGCTCGAAATCGCCCTGCAGGAAGCCCCCGACGTTCCTTTCCTTTTCGTTTCGGGAACGATCGGAGAAGAACGCGCGATCGAATCGCTAAAGCGCGGCGCCGCCGATTACGTGCTGAAAACAAACCTAGCGCGCCTGCCTTCGGCGATCAAACGCGCGCTCGATCAGGCGAGCGAGCGCCGGGCGCGCAGGCGGGCCGAGGGCGAGTTGCGCAAGAGCATCGAGCGTTTCGAAGCCGCGGCGCGGGCGACCAATGACGCTGTTCGGGATTGGGATCTCGGCACCGGCAAGGTGTGGTGGAACGAAGGGTTCGAGCGCTTGTTCGGCTATCAGCAAAAGATGGTCGAGCCCGATGAAAGATCGTGGACCACCCGTATTCACCCCGACGATGTGGAACGCGTGGTCGCGACGATTGACCGCGCCATCGATTCGGGTGATTCGTTCTGGAGCGACGAATATCGCTTTCGCCGCGCCGACGGCTCGGACGCCTACGTTTTCGATCGCGGTTATGTGCTGCGCGACAAAGCCGGCCGGGCGCAGCGCATGATCGGCGCGATGATGGACATCACCGAGCGCCGCAACGCCGAGGAGAAGATCGCGCGCTTGTCGCGTATTCATTCGGTCTTGAGCGGAATCAATTCGGCGATCGTCCGTATTCGTGAGCCGCACGAGTTGCTGCGCGAAGCGACTCGTATCGCCGTCGAGCACGGCGGGTTCGCGCTGGCGTGGGTCGGACTGGTGACCGCCGACGGCAAACGCCTTCGGCCGGCGACGTGGATGGGAAACGACGCCGAGTGCGCGGCGACTTTCAAGCTGTCGCTACTCGAGCAAAGCGCGCTGCCCGCACGCGTGCTTTCGGACATGCAGACGCTCGTGTGCCAGGACATCGAGCGCGATCCCGCGGCGGAATTCATTCGCGATGCCGCGCTTTCCCACGGGCTTCGCTCGCTTGCGGCGCTGCCGCTGACGGTGGGAGGGCGCGCGATCGGAGTGTTCGCGCTGTGCGCGGCCGAACGCGGTTTTTTCGATCGCGAGGAAATGAAATTGCTGTCCGAGCTTATCGGCGACATCTCGTTCGCGCTCGAGTACATCGAGAAGGAAGAGAAACTCAACTACCTGGCTTTTCATGACGCGCTGACCGGGCTTGCCAACCGCACGTTGTTTTTGGATCGCTTGCAGCAGCAAGTGCAAGGGGCCAAGACCGACGACCGCCGCGTTGCCGTGTTCGTGCTCGACGTCGAAAGCTTTCATCAGATCAACGAAACGTTTGGCAGGTCGGCGGGCGACGATCTTTTGAAGGCGATGGCGGAAAGTCTTATCGGTGTTCTGCGCGGCGCCGATCATGCCGCGCGCTTGAACGCCGATCAGTTCGCGCTTGCGGTTTCGGGAATGCGCGAAGCCGAGCTTGCCGGCGTCCTCGAAGACAAAATCACCGGCGCGCTCAATAACGCTTTCTTCGTGATGGGCGAGGAAATCAGGATTGGCATCAAGACCGGGGCCGCGATTTATCCAAACGACGGCAATAGTGCCGAGTCGCTGCTGGCGAACGCCGAGACCGCGGTCAAGAAAGCCAAAAGGACCGGCGAACGATTTTTGTTCTACACCCGCGAGTTGAACGACCGCATCGCGCACAAGCTCAGCCTCGAAAATCGTCTGCGCCGGGCGCTCGCCAAAGATCAGTTCGCGCTTTTCTACCAACCCAAGGTGAGCATCGCGAACCGCGAGTTGACCGGCTTTGAAGCGTTGTTGCGCTGGAACGATCCTGAGCACGGGCTGCGACTTCCGCACGAGTTCATCCACGCCCTGGAAGAGACCGGCTTGATTCTGGAAGTCGGACATTGGGTGATCGAGCGCGCGCTCGACGACCAGAGGCGCTGGCGCGAAAAAGGTCTTACTCCACCCCCGGTCGCGGTCAACGTTTCGGCGCTGCAGCTGCGCAGAAAAAGCTTTGCCGCGGAATTGAAGTCCGCTCTCGCCGGCGAGTTCAGCGAAGCGCTCGCGCTCGAGTTGACCGAGTCGGTAATCATGGAGAACCTCGAAGCCAACACCCCCAAGCTCCGCGAGTTGCGCGAAATGGGAGTGACGCTAGCGATAGACGATTTCGGCACCGGCTATTCGTCGTTAAGTTACATCACCAAGCTGCCGATTGACGTGCTCAAGATTGATCGCTCGTTCATCTCTCATGTCCACGCCGACGCGCAAAGCCGGTCGGTCGTCTCGACCGTGATTTCGCTCGCCGATGCCTTGCAGCTCGAAGTCGTCGCCGAAGGCGTCGAGCTCGAGGCGCAGGCGAACGTCTTGCAGTTGCTCCACTGCGGCCAGATGCAGGGCTATCTCACCAGCCCGGCGCTGCCTTTCGAGGACATTGAAAAGCTGCTTGCCAAAGGCGCGTTCAAGTCGCGCAATCCGAAACCGCTTGCCGATCCTTAAGCTAGAATTGCCCGAGAGCAAAAAACTCTCGAGTTATGAGTTCTAAGTTTTGAGTTTTGAGTGAAAATCAAAACTGACTAGACTTCTTCTACTCAAAGCTTAGAACTCAAAACTTAAAACTCAACCCTCAATGTTGACCTCGGCAATCGTTCCCGCCCTCAATCATCTGCTGCGGCAAGCGAACTTCGCGCGGCAAAAGTTGCGCGCGCATCAGAGCAAGATCGCGCGGATTGAGATTCCGCCTTTCACTTTTGTCTTCGCTGTGCGCGAAAACGGCGAGGTTGCCGAGGCCCGGAGCGAAGCCGCGCCCGATGTCGTTCTCACGCTGACGCCACCGCTGCTGTTTCGCATCCTCGCCAAAGATGAGACCGCGACGCGAGATGTAACAATCGCGGGCGACGGAGAATTCGCCGCCGATATCAACTTCATCGCGGCGAATCTGAGCTACGACGCCGAGGAAGACTTGAGC
>JBOIGA010000122.1:0-8557 GCA_050741875.1 Burkholderiales bacterium
GCTGATGCGCGACTGAAGTTGCAGAAAAGTCTCGCTCGTTTTCAATTCGGGATACGCTTCCGCCACCGCGAAAAGATTGCCCAAACCCAGGCGCAACTGGCCTTCGGCTTGCCCTAGCGCCTGCACGTCGCGGCTTTCGCGCGCATCCGAGACCTTCGCGCGCGCTTCCATTACTTTTTGCAGCGTCTCCTGCTCGAACTTCATGTACTGTTTGCACGTCTCGACCAGCTTGGGAATTTCGTCATGCCGCTGTTTCAACAGCACGTCAATGTTTGCCCACGCCTTGCCGACGTTGTGCTTCAGATTAACCAGATTGTTGTAGATGAGAACGCCGTAGACAACGATGATGGCGACGACCCCGAGCAGAATGACGATGAATACGCTCATGACTTCTCCCCTGAAAGCCAAGACTCGCGGCGACGATAGCGCAATGCAGCGGGCCTTGCAACGCGAAAGCTGATGCCTGAAGCGGAGACTTTCGCGGTCCTTTTCGTCGCGGGAATTTTGGGTGGAATAGCCAACGCCGTTGCGGGCGGCGGGACCTTCTTCACCTTTCCCGCTTTTCTCGCGGCGGGCGTGGCGCCCGTCGCCGCCAACGCATCGAACAGCATCGCCGTATGGCCCGGCCATGCGCTCGCCGCGTTCGGATATCGCGAAGAGCTTTCGCGACATTCAAGTGGAATTTTGTTTTCGATTTCGCTGGCGCTCGCTGGCGGAATCGCGGGAGCCTTTCTCGCGACAGTGATCAGCAACGGCGCTTTCGCCAAATTGATCCCTTTCCTGCTGTTATTGGCGACGCTGCTATTCGCATTCGGAGACTCGCTCTCCACCTGGGTGTCGCGCTATGGCGAACTTTCGCGGCCGAATCTTCTCTCGCGTTCGCTCGAATTCGTGATTGCCATCTACGGCGGATTTTTCGGCGCGGGTCTTGGCGTGATATTGATGGCGGGACTGCTCATGCTCGGCGTGCACGACATGCAGGCTAACAACGCACTCAAAAATCTTCTGGGTGCAGTGGCCAATAGCGCCGCGGTGGTCGTCTTCGCGGTTTCCGGGATTGTCTCGTGGCCGCACACCGCGGTTGCGTTCACGGGCGCGATAATCGGCGGCCTACTGGGCGCGCGCTTCGCGCGTTGGCTGTCGGCGACTTGGCTCAAGCGGATCGTCGTCATCACCGGACTCGCGCTGTCGATCTATTACTTCTCGCTTTACTACCTTTAGAAACCTCTGCATAGGTCAGAAAGAGCGCGTCATTGCGTATATGGACCCATCCCGTTTTGCAAGACGTGACGGCCTGATGGCGCGAAATTCGGTCTGCTTCCGTATATTCGGCCCGTTGGTGGAGCGGTTTGTCGCTCCTGGCCTGGATGGAGCTTCGCGCATGTCGTCCCAATCGAGCGGACGGCTGCCAAGGAGCCGAGCAATGACGCGGGTCTCAACATGCGGGTTCAACCGTTTTGGCCATCGAAAGTCGTCACACCTTCGCAAACCTGTGGATAGATCAGCGCTACGCAATCATTCATGCCGCTTGCCCGAGGGCCTGCTTGTGCAGCAGCGCCCAAGCTCTGCGTGCGTTCTTGTTGGCCACCGCCACGATGGCGACATTCATCCCGCGGCGCGCCCGAAGGCGGTTGATCCAGGCGCTGAACGCATCGTCTTTCCGGACCGCATGGTGTACCACGGTACGCGCCCCGTGGATGAAGAGGGTGCGCAGGTACGTATCCCCGCGTTTGCTGATCCCCAAGAGCTTCGGCTTGCCTCCGGTGCTGTGCTGGCCCGGCACCAGGCCCAACCAGGCGGAGAGATCCCGGCCGCGGCGAAACGCGCCGCCAGCCCCGATGGCGGCAATGAGTGCCGTCGCCGTCAGCGTGCCGATGCCGGGGAGTTCCCGACTCAACAGACGGGCACGCGCATCAACGCGCTCAATCGATTTCAACTGCGCCTCCACTTCAGCAATCCGCCTATCCAGCGTCCGCAGCCAAATCAATTGGCTCTCGAGCAACTGCCGGCAAAGCGGGCTCGCTACATTATCCGCATCGGCCAGCAGCGCCGGGGCGAGGCGCCGAAAGGCGTTCACCCCCGCGGGCATTACCACCCCATACTCGGCCAAGAGTCCGCGCCATTGGTTGATGAGTGCAGTGCGGCTCTTGATATAGCCCTGGCGCACCCGGTGCAGCGCCTGGATGTCCTGCTGCTCGATGCTCTTCAAGAGCACCGCGCGGGTGCGGGGACGACTCGCCGCCTCCAGGATCGCCTCGGCATCGTTGAAGTCGTTCTTGTTGCCTTGCGCGTAGGCACGGGTATGTTGAGGCGAAAGCAAGCGCGCGGCGTGACCCAGCTTCATCGCCTCGCGCGCCCAGTGCTGCGCCCCGCTGCAACTCTCCATCACCATCTGGGCAGGCGGCAGTTGCGCCAAGGTGCGCAAGAGCTGCGCGCGCTTGACCTGGCGCCGCCAGCACTCGCGGCCCGAAGCATCGTGCGCCAAGAGGTGAAATGTGCGCTTGCCAATGTCGATACCGATCGTAGTAACCTTCATAGCGGACCCTCCCGTTCGTTCAGTGGATGGAAATGCGCTCTCCATCGTGGCCTAACCAGGGCCGTAAGACGAGTGGGATGGGTCCATACCATCGAGCGTATGCGAAGCAATCTCATTTTTTGTCAATGGACCATCATGAGATTGCTTCGTCGGCCGAAAGCCTCCTCGCAAAGACGTTTTCATGCTTTTCCATTTCGCTGAAGGTTTCCGTTGCCGCTCAATCTTCCGAACGTCCTCACCTGGTTGCGCATTCTTTCGATTCCGCTTTTTGTCGGAATCTTTTATTTCCCCGACACAGACCTTTCCACCGCGCACAAGAATCTTTTGGCGACGCTCGTTTTCGCATTCGCTGCGATCACGGATTGGCTCGATGGCTATCTCGCGCGCACGCTCAACCAAACGTCGAAGTTCGGCGCTTTTCTCGATCCGGTTGCCGACAAGCTCATGGTCGCCGCCGCCCTCGTCGTGCTCGTCCAGCTCGAACGCGTAGATGCGGTAATCGCCTTCATCATCGTCGGGCGCGAGATCACCATTTCGGCTTTGCGCGAATGGATGGCGCAGATCGGCAAAAGCAAAAGCGTCGCGGTGTCGTTCGTCGGCAAAGTCAAAACGAGCTCGCAGATGGCGGCGATTCTTCTCTTGCTTTTTCATGGAACGATCTGGCCGGGGATCAGCGCGCACAGAGTAGGTACGTGGCTAATTTATCTCGCCGCGGCGCTGACATTGTGGTCGATGGTGTACTACCTGCGTCTGGCATGGCCGCTTGCGATCGCCAAGGACAAACCGCCTTCCTTGACAAAAGGAAGTCGAAAAATATAATGAAACCGAATCCTGCGGGAATAGCTCAGTGGTAGAGCACAACCTTGCCAAGGTTGGGGTCGCGAGTTCGAGCCTCGTTTCCCGCTCCAGCTTGTGATGGGGAAAGCAGATGCTTTCCCCAATGTTTTTTGATTGCTGCTAAGTCTGAGAACTAAGAACAGAAACTCTTCCAGGTTTTACAGTCTGCCCGGTCATCTGGGTTTGAGTTTTTGTCTTCAGTCTCCATCTTCAGTTACGGCGGGGTGGCAGAGTGGTTATGCAGCGGCCTGCAAAGCCGTGGACGCCGGTTCGATTCCGACCCCCGCCTCCAAGCAAATCAAATAGAGCGGGAAACCTAATCAGAATGGTTCGGTTTGGCGAATCTTCTTCGCCAAAACCGGTGAAACCTTCTCGCGATGGGCGCGCGGGAAATCCGCGAAGATTGCTCGTGGAGCAGATGGCACTCCCTTGCACCGCTCCAGCGGTAGGCCGTCGGTCTTGTGTGCCTTTTGCTCACGTTCATCGTTGTTTCCTCGCAAGCTCAGCCTCAAGCGCCGCGGCAACAATGGGTTTCGCCCAATCAGGAGTGTTTTTCAGCTGCTTCTTGTTCTTTATCACGCCTTTCTCGTAGTCCAGAATCAGGCGCGGCTCAGGGGGTTCGTTTTTTTCAATGGCTGCTGTCGCGCTGTTGTCGTAGATCACCAGTCTGGCGGCCTTGGGTAGCAGCTCGGCAAGATTCGCGCGGCTGTTATCGTAACGTTGGCGGACGAGGGGCTCGGGAATATCGTGCCCTCCGCGAGTAGCGCGAGCCCGGACTCGCGCGAGATGTTTTTCGACGCTGTCGAGCGCGATGTACCAAATCCAAAGCTCGATCGCTTTGTCGGCCGCCTGATGAAGCAATCGGCATATGGTTTCGCCGCCAAGCGTAGTTTCAAACGCGTAGCTTTGTCGCCGATCTATCGCATTCCGCAGTCGCTTTACGCCTTCACTCCACGCTGCGGAGTTAGCGTCGAAGTCGGTCAGGCCGGGATTGGCAGACTTGAGCGCGACTGCGTATTCATCGGGATTGAAATAATTTCCCCCATACCTCCGAAAGATTTCCCCGCCGATACTGCTTTTTCCACCGCCGTTTGGCCCGGCTACGACATAAATTATCGGCTTTCGCTCAGAAGCCACGCTTCTTGAAGCCGCGCAGATGAGCCTTGCCGAGTTCCTTCGCTAATGCGCCAAAAGCCTTCTTCATGACGTCCTCGTACTCCGGCCTTTGCATGTCGGCAACAAGAGCATCGAAGCGATCGCTCAACATATCAAGCACCTTGCGCGGTGCCGGCCTCAATGCTTCGTATTCCTGAATGGGAATCATGGCGACGACCGGACGACCGTGCTTCTCTATAATGACCGTGCCCTTTTGAGCTTCGTCAAAGACGCGGCCGAAGCTCTGCTTTACAAGCGAGGCCGATACCTTAAGTGGCGTACCCATGAATTCGTCTCCTGTCTAATAGGTGCATTATAGACAAAAGAGACGATCCGCCGCTACTTTGGGCTCCCCAGGCAGGTCGCGGCCTTATCAGCTCGACTTATTGCCCGGTTCGTTGACGATCACCCCGCTCGAATAGAGGACAAAGGAGCCATGTCATTTACTGTCATCGAGCTGGACTTCTCGAACCCACGGGGGCGATGGGCTATAAAGCGCCAGAAAAAAATCGATAAAGGCGCGCACCTTGGGGGAAAGGTGCCGGTTTGGCAGATACATCGCATAAATTGAGCGCTCAACCGGCATGTAGTCTGTTAAGACCTGCCCGCAGGATTCCTTGCTGCAAATCCTGGCCAACAATAGGGCGGGATCGCGATCGAAGAATTGATCGCCATCGGCGAACGGAGTGCCTCGTGTGAGGTGTACAGTCTGCTAAAGCGCCGGGACGAAAAATACGTGACGGAGCGCGCGTACGACAACCCCAAGTTTGTCGAGGACCTCGTGCGCGATGTGGCGCTCGCGCTGAATCAAGAGCCGCGCGTGGGCGCTTACGTGGTCGAAGCGGAGAACTTCGAGTCGATCCACAACCACTCCGCCTTCGCGCGCATCGCGCGGTCAGATCCAGCAGTCGGGCCTACGCAGTCGGGCGAGCGGCAGGACCCGCATTAGCAACTCTATCAACGGGGGTCACAAGATGAGCAATTACGAAGTAACACTCAAAGGACGCGAAGAAATCGCGGAAGGCACGATGGCGTTTCATTTTGAAAAGCCAACCGGCTTCAGTTTCAAGCCCGGCCAGGCGATCGATGTCATTCTCGTTGAGCCGCCAACCACCGACGCGCAAAGCGCCCGCCACACGTTCTCTATTGTGAGCGCGCCATTTCAGGACGAATTGGTCGTTGCGACGCGCATGCGCGACAGTGCGTTCAAGCGCGCACTCAAGTCCTTGCCGGTCGGTTCGCCGGCCAAGCTCGAAGGGCCGTTTGGATCACTTACCTTGCATAACGATCGCGCGCGGCCGGCGGTCTTCATCGCGGGCGGCATCGGCATTACGCCGTTTATGAGCATCCTGCGGCAAGCGGCGAAGGGTCAGTTGCCGCAACGCCTGCTATTACTCTATTCCAACCGTCGGCCAGAGGACGCCGCATTTCTGGCCGAGCTGCAACAGCTCGAACAGCAGAACAAAAACTTCCGCCTCGTCGCGACGATGACTGAGATGAGCAAATCCAGCCGGCCATGGGAGGGGGAGACCGGCTTGATTAACGAAGACCTGGTGAAAATGGTCGGCAGCGATCTTCCGGCGCCGATTTACTACCTCGCCGGGCCGCCAGCGATGGTCGAGGGGATGCGACAGACGTTGAATCGCGCGAGCATCAATGACGATGACATTCGCAGCGAAGAGTTCTTCGGATATTGAACCGATGCTGCAAATCAAACGCGTCTACGACGCACCGCCGACCCAGGACGGTTATCGCGTCCTGGTCGATGCCTGCCGCGCGGTCTTAAGCGCGAGGGTTCGTGCATCGATGCCTGGCTCAAGGATATCGCGCCGAGTGACGAGTTGCGGCGCTGGTTCGGCCACCACCGGGCAGTGCCGGCACAGGTGCTTGCAGCCCGGCTGCCCTCCGCAACCCGTGACCATCACGGTGGAGCCCGGCCAGATCATTGCGCCTCCTCCCGACGGGGCGAGCTACCTGGGGTTCATCTTCGCCCGGGCGGCGAGCCCCGCGGATGCGGAAGCGGCGCTGCGCATCGCCCATCGCCGGCTGCACTTCGATATCCGCCCCGAGTATCCGGCGATGGAAGCGCCCGCCGCCGAGAGGACATGACACTGAATCCGCAGGACCTGGAAAAAATCGCCGATCTCACGCTGGAACATTACAACCAGGCAATGGCCGGTTCGTCTCGGAATGTGCCAATGTAAGATGAGACACCTACTCGAGCTTCAGCTTTGCCGACGCCTTCGCCAATGCTTTATTCACATCCTCGACTACACTTTCCGGCGCCGGCTTTTCGCCGCCCAGCTCGATGCGCACGAAATACTTGAGATCGTGCCCTGCCGCAACTTTCGTGATCTCTGCGATTACTTCCGCGAGATCCTGCAACTCATTGCCTCGTAACTCGGCATGCGCCGACTTGACGCCTGCCTTGCGTTCCTGCGCGCGGGGCGCTTCTCCCTTCGGCACGCGAAGCTTCAGGTTTCCAGCATCGGGGTACGCACACGGCCAAAGCGGAAAACCTTCTAGCCGCTCGAGGAACCGGGCCCGAATCGCCCCGTCTATCGCCTGCTTCACGGTTCCCCACGGAAGCGTCTGGCTGTATTTCTGCGAAAGCGTCACCGCCATCGCAAGCGCCGTGCTCTCCTCGCCCTTCCAAGCGTGCGGTAGATTGGCCGGCAGCAGTTGATTTGCCCCAATCGGCTCGGGAGGCACCTGCAAGACGGCATCCACGGTTAACACGAGGCGGGGCGGGAGCGGTAGCAAGTGGAAGAGCTGCACTGATACGAATCGGCTTATCTCAATAAAAGCTCAGGGTCAGACTGATTTTCTCGGCATTGCGACACGCGTTCGGCGGCGAGTTATCCACCTGCGCTGAACCGCTCCTCCTCTCGTGTTCGAGCGTGCTCAGGTCGTAAGCTCGGCGCGACATCGGACCGTTTTTGAGCTAGTTTGGGGGCATGGACCTACGGATCACCGTGGTCGGAGGCACCGGCTTCATCGGCCGCCGGCTGGTGGAGCGGCTCGTTGGCCGCGGCGCATCGGTGCGGATCATCTCGCGCCACGCGGCAGACGAGGGTGGTCCGGCGCCTCAGATAGAACGCGTCGTCGGCAGCATCGAGGACCCATCTACTCTCGAGCGCGCAGTTGACGGCGCCTCGGCGGTCGTCAACCTGGTCGGCACCACAGCCGCGAAGAGCGAGCGGCAGTTCTACTCATTGCATCGCGACGCCCCTGGCCGGCTGGCGGCAGCGGCACGGCTTGCAGGCGTCAGGCGCTTGGTTCACGTTTCGGCGATGGGCATCGGCCTTGACGTGCCGTCGCTGGCCGATCGGTCGAAGGCTGCCGGGGAGAACGCTGTCCGGGAGGCTTTCCCTGACGCCAACCTTGTCCGCCCGGCGCTGGTGTACGGGCCGGGCGATCACTTCTTCACGCTATTCGCCCGGCTCGTCCGCGGCGCGCCCGCCATCCCCCTGATCGGCGGCGGACGTACCCGGTTTCAGCCGATGCATGTCGACGACGTTGCTGAAACCATGGCGAGGGTGCTTGAGGAGCCGGGCACTGCCGGCCGGGCGTTCGAGCTCGGCGGGAGCGAGATTTTCAGCTTTCGCGAGCTGATCGAGCGGCTGTGCCGGGCCATCGGGCGCCGGCCGCGGCTGGTGTCGATCCCGTTCCCGCTCGCGGAAGCGGGGGCGTATGCGACGCAGTGGCTGCCGCATGCGCCCCTAACCGTCGATCAGGTGCGACTGCTGAAGACGGACAAGGTGATCCGCGATCCGCAAAGCGCCCCGGCGGCGCTCGGCGTGCGGCTCCGGCCGCTCGAGAGTTTCCTTGAGGAACTGGGCAAGCATTACAGCCGTTAGGGGGATTGCCTGCGGGAGCGGTAGACAGTGTCAACAACTGATCCTTCCTGGGGACACGGAAGGCAATTGGCGAGACCGACCGCACAAAACGGTGCCCGTATTGTCTAATACTGGCTAATGACGCGAACAGCGGCACTTCGGGTTAGGAGGAGGGACCATGGGCAAATTC
>JBOIGA010000123.1:0-8458 GCA_050741875.1 Burkholderiales bacterium
CGAGGTGCGTGAGATCTCTGACGCCTGGCTACACACGTACAACGAGGAGCGTCCTCATGATTCGCTGGGAAGCCTGCCGCCAGCGCTGTTCCGGGCAAGGCTGAAACCAGAATCGAGTTCTACTTTTTAAACTGTCTGCTTGACGGGGAAGCTTACGGTTTCACTCAACACAACTGCCAGACCTTTTGTGACGTGGTGCGTGGAATTTATCCGTAGGCTTCTACAGGTCAGAATGAAAATGGCAAATTTTATCGGATTGATGCTAATGGCGACGATGATCAATAGCAATTGCCCCCACTATCTGGCGTGATGATCTACTCGATCTCGGACCGCATCGAGAAGATCGATTTCCCAACACGAGAAGAAGGTGTCATATACAGCGAACGCGGGCCGGGAACTGAGATTCATCTCAGCAAGATTGACCATTCACGCTTCATCTTTGCCGGCACAACCGACCATGTCCCGCGAGAATTCGATCGGACGACGGGAACCGTAAAGGTATTAGGCTCGGGCTATCTTCCAACCTATATTCCCGAATATCGAAAGTTATTTTTCTACCGGAATGTCAAAGATCAAAACAAAAGTGGTCCGCGGCTTTTTCTTGCCGACTACGATCACATGGAAAAGCCTCCTCAACAGATTGGTCAGAGCCTGGGTCGCATGACTGGCTGGTCTGTTGTTCAGGTATCGCGGGATGAAGTCGCGTTCATTGAACCAGGATGACAAAACTCCTGCTTATAAGTACAACCTGGTTACGGGAGCGATCGAATCTCTACCGTTCAAGCAGTTCTGCCGGCCCATATTATGGCGGAGTGCGACAAACCAGTTATTTTGCAGCCGCTATCTGCCGGAGAAGAACTATCTCATCGATTTACAAGGCGAGCGAATGGAAGAATTACCGATTGATGCGACTCCTGGCCTATACATTCCAGAACGTGATGCTCTGCTATTTACCCAGTATGGAGTCAGGCGCTCTCGATTTTGGCGTGGGGAAATTTGCGAGCTTTGGCTATACGACTTCAAGACCAGAAAGGCTGAACTTGTGCAGGAAGATGTAGGCTTTGGCCAGGGCTCAGCGGTTTGGTTTGAGAATAAATAGGAGGTGGATGGTCTTCCTCGGGCCGGCTCGTGCCATCCGACACCTCCAAGCTTTGTTAGCTCAGGGTGTCAACGATTTCGGGGAAGATTGGGCTTCGGGCGCCGTTTTTTGCTACCTATGCTGCTATACTCCCACGCTGTATACATTACGAGGTGGGACATGTTCAGAACTCAGATTTATTTGACTGAGGCCGAGAAGGCTGGGCTGGACGCGCTTGCGCGGGAGACTGGCAAGAAGCAAAGCGAGCTCATTCGCCAAGCTATAGATGAAATCATCGTCAAGAAAAGCCGGGCTCGAAATCAAAAAACGCTACAACGAGCCGCCGGATTGTGGAAAAACCGCAGGGACCTTCCTGACTTTGGCAAGTTGCGTCGGGAGTGGGATCGCTAATTGCGAAGACTGCTCGTCGATACCGATGTCCTGGTGGATTTCCTACGGGGTCTCCGAACAGCCGTCGAGTTTGTTCAAAACAACGTCAACGAAATCGGGGTCTCGGTTATCACTATTGCAGAGCTTTACGCAGGCGTGCGCGAAGGAGACGAAAGGAAAACCGTCGATGGCTTCATTAACACTTTAGAAAGTATTTCGCTAACACAGCAAATTGCGAGGCAGGCTGGACTTTATCGCAGGGATTTTGGAAAAACGCACGGGACGGGGCTTGCTGATGCGATCATCGCCGCGACGAGTGAGCTTCACGAGTACACGCTGGTCACGCTCAACAAAAAGCACTACCCGATGCTTGACGAAGTATTGATGCCCTACCAAAAGCGTTGACGATTGGCCGCGATCGCCTGCTTCGCGCGATCTTCCCGGATCGGAATCGGGCGCGGATACTACTAATCTTTAGTGTGCTTGCTCGACGCCGCGCGAGAGCAAGCCCGTGGTCCCGTTGCTAGAGATGCAGCATCCGGCGCACAACGCCGTCACGGAGGAACGCGTGATATAGCGCGCCGCTGATGTGCGCAGCAAGTAACGCAAGCAGTGCCCAGCAGCTATATATGTGAATGTCGGAATAGAGCACGTTCAGTTCTTCGTTTTCATATCCCCAATTCGGCAGCTCGATCAGCCACCACCACGTCGTACCCCAGCCGCTGTACGAGGAAGACAGGTATCCGCTCACGCACACGACCAGGATCAGCGCATACACCAGAATGTGATCGAGCATCGCCATCTTTTTCGTCCAGCTCGACATCGAGTCGGGCAGTCTCCCGGGGCTATGCCTGAAGCGGATATAGAGCAGCAGACCGGTGAGGAGAACAAGTGTCAGGCCGAGATTCTTGTGCAATTGAAATGGAAAGCCGCGCACTCCCTCGCCCCATGGCAACGACATCATCCACCAGCTCAAAGCAAACAGAAACAGGATTGAAGTCGCGATCAACCAATGGAGAATGACTGCGCCGAAGCTGTAGTTTTGCGTCTTCATGCTAGTCGTGTACGTTTTCCTGTTTGCCGGCGATTGTCGCGGCCATCAACCCGCTGTGAATGAGAAACCACAAGAGGCTATTCCAGAGATACTCGTCTCGTAGCACGGGATCTGAATTCGCGGTAGCAATGAACACGGCGAGATCCAGCACAGCAAGCGCGCCGGTGACAGCGATGAATGCGGAGGGCGCCCAGGGACGCCAATCGATCAGACCGGTCGCAACAAAGATCGAGACAAGCGCGAGAAGCGCGCCGCCGATGCCAACGGCCATGTGAAAACCGCGAAACCAGTCGGGCCTCACTTCGATTATGGCCTCGACCCGCTCGGCCATTCCCTCGCAGGCCTGCAGCGAAACGTTCTCTTCGATTAGTTCGTCTTCGGGACATTCCCACAAGGTCGCAAACTCAGCCACGGATTCGGCATGGAGCGTGTATTGCTTTGCCGCCTCGACGCCGTAGGCTGATGCGAGATAGAAACCGAGAATGACTGCGATCGTCCCAACCCACGTGGCCCAAGCCGGACCTTCCAATTTGTCAGCGCGAATGGTGTTTATGACGTTACCTGCCTTCCCGAGAGCTGTAGCTCGACAATCTTGTTTCGTAGATTGAGGCTCTGTTTAGACAAAGGTTCAACCGCTCTGAGGTAAGTGCTTTTGGATTCGCTTGCCAGCTGCTGGCTGATTGCAACCAAGCGTGAACGGTTTCGACCATGCAAGGACTGCTCGCAGTCGGTCGCAGGTGACGAACTTTTCAAGGCTTCAGTTATCCGTCATAGTTCATTTACACGTACTTAACTCTTCACCATAGGAGACTCTGCATGAAATCGCTTTTATTTTTCGCGCTGTCTTTTTTTGGCGCTTCCGCCGCGGCTGCGGCGCCTCTCGCCTATGTGCCGAACGAGGAAACCGGCACGATCTCGATCATCGATATCGAAAAAGACGTGGTCATCGGCGACATCAAGGCCGGCGATAAACCGCGCGGTCTTGCGGTTGGCCCGGCTGGAAAAACCTTGTATGTCAGCGACCAGCCGAACAATGCGCTCCTCGTCGTTGATCTCGAAAAACGCGCGGTCGTGGACGAGATCGATTTGGGAGAATCTCCGGAAGGCGTAGGCATTTCTCCTGACGGCAAATGGGTTGTCGCTGCGGTCGAAATTTCCAATTCCGTTGCGTTCGTCAACCCAAAGACCAAGAAAGTCGAGTTCCACGTCAAGGTTAAAGGAAAAAATCCCGAGCACGCGGTATTTAGCCCCGACGGAAAATGGGTGTATGCGAGCGCCGAAGACGCGGACCAAGTGGACGTGATCGATGTCGCAAAGCGCGCTCAAGTCGGGCAGATTCCCGTGGGCAAGCGCCCCCGCGGCATTGATTTTCTCTCAGATGGGAGCCGAGCCTACGTTGCCTGCGAAGTCGCGAGCGAGGTGTATGCGATCGAAGTGCCGGCGCACAAAGTGCAAGCGAAAATCAAGGGCGGTAATTTTTCCAACGGCGTCGAAATCCATCCCAACGACAAACGCGTTTATGTTTCCAACGGCAAGGACGCGACGGTGTCGGTGATCGATACCGCGACCAACAAGATCGTCACCACCATACCGGTCGGCAAGCGGCCGTGGAACATGGCGATCACTCCCGACGGCAAAAAACTTTATGTTGCCAATGGCCGTTCCGATTCTGTGTCGGTGATCGATACCGAGACCAATCAAAAGATCAAGGACATTCCGGTCGGCGTTCGCCCCTGGGGAGTTGTCATTCGCTGACATGGTCGCGAAGTATCCGTCAGCGGCTATCGCGTGGCATTGGATCCTCGCCGCGCTCGTGTTCGTGCTCTACGCAATGGGCTGGTACATGGTGGAGATTCCCAAAAAAACTCCACCGGTCGCCTTCTGGTACAACCTGCACAAATCAATTGGGCTCCTCGCCGCGATCCCGCTTGTCTGGCTCTTGATCTGGCGCTGGCGCAGTTCCGCGCCGCCGCTTCCCGCGACGATGCCTGATTGGGAAATCAAAGCGTCGCATCTCAATCACGCGCTGTTTTACATTTGTCTGGTTGTCCTTGTCGTGAGCGGCTTTATCGAATCGAACTTCACCAAGTGGGGAATCAAATTCTTCGGCTTGCCCATTCCCGCGCTTTTTTCGGAGAACCAGGATTTGTACTACTTGTTCAACCGCGTCCACGTCTATACCTCGTACTTTTTCAGCGCGCTGATCGCCATTCATATAGGCGCCGCGCTCAAACATTGGCTCTTCGATCGCGAGGTGTTTTACCGCATGTTGCCGAGAAGAGGATCCTAGGGACCTCTGAGCAAGTCCCACATGGCCGCGACGGCGGCTTTGCGGGATGAGCTGCGCGAAGCGCGACGCAGCGAATGGTCGAACCCTTCGCCAGGAGCGCGACAAGACAGATCGCCCGCGGTGCAGTCGCTTGCGACTGCACGCGTGCGAACGCCCCGAGGGACGACGCAGCGGCAACAGCCGCTGCATAGGCCCCGTCCCGAAGGGTTTCGACGATAATGGGCCGTCTACGTCGCCGAGCCCGTGGCAGGCGCTTTGCGCCTGCCAGCGTGCTAGGCCATTCGACGAACGCAGCGGCCAAGCCGCTGCGTAAGGAGGCCGTAGTCCGGCTACTGATCCTCAGCCGCTCGCACGCAAAGACGTGCGAAGCCGGGCTTTGCCCATCTTCGCGTGTAGCCAACCCATTCTCGTCGAAACGCGATCGTATGCGACTTGATCAGAGGTTCCTTAGCTTGACCGACAGTGGAATCCCGGCCTTACTATTTGACATGACCGGAAGTTAGGAGAGATTGACCCGCGCCGTTCAAAGCTCTTCATCGACCCGTTCCCTGAATCTTTTTTTTTGCGCTGGCCGCGAAGCTTTCTTGTTTTTGAGCGGATGCGCGCCGCCTTTTTTGAGCAACGGATTACGCGCGATGCGATTACGCGGTTTCCTGACCGCCGGCTTGGTTCGTTTTTTCGCAGTCATCGTCGGCTAAACTATGGCACTACGGCCAAACAAGGGGCGCGAGATGAATAAACAGTTTTGGATTTCCGGGGTGGTGATGAGCGTAGTGGCCTTGATTTTCGGCTTCATCGTTCACGGCCTGCTGCTCGGCGACGACTATGCCGCCGTGCAGCAGCTTTATCGCACTCCCGAGGAGTCCCACGGCTATTTTCACTTCATGGTGATCGCGCACGTCCTGTTCGGATTCGCTTTGACGTGGATCTACCGGCAGGGAGTGGACGCGGGCAAATCCGTCGTCGGGCAAGGGGTTCGTTTCGGCGTCGCGGTGGCGCTTCTGATGACGATCCCGACGTACCTCATTTACTACGCGGTGCAGCCGCTTCCCGTCGCACTGGTCGTCAAGCAGATCGTGTTCGACACCATCGCCGTGGTTTTACTCGGGATCATCGTCGCGGCACTGAACCGCCCGGCCAGGTAAGGGGCATCAGCTCCAAATCTTCCACGGCGCATTGCCGTCGTCCCACAGCCGCTGCAAGAATTGCCTGTCGCGAATCGTGTCCATGCACTGCCAGAAATCGAAGTGCCGGTACGCCATGAGCTGACCGTCTTGTGCGAGCCGCTCCAGAGGCTCGCGCTCCAGCAGAGTGCCGTCGCCGGCGATATAGTCAAGTACGGCGGGCTCGAACACGAAAAAGCCGCCGTTGATCCATCCCTCGCTGGCAATCACTCCCTGGTCGCCGGTCAGCTGCGGCTTCTCGACAAATCGCAGCACCTTGTTGTCCTGAATTTCCATCTTGCCGTAGCGCGCCGGCGGGTGCACCGCGGTGACCGTGGCAAGCTTGCCGTGTGACCGGTGAAATTCAAGCAGGTCCCTGAGGTCCACGTTGGACACGCCGTCGCCGTAAGTGACCATGAAAGTCCCATCGCCGACGTATGGCTTCAGCCGCTTGATCCTTCCTCCTGTCATCGTATCGACGCCGGTGTCCACGAGCTCGACCGCGCAGCGCATTGGATTGCGGTCCTTGATCTTGATCATGCCATCGTGCAGATCAACGTGGAGATTATTGTTCGAGTAGTAGTAGTCCACCATGTAGCGCTTGATGACTTCGCCTTTGTAGCCGAGCGCGAGCACGAAATCGGAGAAACCCCAATGCATGTAGATATGCATGATGTGCCAGAGCATCGGCTTGCCGCCGATTTCCACCATCGGTTTCGGCCGGGCTTCGGTTTCTTCCGCGAGCCGGGTCCCGAGGCCCCCCGCGAGAATTGCTACTTTCATCGTTAGTTCTCCCTCTTAATCCGAAGGCCGTAATAATAACGCCTTCGCCAAGCCCGGAGAACGTCATCATTGATTCAGCACCCGATTAGCGCTATTAAGATGAAGGATGGGGAGTCGCGCTTGAACGCGCCCACCTGACCAAAGGGGAAAAGATGATCAAGAGATTGAAGATCCCCGGCGCGGAAGCACCCGCTTCCGCCCGCACAGCGAAATCGATTGAACTCAGCGCCAGTGCGCAACCGCTACTCGATTTCTCGGTGCAACAAGTCGTCGATGTTTGGGCGGCGCGTGAGATATCCGGTCAGGTAGTCGTTCCACTCGAGCCTCCCGCGCAACAAGCCACCGGGCAAATCTACGAAGTCGAGTTCGACGGAGGAATCAAGCTGTGGCTGCGCGCGAGTTCGTTCTATCGCGAATTTGGCGCCGCCCGCTCACGCGGCGCCGACGAACTCGTGATCATGCCAAAAATCAACAAGCCGCCAAACACTCGCAGCGGCGCGAGCGAAATCGCGATTCGGCAAGTCACGGTCTACAAGTGGCAAAGGCAAAAAGCAGCGCGAGGCCTGGCCGCCGACTTGCTCAAAGACGCCGCCGCCGAGGGCATTACCAACGCCGCTGCCGGCTGGATCGCCGGCCACTTCGCCGGTTCGGTCGGGCGCTTTGCGGAAAGTCATCAACTCGGCGACGACCCGCCCGGCCTCTACGCGCTCGATCTCGACGGGCAATTCGCCGCGAAAAAAGTCGACGGCTTCGAAGGCGAAGGTCCTTTCCTCGTTTTCATTCACGGCACGCTCTCGTCGTGCAAGGGCAGCTTCGAGAATCTGTGGAAGGCGAACAATGCCGCCGGAGCAGAAGCGCGCCGACAGCTTCGCGAACGTTATCGCCAAGCCTACGCGTGGCAGCACTACACCTTGACCGAAAGCCCCATCGAGAACGCGCTGGCGCTGGCGAAATTGTTACCCGCGAAAGCCAAGCTCCATCTGGTCACGCACTCGCGGGGCGGACTCGTCGGCGATCTGCTTTGTCTCGGCCAGTACCAGTCCACCGGAGAAAAAACGAGCGCGAGCCCTTTTGCGAGCGATGACAAACGGTACCAGACGCGGGCGCGCAATCTCGCCGAGTTGATCGCCTTGCTCGGAGAGAAACAGGTTCAAGTCGAGCGCTATGTACGAGTCGGCTGTCCGGCGCGCGGCACGACTCTCGCATCGAATCGTCTCGACCGCTGGCTTTCGATCTTCAAACTTCTGGGCGATCTGGTGTCGCCGCTCAAGCTTCCGCTCAATGTACTGCTTGCAATCATCGCCGAGCATGAAGACCCGAGCTCGCTTCCGGGCCTGGAAGCGATGATGCCGGGAAGCCCCCTCATCCGTACGCTCAATTTGCCGCAGATCAAAGTCCGCGCCGATTTGTCGGTGATCGCCGGCGATATCGAGGGAAGCGGGCTGTTCGGCCGCTTGAAAGAATTCGCGCTCGACCAATTCTTCGAGGATGAAAGCGACGTCGTCGTCAATACTGGCGCCATGTACGGCGGGCTCGGGCGCGTTATGCCGGGGCGTTTCTTTCTCGATCGCGGGCCGAACGTCAACCACTTCAGTTATTTCGACAACGCGCAAACCGTTCGCATGATCGCGGCGGGTCTGCTTCGGCTCGAAGGTTCGGAAGCGGGGTTTGAGCCGCTGACGCTCGCAAAGGAGAAGGAG
>JBOIGA010000124.1:0-8336 GCA_050741875.1 Burkholderiales bacterium
GTGCGGCATCCATGATCGAGCTCGGCGAGGTCATGGCATCCAAGGCTGGTTCCGTCGAGCCCGCGAGGTTTCCGGAGGAGGTGTTCGATCTCTACAGCATCCCTGCCTTTGATCGCGGTCTACCTGAAGTCGTCGCTGGCAGGGAGATTGGTTCGTCGAAGCAGATCGTCGAGCCCGGTGATGTCTTGCTATCAAAGATAGTGCCCCACATTCGCCGCTCCTGGGTCGTTGGAGCGGCCCAAGGCCGGCGGATCATTGCGTCGGGCGAGTGGATCGTTTTCCGTGGGAGCAGAGCGCACCCTCAATACCTGCGGCACGTCTTGGTTGGTGATCCGTTTCACATCGAGTTCATGCGCACGGTATCCGGCGTGGGCGGCTCATTGCTTCGAGCGAGGCCAGGATATGTAGCGACGATCAGAGTTCCGCTCCCACCCCTCCCCGAGCAGCGACGGATTGCGGAAATCCTGGACAAAGCGGACGCGCTGCGAGCCAAGCGCCGCGCCGCGCTCGCCCAACTCGGCACCCTCACCCAATCCATCTTCCTCGACATGTTCGGCGACCCGATCAAGAATCCGCACCGCTTTCCAGTTCGCCCGATGATCGAACTCATCGACCCGCAGCGACCGATCAGCTATGGAATCCTGATGCCCGGACCGCACCAAGCTGAGGGCATCAAATACGTTCGCGTCGTGGACATGAAGGACGGCGGCATTGAACTCTCAGGCATCCGAAAAACGACGGAGGAGATTTCCAATTCTTTCCGTCGATCGCTTCTGAAGTCCGCGGATCTCTTGATGTCAATCCGAGGGCATGTCGGGCGCTTCGCGGTCGTCCCGGAAGAATTGGACGGGGCAAACATCACCCAAGATACCGCGCGCCTCGCAATCGTCGATGCATCGTCCGTCTTCGTTCGTGAATGCCTCCGCACGAAAGGATTCCAGCGATGGATGGCGAAGCACACAAAAGGAGTGGCCGTTCGAGGCATCAATCTCGGCGACGTAAAGTTGATGCCGATTATTTTGCCTCCCCGACCAGCTCAGGAGAAATTTGCCCGCCAAACAAATGTGGTTGAAAAATTGAAGACGGCGCAGCGCGCGTCGCTGGCGGAGCTGGACGCACTCTTCTCCACCCTCCAACATCGTGCCTTCCGCGGCGAACTCTAGATTTTCGCCTTGGGCTTGTTCCAATCCGTCGGTAGATATTCACAAACTACCGACGTTATGGAACACTGCAGGAATGCCGACCGCCCTTTCCCTCGCCCGTTCGCTGGCCCGTCGCCGCCGCACTGTGCGTTCGAAGGAACTCGAAGCCGCGGGGGTGGCGCGCGCTCAGCTCTCGCGCTTGGTTTCTGCCGGCGAGATCGTGCGCGTGGCGCGCGGACTGTACGCGCTCCCCGGGCGCGTACCGGAGGCGCAGGAAGGGATGGCAGTGGTCGCCCGCCGCGCACCGCATGCGCTGTTCTGCCTGCTCACCGCTCTGCGTCTGCACGAGCTGACCACGCAGGCGCCTTTCGAGGTATGGATCGCCATCGGCAACAAGGAACGTGCGCCGCGGCTGGACTGGCCGCCACTGCGCGTGGTGCGCTATTCGGGAGAAGCGCTGCGCGCGGGGGTCGAGCAACGCATGGTCGCCGGCGTTGCGATCCGTGTCACCAGTGTCGCGAAGACGGTGGCCGACTGCTTCAAGTTTCGCCAGACCGTGGGGCTCGACGTGGCGCGCGAGGCGCTGCGCGAGGCACTGCGCGCCCGGCGTGCGAGCGTGGATGAGCTTTGGCGCTTCGCCGCGATCTGCCGCGTGACTCGTGTGATGCGCCCTTATCTGGAAGCGCTGACGTGAACAAAGCGCGCTCGCCCAGCAATCTCGCAGCCTCTATTCGTCAACGACTGCTGGATCTTGCTCGAGCCCGCGATGAGGATTTTCAACTGTTGCTCGATCGTTATGCTGTCGAACGTTTGCTGTATCGACTATCAGTATCGGAGGCACGCGACCAATTTCTGCTGAAAGGCGCGCTGCTGTTCGCACTGTGGTTCGACGCGCCGCATCGCCCGACCCGCGACGCCGATTTCCTGGGATTCGGTCCGGCGGATGCCGAACGTCTTGCGGACACCGCACGCGGTCTTTGCGCGATCGACGGCGACGACGGCATGGTCTATGACGCGGGATCGATTCGCGTGCAAGAGATACGCGAGCAAGCGGCATATGAAGGTCTCCGCGTCAACCTGCGAGCCTCGCTAAGTAAAGCGCGCTGCACGGTGCAGTTGGACGTCGGTTTCGGTGATGCGGTGACACCGGGCCCGGTCGAAGTCTCTTACCCAACCCTGCTTGAAGATTTGCCAGCACCGAAGCTGCGTGTCTATCCACGCGAAACGGTGTGCGCAGAAAAGCTTGAAGCGATCGTGCAGCTCGGCATTGCCAACAGTCGAATGAAGGATTACTTCGATCTGCTCGCCCTCGTCCGCGAAGGTGCGATGGACCACACCATCCTCGCCCGGGCGATCGTTGCGACCTTCGAGCGCCGGGGTACACCGATTCCGGACATGATGCCGTTCGGGCTCACCCCGGAATTCGCGCGCGATGCACAGAAGAGAGCGCAATGGAATGCCTTTCTGAATCGCAATCGCCTGACGGCGCCAGCACTGGACGAAATGATCGAGGAACTTGCGCGGTTCCTGGAACAGCCGCTCCACAAGGCGCGCACCGCGCAGTCCAGACGGAGCGCGGTGTGAGCCAGTTGCAATTCCTATCGCGAGAATGGCCCGAGGTCGCGGCGGCAGCGGCGCGTGCGGAAGCCCTGGCGGATCCTGACCCGCGCGCCGCCTGCTTCTATGCCCGGCGGGCACTGGAGCTGGCGGTGGCCTGGATGTACAAACATGACCCTTCGCTGCGCTTACCTTATCAGGACAATTTAAGCGCGCTCATTCACGAGCCGACCTTTAAAACGACGGCCGGCGAAGCAGTATTCAGCAAGACGCGCGTCATTACGCAGCTGGGCAACCTTGCGGTGCACAGCCCCAAACCCGTTCAACCGCTCGATGCGCTGACCGCAGTGCGCGAGCTGTTCCACGTCAGCTATTGGCTGGCGCGGACTTACGGTCGCGTGGTGCGGCCGGCTCCGGGCTTGGCCTTCGATGCGAAGGCGCTACCCAAGATCGCGCCCGTTCCAAAGCAGACACTCGAGCAGCTGCAGAAGCTTGAAGACACTCTTCGCGAGCGGGACGAGAAGCTCTCGGTACTACTTGCCGGCAAAGCGGCGCTGGACGATGAGCTGAAGCGCTTACGCGCCGAGGTGGCCGAGGCGAAGAGAGCGAGCGCTGCACAACCGGATACGCATGACTATTCCGAAGCCGAGACCCGCGACTACTTCATCGACCTGCTGCTGAAGGAAGCGGGTTGGGTATTCAACAGGCCGGGACACGACACCGAGCTCGAAGTTTCTGGAATGCCCAACAACCAAGGCAAGGGCTTCGTGGACTACGTGCTTTGGGGCAACGACGGCAAACCGCACGGACTGGTCGAAGCCAAACGTACGCGCCGCGATTCGCGCGTCGGCCAGCAGCAGGCTAAGCTCTACGCCGATTGCCTGGAACGACAGTTTGGCCAACGACCGCTGATCTTTTACTCCAACGGCTACGAGCACTGGCTGTGGGACGATCTCAACTATCCGCCGCGTGAAATACAGGGTTTCTATAAGAAGGCCGAGCTGGAGCTGCTGATTCAACGGCGCGGCAGTCGCAAGTCAATTGCGCAGGCCGTGATCGATCCGAAGATCGTCGAACGCCATTACCAGAAACGCGCTATCCGCCGTATCGCTGAAGCTTTCGAGCGCGACCACGACCGCAAGGCGTTGGTGGTGATGGCCACCGGCGCGGGCAAGACGCGCACGGTGATTGCGCTTTGCGATCTGCTCTTGCGGTGCAACTGGGTCAAACGCGTCTTGTTCCTCGCCGACCGCGTGGCGCTGGTGAATCAGGCGGTGAATGCGTTCAAGCGACATCTGCCTGACGCTGCGCCGGTCAATCTGGTAACCGAAAAGCAAACCGAAGGGCGCGTGTTCGTCTCGACGTATCCGACGATGATGGGATTGATCGATGAAACACGCGAAGGCCAACGGCGCTTCGGCGTAGGTCATTTCGATTTGGTGATCATCGACGAAGCGCACCGATCCGTGTTCCAAAAATATCGCGCGATCTTCGAATACTTCGACTCGTTACTCGTCGGCCTCACAGCAACTTCCCAAGGACGAGGTGGATCGAAACACGTACAGCCTGTTCGATCTGGAAAACGGCGTTCCCACCGACGCTTATTCCCTCGAAGAAGCGGTGAAGGACGGGTTTCTCGTGCCACCCAAGGCTGTGTCTGTGCCGCTGAAGTTCCAGCGCGAGGGGATCAAGTACGACGACCTCCCTGAAGAAGACAAGGAACAATGGGACGCGCTGGAATGGGACGAGAACGGCGAAGTGCCCGACAGTGTCGAAGCCGAGGCGGTCAACAAATGGCTATTCAACAAGGATACGGTGGACAAGGTTTTAGCCCACCTAATGACAAGCGGGATCACTGTCGCGGGCGGCGATCGTTTAGGCAAAACCATCCTCTTCGCCAAGAATCAGGCACACGCGGAGTTCATCGCCGAGCGGTTCAATGTGAACTATCCGCACTTCAAGGGCGAGTTCGCCCGCGTCATCACCTTCAAGACTGAGTATGCGCAGAGCCTGATCGATAATTTTTCAAACAAGCAGAAAGCGCCGCACATCGCCATCTCGGTGGACATGCTCGATACGGGAATCGACGTACCGGAGGTGGTCAACCTGGTGTTCTTCAAGCTGGTGCGCTCCAAAACGAAGTTCTGGCAGATGGTCGGGCGCGGCACGCGACTATGCCCTGACCTGTTCGGACCGGGGCAGCACAAGCAGTTTTTCTATCTGTTCGATTACTGCCAGAACCTTGAGTTTTTCAGCCAAGACCTGGCGACGACCGACGGCGTACCGGGCGAGTCATTGGGAAAACGGCTGTTCAAGTCGCGGCTCGAAATGATCGGCGAGTTGGACAAGAAACTCGCAGTTGGCGATGTGGTTAGAGAACCACCGGCCGCTTATGGTGAACCCAAGACCGACGCCGATGTGCGCCACGCGCTCGCACACTTGCTCCACGGGGAAGTAGTCGCCATGAATCTGGAGAACTTCGTTGTTCGACCCAAGCGGCGGCTGGTCGAGAAGTACGCCAAGCGCGATGCGTGGACGAGACTCACAGGTGAGTCATTCGCCGAGCTTTCCCACGAAGTGGCCGGATTGCCGTCGGAGATGGAGGCGGAGGCGGAAGAAGCTAAGCGATTCGACCTGCTCATGCTCAATCTGCAGCTGACTCTTTTACGCTCAGAACCCGCCTTCGCGCGCCTGCGTGATCAAGTCAAAGCGATCGCGGGATTGCTGGAGGAGAAGTCGGCGATTCCCATGGTGCGGGGACAGATGGCGCTGATTCAGGACGTGCAGACCGATGAATGGTGGCAGGACGTTACCACGCCGATGTTGGAAAGCGTGCGCCGGCGCTTGCGCGATTTGGTGAAGCTCATCGAGAAGCAGAAACGTAAACCCATCTACACCGATTTCGAAGATGAGATGGGGTCGGAAACAGGCATCGAGCTGCCTGGTTTCGCCGCGGACGGGAATTTCGAAAAGTTCCGCGCAAAGGCACAAGCTTTTCTTCGCGCTCACCATGACCACGTCGCGATCCGCAAACTCCGCACGAACAAGGCGCTGACAGTGGCTGACCTCGCGGAGCTGGAACGAATGCTTGCGGAGAGCGGCGTGGGCGGCGCTGACGAGATTAGCCGTGCGAAGGAGAAATCGCAGGGCCTCGGCTTGTTCGTTCGCTCGCTCGTGGGGTTGGACCGCGAAGCCGCCAAGGAAGCGCTGGCGGATTTCCTGATCGGCAAGACGTTCAGCGCGAACCAGATCGAGTTCGTGAACCTGATCGTTAACCATCTAACCGAACACGGCGTGATGGACGCGTCGTTGCTTTACGAGTCCCCGTTTACCGATCTCACCCCGCGAGGACCAGATGGACTCTTTAGCTCGGCTCAGGTGGATGAGCTCGTGGCGCTGCTTGATCGAGTGAGGGCAACAGCATTGGCTGCGTGACGCCGTAACTGAGCTCATCAATTATTTAGCGCCGCCGCGCTGATCCGCAGAGCGCGCAGCGACGGATCAACGTAGAAATCTTCTCGTGCGGCTCAGCATCTCGAATTCCGCGAATCGCGAGCGGGCAGACAGGGGTCTCACGTTGTTTGACATCCCTTCCAAAGAGCGTACTCTGAACTTGCACATAGACGGGAGTCAGCTGGAGCATTCCAGCTTGGCTTCCAGCTGATGTTGTTTTGCTCCGCCGGTCTCTGACCCGGACTCCGAGCAGCCGATGCTTCTTCACTCCGCGGCTCTCCCTGTTCCTCGTCTCTCCCAGGTACAGGACGATATCTCCACAGCGAATACGGATTGTTGCCATTTCGCTATCGACAGGAGAACGAACATGCTTTCACGACAAGACATAATCGATTTCTGCGGGCTTACCGAAGGCGAAGTTCGCGCAATCGCCAGGCACCAGCACGTATCAGACATCTCCGCCGCCTCAATGGGTCAGTCTCTCTTTCAGTCTGAGAAGGGCATCAAAGAAGTTGAGCGTTTGATCTCTGACGACATGGAGAACGCTATCTCGTGTGGCGAAACTGATGAGGCAGACGACTTGCAACGGATCCTGGCTGATTTCAAAGGCAGCCACGGTTGCTCGGATTCCGGGTTGTACGACAAGCCTGAGTGATTTTGACGAACACCAGCGAGTCCTGAGCTCGCTCGCCGGAGGGGCGTGCGCTTATTTTTCTAAACCGTGACGTAAGGCGCCATTTGCCTTTAACCGTGTTATTAAGATTGCAAAAGGAGTTTATTGTGACTGAGACAAAGCGAGAAATTTGGTGTGGGATACGGGCACATGGAGAGATCGAGGAGCGGTTGGGCAGGCTTGCCGAGCTCATGGGAGTGCCGTCTGCGACGTTGGGAGCATTTGCGCTAGAGAGCTGGGTGGCTCAACAGGAAAGAACATTGGCATTCATTGAGACGATCGGGGACAAGGTGGAGGGGGAGATCGGAGTTCGGCTAAAAGCGATGCTGCGGACGGGCATGTTCGCGCGGCAGGAGAATATGCCGGATCGACCGGAACTCACCACGAACGAAATCGGCGCTATTGCCGAGCATGAACAGATGTCGCAAAACTCCGCGGCTGGGCTCGGCACTGCGCTGCTTCAATCCGACGAGGGGATCAGCGAGATTGCGCGTTTTATTCGGGAGAATATCGAGGATGCCAGGTTTAACGGACGCAATGGAAAGGCGGAAGGTCTTGAAGGAATTCTCGAGCGTTTCAGAGAAACCCGTTTTGCCTAGTCTGGCTGGCGTGACGCTAATGTGCACCCGCACATGAGGACGGCGACACGGGGCGTGCGGCATCCTCCAGTCAGCTGCGCTACTGGCATGAGCAAGCGGGTAGCTCGCTGCCAATGTCATGAACTATAATGAAATGCCAACACTACAAAGGAGGTAATCATGGGCGTCCGGGAAGAATATCAAGCCTTAATCGAGCGGCAACTAAACGAATGGAAGACCTACACGGAGCGCCTCAAAGCCCAAGCCGATCAGTGGGGGGCGCAGGCTAAGACGCAATTCGATCAACAACTGGAATTGATGCGCACCAAGCAAACTGAAACCTGGGACAACCTGTCAAACCTCAAAAGCGCGGCCGAAGACGACTGGGCCCAATGGAAGAGCAAGCTGGACAAGGGGTGGGAGGAAATGAAGGCGGCATCCGATCGGTTGACGGATCAGTTCCGAAAGAAATAGCTCAAAGCTCACCAGCGTGCAGCTGCCCTGCAGTACCTGGGGCAGCCGCACGCGAACCGCGTGGTCAATCGAGCGGGATGTTTAGCGTCGGTTGAATCGATCAATCGGGCTCGTTACTTTTTCCTCCCAGCGCTTCGACCTGCCCGGTATGACATTCTTCGTTTAACCCCAACCCGAACGTCATACGTTTAATGGGCGTCCTCTTTTCAAATGGAGATGTCCATGAAGTTTGTTGCCACCGCTTTGAGCGTTGCGCTGCTTGCGGCGCAAGATACCATCGCGCACCCCAAGAACAACGCTGCCGAGAGCGCAACCGCGATCACCATCTACAGCACCGCGACTCCGGGCGCGACTTCCCCAGATCAATATCGAGGGCGCGGCGGTCAGGCGCCGGGATACGCGCTTGTCCGGCAAGAGCGTCCGGTCGCGCTCGACAAAGGCAAGACCACTGTGCGCTTT
>JBOIGA010000125.1:0-8307 GCA_050741875.1 Burkholderiales bacterium
CGCATGGGATTCGGCGCCTCGCGTACCGAAGCGCGGCAGATCGTTCGGCACAACGGGATTCTGGTCAACGGCAAGCGCGTCAATATTCCTTCATACCAGGTCAACCCAGGTGACACGGTTGAAGTTGCGGAGCGAGCGAAGAAACAGCTTCGCATCAAAGCGTCGGCGGAAACCGCCGAGCAGCGCGGCCTTCCCGAATGGATGGAAGTCGACATCGCGAATTTAAAAGGCACGTTCAAGGCTCGGCCACAGCGCGCCGACCTGCCGCCGACGATCAACGAGAATCTCGTGATCGAATTGTATTCGAAATAAGGACGTTCTATGCAGACTGCTTATTTGAAGCCGCGCATCATCGATGTGCAAAGTTTTTCACCCGCGCACGCAAAGGTGGTCATGGAGCCGTTCGAGCGCGGTTACGGCCATACGCTCGGCAACGCGCTGCGCCGCATTCTGCTGTCTTCGATGCCCGGCTACGCGCCGACCGAAGTGCAGCTCTCGGGCGTCCTGCACGAATACTCGACGCTCGACGGAGTGCAGGAAGACGTGGTTGACATTCTGCTCAATCTGAAAGGTATCGTTTTGAAGCTGCACAACCGCGATGAGGCGGTGCTCAATCTGAAAAAGAAAGGCGAAGGCGTGGTCACGGCTGGGGACATCGAAGTCACCCACGACGTGCAGATCGTCAACCCCGATCACGTGATCGCGCATTTGACTGCGGGCGGCAAACTCGAGATGCAAATCAAAGTCGAGAAAGGCCGCGGCTACCAGCCCGGAACCCAGCGCATGGTGCCCGGCGAAGGCAGGCAGATCGGCAAGATCGTGCTCGATGCATCTTTCAGTCCGGTGCGGCGCGTAAGCTATTCGGTTGAATCCGCGCGCGTCGAGCAAAGAACCGATATGGACAAGTTGATCATGGACATCGAAACCAACGGCGTGGTCGAGCCGGAGGAAGCGATCCGCTACGCGGCGCGGGTGCTTGTCGACCAGTTGTCGGTATTCGCCGATTTGAAAGGCACTCCCGCCACGATCGAGCAGCCGAAAACGCCGCAGGTCGATCCGATACTGCTTCGTCCCGTGGACGATCTCGAATTGACTGTCCGCTCGGCGAATTGCCTGAAAGCCGAGAACATCTACTACATCGGCGACCTCATTCAGCGCAGCGAAAACGAACTGCTCCGTACGCCGAACCTCGGCAGGAAGTCGTTAAACGAGATCAAGGAAGTCCTTGCCTCGCGCGGCCTGACGCTCGGAATGAAGCTCGAGAACTGGCCACCCGCCGCACTCGAGAGGACATCGTAGATGCGGAGCATGAGTTTCAGTGGAGGGTAACCTTCAGGTTAGCCGAAACTAAAACCCATGGCCCCGAAGAAACTGTCGTAATTCACTAACAAGAAGTTCGCCGCGATGAAAGAGAAACCCATGCTCCGCGGCTTTGGAAAAAGCAAATGCGCCACCGTTTAGGTCTAAGAAAGCTCAACCGCACGAGCAGTCATCGTCTCGCGATGCTGCGCAATATGACCAATTCATTGCTGCGGCATGAGGTCATCAAGACTACTCTGCCGAAGGCGAAAGAGCTTCGTCGAGTCGCCGAGCCTTTGATTACCATCGGCAAGAAGCCGAGCCTATCAAACCGCCGTCTCGCTTTTTCGCGTCTGCGAGACCGGGACAATGTCGTCAAATTGTTCGATGACTTGGGGCCGCGCTTCGAAAAGCGCAATGGCGGCTATTTGCGCATTTTGAAATTCGGGTTCCGCCAGGGCGACAACGCGCCGATGGCGCTCGTCGAACTCGTTGAGCGCGCCGACTCCGCCGAGGCGAAAGTCCCTGAGAAAAGAACCAGGACGCCGAAAGAATCCAGGCCCAAAGAGCCAAAGAAGGAAGCCAAGCCCAAAGAGCCGAAAAAAGTCAGAGCAAAGCAGTCCGAGAAAGCCAAGAAGCCCGCCCAAGCCGCTTCCAAAACCACGAAACCCGCCAAGTCCAAAGCCTGAGTCTGCGCGTCAGGCTCAAATCGATTTTACGCTGCATCCATAGCGCTTTCCTCGGGTAGTTCGAGCAGGAAAGGGGGAACCTTTTCCGTATGCCACTCTTGAGGAGAAAAACCATGCGGAAAGTATGTAGCGGGCGCAGTGTTGATGGCTGCCGGTTTGATCTTGGTCGCGTGCGGTAGCTTTTCGCCCTACGGCGCGGGGAACGCGATTGCTTATCCCGAAGGCTATCGAAACTGGTTTCACGTGCATTCCACGGTCAACCTCGCCGGCAGCACGCCCGGAGGGCGCGGTCGGCATCCAGCACATCTACGCAAATCCGAAGGCGGTGCGTGGAATGAAGAACGGCATCTACGAACCCGGCTCGGTGTTTGTGATGGACCGAATGAACTATGCGGAAGACGACAAGAAGATCATGGACGAAGGCAAGCGCAAAGTGCTGCTCGTGATGGTCAAGGACGACGGACGTTTCAAGGAAACGGGCGGCTGGGGCTTCGAAGGCTTCAAGGGTGGCGACGCCAATCAGGGCGCAGTCGCGGATGGCGGCAAAGCACGCTTCGGTTGCCACGCGCCGCTCAAAGATACCGGATTCGTTTTCAGCAAAGTGCGCGACTGAGTTTTAAGGCCCGGATTCCAGGGCTGCCTAGCGCAGCCCTTTTTCATTAGGCAAACACGGTTGATTTCGTACGTTCGTTGGCGCCGGCTCCCTTGGATTTTCATTTACCGGAGCCCGACTCAGCTAGAGACTAAAGAAACAAAACCACGCCGGCGATTACTTTATGGCGATCGGGGCGACCGTCGAGCCGGTCCCGCCCTTGATCTTCAGCGGCAGGACGACGAACGCGAACTCCGAGGTGTTGTCCCGGGCCAGCGCTTCGAGATCGAGGTTCTCAAGAAGAAAAATGCCGTGAGTCGTGATCATGATCTGATGCACCGGGAAGAGGAGATCCTTATCGGCATGCGGCACCACTTCGATACCCATGTTATCTGACCCGACCAGAATCGGATTGACCTTGGCCAGCCATTCCGCGGCCGGAATGCCAATGCCGGGCTCACTTTCGAGGTACTTCGCGTTGTCCTTCATCCACAGCTTGCCCCATCCGGTATGGATCAGTACCGCGTCGCCCGCGCTTAAGCTTACGCCTTGCCGCTTCATCGCTTCTTTGAGGTCGGCGACGGTAATCTCATAGCCGGCTTCGAGCGACTCCACGCCTTTCGCAGCGGCAACATCGAGCAACACGCCGCGAGTCACAATGCCTCCTAGATTCTCAACGCCCAGCTTCTTGAAGCCGCTTCCAGTGACGACGTCATCCATTTTGACGCAGTTGTACAGCAGATCACCGATAGCGATGTGGGGCAGGGCGTCGAACTGCGTGCCGATCTGGCCCAACTCGGTCACCACAAGCTCTTCGTTGCCCAGAAGCTTGTTCGCGCTCGGTGGATTGAAGCTGCGCGCGGTGTGGATGGCATAGCGGCGAGTGCCAAAATTCGGCATGGCGGGTTCGAGTACACGCCCCAGTTCATATGTCTTGCCTTCCTTGACCAGACGAATCCCCTTGAGCACCGTCTGCGGCTTCATATGATTGGCTGCTCCCCGCTCGTCGTTCGCTCCCCATTGCGAAGGACAGCGCTTTTCTGGTGAAGGCGGACTCCATTGCTCAGCGGAAGTGTTGGAGCTTCCCAGCAGAGCCATGCAGATGATCACTGAAGAGAGCATTGCTTTGCGGATCATGAGTACCTCCTATGTCCGTTTATCGGATAACATTAAAGATCAATTGACACACTTTGGCCGAAATATTAAGAGCGCGTATCCAACGAGGTCAACCAAGACAGGGCAAATAGGTGTCCGATATACGGACTAGCGTTCAGGGACTGAGATGAAAGCTGAACCAAGCGGCAGAAGAAATGTTTCCGAGTCCGACCTACCGCCAGGCAGCCTCAACCGCGCGGTCATGCTGCTGACTGCCCTTGCGCGCGGCTCGCGCAAGGGCAGTTCGTTGACCGAGCTTGTCGCACGCACTGCGCTACCACGCCCGACCATCCATCGCGTGTTGGATCTGCTGATAACGATCGGCTGGATCGAGCGCGATCAGCAAACCTCGCGCTTTCAATTGGGTGCTGATCTCACCGCGCTCGGCTATTCGGCGATCAGCCGTCATCCGATTGAGCGGATCGCTGCAACCGAATTGAGCACGCTGGCTGAAAAACTGGATCAGGTGGTGTACATGAACATCAGGTCGGGACTCGATATGGTGTGCATCGGTCGCTACGAAACTGAGTCGCAGGTTCAAGTCGGCAAAGGCAGGGTCGGCATGCGCGGACCGTTCGGCATGACTCAAGGCTGTCTAGCGATGTTCTCTCGCCTGCCTGAAGCTGAAGTAAAGGAGATCGTCAAGGCGAACATGTCCCGATATCACAGGATAGAAGGTTTCGACGAACGCGGATTTCGCAAGGCTGTGGCTGAAGCGATGAAGACAGGCTATGGGACTTACGACAATATCATCCTCGATCGGACAACCAGTGGGCTGGGCATGCCCATCTGCGACCCATCCGGATATCCGATTGCCGGGATCGGAACGAACTACATCACGGGTTGGCTGAACGACAAGCAGCGGCAGCACTGCCTGCTGCAGCTCAGGCAGGCTGCCTCGCGAATCGCGCAGCGATTGTTTTCGCTGCACCCCGAATAAGGCCGGAAGTGATCGCGAGGGAAATTTTCATTGGCCCTTGACCCGTTGAATTCCCACTTGGCCAAAGGTAATCCAATTTTCATTCGTGTCCAGCCTCTCGATTGCTTCGTCGGTTTTCCAAGGCTGCTCAGCCCGATGATTCGCCATCCAGTTCAACAATCTCGATACTGTTTTCGGCACACCACTGGCCTAAGCGCTTATCGAGCGACCGGGATTCGAATTCGTCCCATTTGTCTAGAGCATGCTGGGATTCCAGGAGTCGCTTGAAGCGCGAGTAAACGCCCCTACATCGGAAGAAGTCTCGCACGGTCTCGGGAGATCGGGTCGGGCCTTTACTTTCTAGTCTTTCTTTCCCGTTACCCCATGTTATCCATGCGAACTCGAACTATAAGATATACGCCTGACCCCCTAGCGTTCGTGATGGATCGAATGAACTACGCGGAAGACGACAAGAAGATCATGGACGAGGGCAAGCGCAAAGTGCTGCTCGTGATGTGAAGGACAACGGGCGATTCAGCGATACCGGCGGCTGGGGGTTTGAAGGCTTCAAGGGCGGCGACGCCAGTCAGCGCGAAGTCGCGCATGGCGGCAAAGCCTGCTTCGGTTGCCATGTGCCCCTCAAGACATGGGATTCGTTTTCAGCAAGCTGCGTGACTGATACTGCCGCGATAGGGAATTGGGGAGGCTCATGGCATTAAATTCTGCTGTCATGCCATAGTTTTGTTGATGACCTTGGCGACCGCGTAGAAGTGCCCAAAGAACTCTATTCTCGGACTTGCTTGCTCCTTGAACTTGGCTAAGAGACGTGTTTTGAGTTGCCTCCTCGCGTTATCCTGCTCCTCCTTGGTCCCGGCAGTCGCCGCCTGGACAAGATCGGGGTTTGCCCCGTAGACGGCGGTGGTAACGCTTTCCGGGAGCAACCCCTCGATGTTCCTCTTGCCCGCTGCGCTAAGGCCGATAGGCGCATAGTGTTGGCCTTTCTCCAACTGCAGAGACTTGAGCATTTTCTCGATACGGTCCGCGGCATCGAGGTCAAAAGTGACGAAGAACCTCCGATACCTATTCTTGATAAAGCGCAAGAGCACGGTATTACTCAATGATCCCGTTCCTTCGTAGGAAACAATCTCGCCCTGAAACTGTAGCCTGTTATTCCCATGCTCAGCCGCACGAAGCAACACTCTTTATCTGTGTCGCCTTCCACAAGGAGAATCGTGTCCGCCGCAGCCAGTAACATGCTTTTCCACGGTTTGAACTCCTCGGCGTCAAGCCCTAGAGCCTGTCCGAATGGAGCCATCCAATTCTCGCCGGTTGTATCGACGCGCTCCGTTTCACGTAACTGGCGATAGGAGCTACGACGGGACAAGAGAATGTTTGAGGCTGGGTCCTTGAGGTTTAGGAGATACGGGCTATGGGTAGTGACAATCACCTGCACCTGAAACTCCTCAGCTAGGTCTTGCAGAACGCGCCCGAACTCTGCCTGGGCGGATGGATGAAGAAAGCTCTCCGGCTCCTCGACGATAATAACCGGAGTGATTTTCGCTGCCGATGGGTCCGAGTCTCCGATCTGCCGTGCGCGGAAGAGGGCGAGTAAGACGAGTGTTCGGTTCCTCGTCCCGCTTCCCCAATCATCTAACGGTACTTCGAACTTCTTGTCACCGAGCGTAATGCTGAACGGAAGGTAGCCGAAGTCGAAGGGCGGCAACGATAGACCCACCTTGTATTTCGTTTGCAAGCGCCCAAGAAGTCCCTCGAACTCGGCCTGCTGAGACTTGGAGATTTTCGACAGCCCACGGCTCACCGTCTTCTTCATGGACTCCACTAAAGACTCGTGCTGGCCGGTGATTTCTCGAATATGCCCGGCAACACTTCTACGCGGATAGACGTACCGTGTTTCGGTCTCGGTCGAGTTATGGAACAGAATGCTCCGCGACGACTGCAGCTTCTTTAGCACCTGCTGAGCATCGAGATCGGAATACTCCGCGCCACCTGTCTTGACGACAACGCTCGGCTCAGGCGTTTCGGCCCGGTACGAAACGCCGATCTGCAGCCGAATAGGGTTCTCCGGGCTATCGAGCTTGAGTTGTGTGGCAACAAACTGGTAAAACCCAATGTCACGAGTCTTATCGAGTTCGATAGTGATTGCGAACGAGATCTCCCGCTTGGATGGTTCAGTGTCTTTCCATTTCGGGTAGTCATCCTTCGGTGAGAACTCCCCCTCATCAGGAAAGATGAATGGTCCTGGCGCTTCGCCCCGGACCAGTGCCCTCACCGCTCGCACAACGTTTGTCTTGCCGGAATCGTTCGGGCCGCAGATGGCCGCGTACAGCGTAGGAAACGCGAGGTCTATCGCCTCAAGAGTTCGGTAGTTTCGGATCAATAGCGACAATAGTCTCATTCCGCCTCCTGAGTCATGCAATGGGGCCGTCAAAGTAGAAATAGACAGAGCGCGCCATTTTATCCGAGTGTCCACTTAATCGCGTGGCACTCATGCAAGTGCGCGTGTTTGTGCGAGAAGAGGATTTTGGCGCCTCGTTAGTGGCCTAAGAATCGTCGGCTGGGAACGAGCCGAGCGCTGTAGTCGAAGCTAAACGCTTGTGCGTTTCGATGGTGACAACGCTTCGCTCGACAGCGCTGTTTCCAAGGCTTGCTCGACCCGCTCCAGCCAGACAAAGTTGAGTTGATTGCGCGCCGACTCGGGGATGTCTTCCAAGTCTCTTTGGTTGCGCGCGGGAAGCATCACGGTTTTGATTCCGGCGCGCGCGGCGGCTAGTACTTTCTCCTTGATTCCGCCGACGGGGAGCACAAGTCCGCGCAAGCTGATTTCGCCGGTCATTGCGATGTCGCTTTTCACCGGTTTGCCGGCCATGAGCGAAGCCAGTGCCGTGAACATCGCGATACCGGCGCTCGGGCCGTCCTTCGGGATCGCTCCCGCGGGAACGTGAACGTGAATGTCTCGTTTGTCGAAAGCGTCTTCCTCGATCCCGAATTCAGGAGCGCGCGATTTGACGAGAGAGAGCGCGGCTTGCGCCGATTCTTTCATGACGTCGCCGAGCTGGCCGGTCAAAATCAATTTGCCGCCGCCGGGGACGCGGGTGGCTTCGACGAACAGAATGTCTCCGCCGACCGGTGTCCAAGCCAAGCCCGTCGCGACGCCCGGAGTGCTTGTACGCAATGCAAGTTCGCTTTCGAATTTTCTGGCGCCGAGAATTCCGTGCAGGTCGTCGGCGTCAATCTTTACGCGCTGAGTCGTGCCTTCGGCGATTCGCATCGCCGCGTTTCGAAACACGCTGCCGATCTGCCGTTCGAGATTGCGCACCCCGGCCTCGCGAGTGTAGTCGCCGATGATCGTCCGCAAAGCATCGTCCGTAAGTTCGCTCTGTTCGGGCTTCAGGCCGTTCGCTTCGAGCTGACGTTTGACCAGATAGCGCCGCGCGATCTGGACTTTTTCCTCTTCCGTGTAGCCGGGAAGCTGGATCACTTCCATGCGATCGCGAAGCGGTCCCGGAATCGTGTCCAGCATGTTCGCGGTGCCGATGAACATCACTTTCGACAGATCGAATGGCACGCCGAGGTAGTTGTCGCGGAAGGTCGAGTTCTGTTCGGGATCGAGCACTTCGAGCAAAGCCGACGAA
>JBOIGA010000126.1:0-8241 GCA_050741875.1 Burkholderiales bacterium
TGCTTCGATGCGGGTACTCTTGCCATCGGGATGCTCCTCTCCGGTTGATCGATTCGAACGCTGCCAAACGTTCAAACCGAAGGATGCATCCCATCTCAAATTTCCAGCAAGTCTAAGACATCACCGCCTAGTTCACGCATTACAGAGCAAACGAAGCTTCTCTTATGGCGTGGCTAACGAGCACCATTTCGGCCCGATCCTAGGGTGAGTTCACGTGATTGACAAGTTACAGATCCATTAGTACGGTTCCTTTTGAGAAACAACGCCTGTTGTTCTTCGTATGTCCCAACTTTTTCCAGTGCTCGGAGCCGCCATGCTGCCCACGCCGTCGTCGAGTCGAGTGCCGCTGTTGGACGAGCTTCCAGGCGTGAACGCGTATATGGCTTATCTCGGACCCGGTGACGGCCCGACGCAGGTGCGCGTCTATCCGCCTAGTAGCGGCCTCGCCACAGTGCGCCCGGCGTCGGTCCAGCACTTGGTGTTGATCCGCGATGCGCGTTCGATTGCGGACGGCCTTCGGCTCGACGAGCATGGGTTCGAGTTACATTCACGTCAATCGGGGTTCGCCGACTTCTACGACGAAGCTGCAGTGCGCGAACGCTACTACCCTGAGGTGCAAACCGTGATGCGCGCGATCACGAGTGCGCTCGCGGTGATCGTGTTCGATCACAACGTACGCAGCGCGGCGCGTGCCACGCGCGGCGAGCTCGGTGTGCGCGTGCCGGTCGATCAGGTGCACAACGACTACACTGAGCAGTCCGGCCCGAGACGAAAGCAGGAAATACTCGATGCGGCCGGGCGCTCCGATCTAGCGGACCGGCACATCGCCTTCGTCAACCTGTGGCGGCCGATCGTCGGCCCAGTGTTGGACAACCCGCTCGCGCTGTGCGACGCACGCAGCGTCTCGCCCGAGGATCTGGTCGCAACCGACATCCTTCACTTCGGCGAGCACGACTTGGCGGTGCCGCGCCATAGCGGCCAGATCTATTCGGTGCGCCACAACCCTGCGCACCGGTGGTTCTATGTGTCCGAGATGCGACCCGATGAGGTACTGCTCTTGAAGTGCTACGACTCGCGTGCGGACGGACGTGCGCGTTTCATGCCGCACACCGGTTTTCGAAATCCCGCTTGCCCGAGCGAGTTTGTGCCGCGCGAAAGCATCGAAGCACGGACGTTGGTCGTTTTCGACGAACCCCTCTGAACTCGCGCTGCGCGTGGAAGCGCTGTGGACATCGCGCGGACCTGCGCGGTCAACATCGATGGCCATGTATATGAGAAACCCTGATTCCCGGGGCAACCAGTTGGGGAAAATTTCGCGCTCCGCTTTGCTCCGGCGGGTGGTATTAATGCCTGGATCGCTGCTGGTCAAAGCGTGGAATCCTGACTCGAACCGGAGGTTGGTATGAAAGCCGAACGCACCGAATTTCCCGGATCAGATGGACAAAAGCTTGCCGCGCGGCTGGACGCCCCGGACGGGCCGATTCATGCCGTTGCGTTGTTTGCACATTGCTTCACCTGCGGGAAGGATGTTTTTGCCGCGAGCCGAATAGCCCATGCGTTAACCGATCACGGCATTGCTGTCTTGCGCTTCGATTTCACCGGATTGGGTGCAAGCGAGGGAGAATTTCCCAATACCAATTTTTCATCTAACCTGACCGATCTGATTGCTGCAGCCGATCATCTACGGCAAGTGCGTCGAGCCCCTGCGCTGCTCATCGGCCATAGCTTGGGCGGTGCTGCCGTATTGGCCGCAGCGACAGATATCCCGGAAGTGCGAGCGGTGGTGACAATTGGCGCACCCAGCGATCCGACCCATGTCACCGGACTGTTTCGTGACCATCTCGCCAAAATCGAAAATGACGGCGAGGCCGAGGTACAACTCGCCGGACGTCCATTCCGCATCAAGCGCCAGTTTTTGGCGGATGCTGCGGAACACAAGCTATCAGACAAGATTGCGCATCTGAGAAAAGCATTGCTTGTGATGCATTCGCCGCATGACACCACGGTCGACATCACTAATGCAGTGCAAATTTTTACTGCGGCTAAGCATCCTAAGAGTTTCATTTCGCTGGACGATGCCGATCACCTGCTCACACGCAAGGCCGATGCGATCTACGTTGCGAATATGATTGCCGCATGGAGTCAGCGGTATATCTTGACTGATCCGGTGTAATCGCGACTGTAGCAACGATGGGATCACCTTCGATCGGCCGGGAGGCTTGCATCGCGAAGCTCTATTGTTCAGAGATCGCCCAGGAGGTAGTAGATCAGGCGCTGCAGCGCTCTGGTTCGGCCCGATTTCGCTCATTCTTGAGAATGTCTTCGCGAACCGAACGCTTGACAGCCCCGGTTGCGCTCCCCTTTGAATGTCCGCTTTCGGCAACGCCCACCGTCTCCTCTGGGCCGCACAGTGACCGCCCGGATGGCACATGCTTTCGCTCCCTTTCTCAAGAGGAGCGAGTCATGGATGAGTTCATTGCCACCGAGCCACACCGCGAGCCATGGAACAAAGATAAGCTCGTCGGTCAGAAGACGCCGCTGAAGCTCAAGGACATCTGGGCGATCCGCGTTCGACTGCAGCTTTCCGAGCGCACGCGCGACTTGGCTTTGTTCGATCTGGCCATCGATAGCAAGCTGCGCGCTTGCGATATCGTGAAGCTACGCGTGCGCGACCTGTCTCACGGTGATCGCATTGCCGCGCGAGCGATCGTCATGCAGCAGAAGACGCAGCGACCGTGCAGTTCGAGATCACCGAGCAAACGCGAGAATCGGTTTCCGCTTGGATCCGACGCGCGAGCCTGCGGTCGGAGGACGTTCTCTTTCCCAGCCGGGTGCACGCATCGCCGCACCTGTCCACGCGACAGTACGCGCGGATCGTTGATTCGTGGGTGTGCGAAATCGGCCTGAACCCGGCCGCCTACGGCACGCACACGTTGCGGCGGACAAAAAGCGTCTTTGATCTACCGGCGCACCAAGAATCCCAAGGCCGTGCAATTACTGCTGGGCCACACCAAGTTGGAGAGCACGGTGCGCTACTTGGGCATCGAAGTCGACGATGCGCTCGAGATGGCCGAGCAAACAGAGGTCTGAGTCTCAGCGAGGTCAGCGACCACGTTTCACCGGTCGCCGACCGGCCAGAAGGCGCCGTTCAAGCTCCGGCATCGACTCGGTCGAGCCGTCCCCGACACGTATAATTCCGACGGCTGGCGATTCGACCACGGAGCTCGGGGCGCCTGCGTGAACGCGCACGAGTAGTTGAAACCCGTGGTGGTCGGAGCCGCGGTGGTGGTCAGCACGTGTCTGGCCATTTCGTGGCATACATTTCAAGAAGAATCCATGCATACCATTTTGAGCACTACGGAGATATTCCTGATCGCTATCGGGATCATATTCACCGTCCCGTATCTGATCTGGCGCGTGGGAAAAACCGACTACTACGCCCCCCTCGTGGTCGTACAAATCATCACCGGAATTTTGCTGGGGCCCGGCATTTTGGGAAGAATTTTCCCGGATTACTACGCCTTCGTCTTTACCCAGCCGGTCGTCCAATCGTTGAACGGCATCGCCTGGTGGGCAGTGATGATTTTCGTGTGGATCGCCGGCATCGAACTGGACCTGAAGAAGGCCTGGGCGCATCGCCGGGAGAGTGCCATCACAGCCGGGCTCGCCCTCGCCACGCCGCTGCTGTTGGGCAGCATCGTGGCCGCGGGCATGTTGATGCACGACGGCTGGCTCGGTCCCAAGGCGATGACTTGGCAATTCGTCCTCGGAGTAGGCATGGCCTGTGCCGTCACCGCGCTTCCCATCCTGATTCTGCTCATGGAGAAGCTGGAGATCCTGCGGCAAGCCATCGGGCAGCGCATCCTGCGCTATGCGAGCCTGGATGACATCGCCATCTGGGGCGTGCTGGCCCTCATCCTGATGGACTGGCCGCGCGTGAGCATGCAGGGCGCGTTTCTATTTGCCTTCGGAGTTTGCAGTTACGGATTCCGCAAACTGATGGTGCGGCTGCCGGAGAGGGACCGCTGGTACGTGGGTCTGATCTGGCTCGCCGTGTGCGCCTTCGGTGCAGATTGGTCCGGGCTGCATTTCATGGTCGGGGCGTTCCTCGCGGGGGCCGTCAGGGATGGCGATTGGTTCGACCAGAAGCAGATGGACCTGCTGCGTCACCACGTGCTGTTGGTGGTGATGCCGGTTTTCTTCCTGAGCACGGGTTTGAGAACCAATTGGAGCGTGGGCGGCGAGGCGGTGTTCATCGCCGCGGCCGCGTTGCTCTTCGCTTCGGTAGCGGGCAAGTTGCTCGGCGTTCAGGTCGCGGGGAAGGTCCTCAAATGGCAGCCGGGCGAGGCTTCGATCATCGGTTGGCTACTGCAGACGAAGGCGCTAATCATGATCATCTTCGCCAACATCCTCCTGGACAAGGGCGTCATCACCAGCGAAACGTTCACGGCACTGCTGCTGATGGCCGTCGCAAGCACCATGCTTACGGTGCCCGTGGTATCTCCGAAACTGGGACGCAGGAAGAGCATCGTTACCCAGGCCGCCTGATGGCGGCTTCAGAACGCCGGGCGCGTCTCGGCGACGAACGTGGAGTTCGATCGCAGCGGGTCCTTCGCGGACGACCGCGAATGTCTCCTTCGGGTCCAGGCCGTGTGAAAACAGTTTGAGGCGGTAACGGCGAAGCAGGTGACGTCGTGTAGCAGCGCTGCCAACGCTGGTGCTCACCGATTGCGTTGATCAATCACCAATGCCGACTCGGCCGGCAACGGCTCCGAATGTTCCCCGAAAATGCCTTCTGGTCGTGCTAAGGCGGCACATTGAGAAACAACTGGGGCTCATGCCCGTATCGCCTCGATGAGCGCTCCCGTGCCCAGGATCTTCATCACACGCTTCAGGTTGTAGGCGAGGACATGAAGACTCATCTCGGTGCTGACCCGGCCCAGCGTTTTGGTCAGGAAGTGCGTCGCTCCCATCCACGCTTTGATCGTCCCATACGGATGTTCGGCCGTTTGCCGGCGCACCCGCATCTTGTCAGGGTCGCGATCGAGTCGCGCTTGCATCGCATCGATAATCGCCTCGTGCTCCCATCGCCTCTCTCCCGGCGCTCCTTGCCGGTCGTACATTGTTCCTTCATGGGACAAGCCGGGCATACCGAGCACCAATAGACGCCCAAGGCCATTCCGTCCTCGACTGTCGTCATGTGCTTGATCAACCGTTGACCCGCGGGACAGCGGTACTGGTCATCCTGAGCGATGTATACGAAATCCTGCTTGCCGAACCGGCCGTCGGCCTTGCTGCCTGAGGTCAGCGGTTTGGGAACGAAGGCGGTAATCCCAGCCTTCTCGCAAGCCAGAATCTCTTCGCCGTCGAAGTAACCTCGATCGGCCACCACCGTCAGGTCTTCAATAGCGGTGGCATCACGTGCGCTCTTCGCCATGCTAGAGAGTTGGCTGCGGTCATGGCCCACATTGGTGACTTCGTGTGCGACGATCAGAGGGTGCTCGGCATCGACCGCGGTTTGCACGTTGTACCCCACCATCCCGGTGCCTTTGCCACTGGTGGCCATCGAGCGGGCATCAGGATCCGTCAGCGATAGCTGTTTAGCCGGCGCCCTCAGCATCCGGACCTCCAGCTCCTTTAGGCGTTGCATCTCCTCCTTGAGGATCGAGATCTTGTCCCGCAACCGGCCTACTTTCACCTGCACGACCGGGGGCTCCTGCCGATCCGCTGTGTCGAGCTGCGACAGGTAGCGATTGATACTTTCTTCGATCTGCACCATGCGCCGCTGCATCTTCGCACTGGTGAAGTTCCGGTCCCGGTTGTTGACCGCCTTGAACTTACTTCCATCGATGGCTACCACCGCCTGCGAGAAGAGGTCAAGCCGACGACACAGTACGATGAACTCACGACATACCCAGCGGATCGCCTGACCATTGTCCTTGCGGAAGTCCGCAATCGTCTTGAAATCGGGCATCAAGCGCCCGGTGAGCCACATCAATTCAAGGTTGCGTTGAGCTTCGCGCTCAAGCCGGCGGCTGGACTGGATGCGGTTGAGGTAACCGTAGAGGTAAATCTTCAGCAGCGTCGAGGGATGATAGCCCGGTCTTCCTGTTGCCAGAGGCTCAATGCCGTCGAAGTCGAGGTCGCGCAGATCAAGTTCCTCCACGAAGGCCTCGATCACTCGGACAGGGTTGTCCTCGGCAACGTAATCGTCGAGGCATTCGGGCAACAACGTACTCTGGGTTCGGTCGACGCCTTCTATGAAACGCTTCATCGGAACTCCCGCGCAGCGATGCGGTGAATATATTCGACAGCGCGTTTTCACACACCCTGGGCCGCTCTCTCCCATGTCGCGAATCGGCCGACATGGGTTAGCCAAGAGCGCAAAAACGCGTCAAACTAACTTGCCAATTCAACAGCTCATCGAACGGAGGCTCCATTGACTCACTCTGAGATGCTGCACACCAGGCGAAGGAAGCAAAAAGCCAAGAAGGACCTCGCAGGGGCAGCCAAGCGAGCGAAGAAGCTGAGGAAGCAAAACCTGAAGATGGTCAGTGCGGACGCCCCGAAAAAAGGACCCGCCTAGCCATTTTGTTACGCGAACTAGGTAACCGAATGCGCCCGCCGCGCGCGCCCGTTTGCTAATGGTCGCCATTCCCTTTGGCCATCCGACGGGCAGCATGTTCGGACCGCTCGGGTTGACCGAATCCACGCCGCCGGTCATTCCCGGCCCGGTCGTACTGGTATAGCCGGAACCGCTCGATCACCTCGATCAGCCGGTTGGAGTATTCCGTCGAAGTGGCATAGCCGGCCGACTGCAGCCCCCGGGCCCAGCTTTTGTAATCGGTCCGGTCGAGGTTGAACAGGAAGCCGTAGCGGTGGTATTTGCGCGGATCGCGGATAAACTCGCCGTGGTCGGCATAGCTTTCGGCGACGTTGTTGTAGCGGCGGAAGCAGGATTCGACGAGGGAGCCAGTGGAGTCGCGGTCGTCGTCTTTTTTCCGGAAGGTCGCGCCGGTCCACTGACTGGTACACTTGATGCCGAAGTGGTTGTTGGCCTTTTGCGACAGTTCGCTCAATCCCGAAGCGCTTTCCAGCAGGGCCTGGGCCATGATGATGCTGGCCGGGATACCACTCCGGTTCATTTCGGCGATAGCGACGTCCTTGTATTTTTCGATGTAAGCCAGTTGGGCAGCACGGGGGTTGTATTCCACGGGGCGTTCATCGCTCCGGAACAGCCCGCATCCGGTAACCAGGAGAATGACGGGGAGAAAGAGCGCAGCTTGCTTCATAGAAAATATTGTTTGGTGGAACCGGCCGAAAAGTAGCCGGTTTTTCCGTTTCTCCGGTTCCCATTGTAGTACGCGCAGGCATTGACCGATTTTTATCCCGTTATCGGGCAGGCTGGTCCATTGCCTCAGCCGGACCACGGTGCTACCGGAGCGCCGGGCCAGTCGGAAAGGGTATCGCCTTTGGCCACGGAAGGGTGGTGCCGGCTACGCGTCGTTATCGTCGAAGAAGACGCTGTGAAGGTATTGGAGAGAGGCAACGCGAAATATAAGTTCACTTTGCGATGGGCTAGGTGAAATCCTATGCAGTTTGAACAGGGCATTGCGCGGCGGCCGTTGTTCCCTTCAGTCCCTGCTCTGGGTCGGAAGCCGAAATTCAAACTGAGACACTACGCACTCTTGGAAGACTAATCTTTCCTCGCTCAGGCTGATTCTGCGGGCCGTGCGGTTGAGTAATCTTACGGTCAACCGCGAGCTCCAACTGCAGCGTGTGCCTGCGCACCCCCGGCGGACAGCCGTATCTAGAGTTTTTCAGCAGGTGTTCACTGCTCTCCCGCTAGAAGTTCGATTACAACTGTAACCGAACTCCCCGCGCGTGAAACCGGGCGGAAATCGCCGCCAAGTTCAATGCGTACTGTTTCTCGCGAATAGATCGCGCCGCAATGCTCAAGCGCGTTTACCGAAGTGATTGGCGGGGGACCAACTTGAAAGGAGTTTGGTATGACAAACAGTTATGAAAAGCTATCAAGCATCCAACCGGATCCGGCGCGTATTGAACTGGACGCGCCTCGCTTCACGCGGACTGTAGAACCTGCCGCCTGGCAAAGTGGCTTTGGAGGCGGGTTGCTTAGCGCGGAATTTCCTGGAGGTAAGTAGCGTGAAAAAGAAAATCGTGAGTCTCGCACTCCAAGGCGGCGGCCCCCATGGCGCTTTCACCTGGGGCGTGCTCGAC
>JBOIGA010000127.1:0-8217 GCA_050741875.1 Burkholderiales bacterium
GGCGAAAGGTTCGCTGCGACGGGCGATGATGTTGAGCCCGATCGTCACGTCGACATCGGCGCAGAACTGGTCGAGCTCGATCGCCGAAGCAAGCGCCTGGTGCAATGGCGGGCACTGAGCGCGTGCTTTCAACCCTACCGCTCCGCGCCGAAGTATCTCGCTGAAGCGCGAAATGTCGGTGTCCGAGGCCGGGCCCGAACGATCGGCGAGCTGCAGTCCCGCGCTCACCTGCTGGTACGTTCGGTTTGCGTGCATTTCCTCCCAGTCGCCACTCACGGCATTCAAACCGGCAAAACGAACGGGCTTGCTCAGGCTCCGCGCCTGCGCGACAAGCTGCGTGAACGCTGATGCCGGGCGGGAAGTTTCCAAGTCGAGGCGGACAACATAGTCGAGCGAAGCATGCGGCGGATCGAAGTCTTTCACGGCCGGACGAGGTGCTTGCCGCTCGCGTCCTCCTCTGCTCAGGCTTCCGGGAGGAATTGATGGGTGCGTCGGGGAAAGCGAAGCTCTCGTTTCCCGGCCGGAAGGAATCGACGGGCGTTCCACTGAGGGAGGCCGCGAATTGGGAGAAGCATCGCGCAGGCTTCCGGGAGGAATCGATTTGCGCGGCTCGCTCGGCGGCTCATAGAGCTTTCCCTTGCCGGTGCGCACCTCATCGAGGCTCCCGGGTGGCGCTGTTTTCCTCGGCTCGGCCGGGGGTTCGTAGAGCTTCCCCTTCGAAGCACGAAACTCGTCGAGACCTCCCGGTGGAACCGTCTTGCGCAGGTCGGTCGCGGGCGCGTCGGCGTTCTCTTCGGCATTCGATCGCGCCGCCATGCCTTGGCTGCTTCCCCACGGTTCGGGCACCGGCACTTCTGGCAACGTAGTCACCCACGGACGATCGAGCTCGCGTTGAGGTTCGCCTTCGGATTCGGCGGCCTCCTCACCCTCCTCCCGGCCCACCGTGATTTCGCCCGCTTCCATTTGCGGCTCGATGCGCCCGTCGCGTTCTCGGCCGCTCGCGGTTTCCTCGGCGAGCAAGACATCGTCGTGGCGCTGATGGAGCGTTTCTTCCGCGCGGCGCCGGTACCTACGTTCCTGGACCTTGTTGTAAATCGCCACCCCGCCGATCAAAAGCGCGGCAACAAATCCGAGAATGACAAAAAGGTCGCTGCTCATTGGGGGTAACCAGTGAACGGTGAACAGTAAACAGTGATGCGGGGCATTGGGCTACCGTTTACCGTTCACTGATTACCGTTTACTCGAGTCACGCCGCGGCTTCTTCAGTGAGCTTCAGCGCCTGCTCGATATCGACGGCCACCACACGCGAGACCCCCAACTCGGGCATGGTCACGCCGATCAGACGCCGCGCGATTTCCATCGTGATCTTGTTGTGGGTGATGAACAAAAATTGCACCTCGGCCGCCATCGATTTGATGAGCGAGCAGAAGCGTTCGGTGTTGGTGTCGTCGAGCGGCGCATCGACTTCGTCGAGAACGCAGAACGGCGCCGGGTTGAGCTTGAACAGGGAAAAGACCAGGGCCAGCGCCGAGAGCGCTTTTTCGCCCCCCGACAAGAGGTGGATGGATGCGTTTTTTTTCCCCGGCGGCTGCGCCAGAATCTGAACTCCAGAATCGAGGATCTCTTCGCCGGTGAGAATAAGGCGCGCCTGTCCGCCGCCGAACAAGGCGGGAAACATTTCCGCGAAGTGCCGGTTGACGTCAGCGAAAGTCTGCTGCAAGCGCTCGCGTGTTTCACGGTCAATCCGGCGGATCGCGTTCTCGAGCGTCTCCACGGCTTCGGTCAGATCGTTGGCCTGTGAGCCGAGATAGGTCTTACGCTCGCGTTCGGAATTCAGTTCATCGAGCGCCGCGAGGTTGACCAGACCCAAAGTCTCGATTTCTTCCTTGAGACGGGCAAGCTCGTTTTGCAAAATCGAGATTCGCGTACCCCTTTCGAGTAAGGCAGCGAGCGCCTCCTCGTCAGCCCCAGCGAGCTGCGCCGCGTATTGCTCTTCCGTCAGGCGCGCCTCCTGTTCTTTCAGCCGCACACCCGAGATCGCTTCGCGCAATGGATTCGCGCCCTGCTCAAGCGTCACGCGCTCTTGCTCTTTTTCGCGCAAAGAGGCAGCCGCGATTTCCAACGAATTGCGCGTTTCGCGCAAGATGTGCTCTTTTTGCTCGCGCACGTCGAGCGCGACACCGAGCTTGCCGGACAGAGAATCGTCGTCGAGGCCCGAAGCCTGTTCGAGCAAACTCTTAAGTTCGACTTCGAGCCGCGATTCAGCTAGCGCTTTAACCGTCTCCTCGACGCTCTTGATCTTGTTCTCGACCAAGGTGCGGGCAAAGATCGCCTGCTGATGGTTTGCGCGGGTGGCTTCCGCGAATTCGCGTTCGCCGGCGTACGCATGTTCGCGAATCTCGCATTCGCTTTTCGCCAGCTTCATCTGTTGCTCGACTTCGCCTAACGCTGCGGCCGAGGCAGCTATCCGATTTCCCGCGATGTCCTTCTGACCGCTCTCGCCCACTTCCTCGCGAATAACTTCGGCCAGCTCCTGCGCAATCTGTTCTTTGCGCGCGCGGGCGCGGGCGGCTTCCTGTCTGTGCTTCAAACTCTCGACTTCGAGCGCGTGTAGCCGTTCCTTCAGCTCATCCTCCAACGCCGACAAACGCTCGGTCTCTCGCCGCTGGGCGCCGGCTTTCTGCTCGAGGGCTTGATAACGGATGCGCTCGTGGTACATCGAGTTGATGCGTTTTTTTAAATCTCCGCGCAGCTGTTCGATTTCCCGATGCCGCTCGATCACGCCATGCAGTTCCAGATCTGGAGTGTAGAAGCTGACTGAATGACGAGTGAAGACATGGCCTTCCCGGCACACCAGAACGACGCCGGGAGGAAGTCCAGGCTGCGCCGCCACGGCGGCGCGAATATCCTCGACCGCGTAAATGCCGTGCAGCCACTCGCCAAGCGCGCCCGAAAGCCGGGTCTCCCGAAGGGCAACGAAATGTTTGAGTGGCGGCCATTCGCGTGGGGCTTCACCAACGTCGGCTGAGAAGTCGCTAGCCCGATTGGCGAGCGCAATTCTGAAGGGAGGCGGTTCACTCAAGCATGCGTTCAAGTCAGCGCTGGGCACGGCGATGCCATTCAATCGCTCGCGCAGGACCGCTTCGAGCGCGATTTCCCAGCCCGGCTTGATATCGATGCACTGCCAAAGACGAGGGCAATCCGAAAGCTTCTTGCCCACTATCCACTCGCTCGAATTTTCGCCGCCATCGAGCCGTTGTTGAATTTGTTGTATCGCCTCAAGACGCGCCTGCAACTGCGTGATTTCCGACTGCCTTTGTTTGACGCTCTCATCCGCTGCCGCGAGCCGTTCGATCCGCCCGGGCGCTTCGCTTTCGAGTTCGCTCAAGTTGTCGCGCACCCGCAAAAGCTCTGTACTGACCTGAGCCAGTTCGGTGACAAAACGGTCCGCCGTGTCCTCGTCGATGATTTCGCCTTGTTCCTGCGAAAGTCTTTCGCGGCGCGCGGCCAGCTGCTGAAGGATTTTGAGCGAATGATCGCGATGTGTCTGCTCGACCCCCATACGCTCTTTGAGGGTTTGCGCGCTTTGCTGAATCGCCTCGAAGCGGCCTTGCGCTTCGCGCCAGCTCGCTTCCGCCTGGGCAAGCGAGCGCTCGTGTTCGGCTACCGCCGATGCCGCCATCTCGACGCTCTTCTCGCTGCGCAAAAATTCTTCTCGCGTTTCGGAGAGCTCGGCTGCCGTGGAGATTTTCCGCTCTTCCTCGAGATCGATCGCGGCTTGTTTTCCAGCAACCTGCTCTTCGAGCTTGCGCCGGGTTTCACGCAAGAATTGAAGCCGCTGTTCGATCGCCGCGACCTCGGCGTTGGCTGCGTAAAATTGGCCCTGCGCGGAATCGAGCGTGCCGGTCGCGGCGAAATGCGCTTCACGCAGCCGAGTGAGCGCGGTTTCGGTCTCGGTGAGTTTCGCTGCGTGAGCTTCGAGTTCGACGTCAAGCCGCGCCGCTTCCTTAAGCAATCGCGCGCGGTTTGCCGCTGCGTCGCGTTTCCTCATCAACCAGATCAGATTCTGCGTCGTCGCCGATTGTTCGTTGAGCAAAGTAAACTGGCGCGCGACTTCGGCCTGGGTCTCGAGCTTACTCAACCGCTCGCCAAGCTCGCGCAGAATGTCGGTCACGCGCGCCAGGTTGTGACGGGTATCGGCAAGGCGCAGTTCGGTTTCGCGTCTGCGTTCGCGGTATTTCGAAACGCCGGCCGCCTCTTCCAGAAAGATGCGTAGCTCCTCGGGTTTGGCGTCGACCACCCTTGAGATCATTCCCTGCTCGATGATGGCGTAAGCGCGCGAACTTAAACCGGTGCCGAGAAAAATGTCGGCGACGTCCCGCCGACGAACGTGCTGGTTGTTGATGTAATACGCCGAGTCGCCGTTACGCACGAGCACGCGCTTGATCGAGATTTCGCTGTAAGCCGCCCACGGTCCGCCGACCCGTCCGGCGCTGTTATCGAAAATCAGCTCAACGCTCGCGCGGGCGACCGGCTTGCGGTTCGCCGAGCCATTGAAGATCACGTCCTGCATGGTCTCGCCGCGAAGCGCGGTCGCGCGCGATTCACCCAGCACCCAGCGCACCGCGTCGATAACGTTGGATTTGCCGCAGCCGTTGGGTCCTACGACGCCGACGAGATCGCCGGGGATCGGAATGTGAGTCGGATCAACGAAGGATTTGAAGCCGGCGAGTTTGATTTCCGAAAGGCGCAACTTTGCTAGCGGTTCGATTTGAGAAAGGCGCTAGAATTCGATTTTAACGGTTTTCTTTAAAGCATGGCGAGCAAAGCGGGCAAAAGTCTCGAAACTTTTCCCAATCCGAAGCCTGAGCGGGATTATCGGATCGAGATGGAGATTCCAGAATTCACCTGCCTGTGTCCAAAAACCGGGCAGCCCGACTTCGCTACGCTCAAGCTCGAGTACATTCCTGATGCGCTTTGCGTCGAATTGAAAAGCTTGAAACTCTACATCTGGTCTTATCGAAACGAAGGCGCGTTTCACGAAGCGGTGACCAATCGGATCGCCGACGACCTTGTGGAAGCAATTTCACCCCGATGGCTCAAGCTCACCGCGCTGTTCAATGTGCGCGGCGGCATCACAACGAGCGTGATTGCCGAACATAGGAAACATCAGGGATCAGGGATCAGGGAACAGGGAACAGGGAACAAATCATGATCGTTCGCGGAAAAAAGATCTTTGTCACTGGCCCTTGCCGCTTGGCCCCTGGTCCCTGACCCCTGCCTTCAATTTCCCCGATAACAAGCTCGCGGCAGCGATCATTCCGCCGCCGATCCATTCGCGCATTTCCATCGTTTCGCCGGCCAAAAAGTATGCGGCAAACGCCGCGACAACGAGTTCGAACAAAAAGATCACGATTGCGCGATTGGCGCTGGTATGGGCGAGCCCGTATTGCACGACCACATTGATCGCGAAAACGGCCAGTCCCACAAAAATGAGCAAAGCCAGCATCGAGGCCGGCACAGCGGTGAGCGTGGTTGCGACCGGCTCTTTGGCCATGGCCGCGGGAAGTGACAGCACCATCACTCCGGCGAAGACGGCAAGCGCTTTGGTTTGCGCGTCGTGCTCCTCGGCTTTGCGCGCGAGGACGTTAGAAAGCGCGAACGTCAATCCTGCCGACAGCCCGATCCATTCGGCGACGTTCTCGGGAAGCGGAAAGGCTCCGGGCTGATACAGCATGATCATCGCGCCGGCGAAAGAAAGGAGAATCACAAGCGCGCCGTTCGCGTTCAGGACTTCTCCAAGGAGCGCGCGCGAAAAGAGCACGGTCCACAACGGCGCGAGATAGAAGAGCAGCAGCACGCGCATGACTTCGCCGTGCAAGGTGGCGAGAATGTAGCCCAGATTGGTCCACCCCGCGGTAAGTCCTATCCATAGCAGAATCAGCTTGCGCTGACCAGGCTTTCGAACGCGAAAAAAGACGAGGCCGAGAGCGAACGCCAGGCCGTAGGTGGCGAAGCTGGCGAATTCTCCGGAGATCGCGGCTCGTTCAAGGACGCGGTAGGGATACCAGATGATCCCCCATACGATTGCGCCCGCGATCAGCGCGATCACCGGCAACGTGTGATGCTTCACCACCGCGAATGTATCACGACTATAATGGCGCCTTCTCCAGGGGGATCCACGCGTGACCGATCTGCAGGCGATCATCGAGGAAGCGTATTCGCGGCGTTCCAACCTCACTCCCGACACCGCCAGCCTCGAAGTCAAGGAAACGATCGCTCAGGTGCTCGATCTACTCGACCAGGGAAGGCTTCGCGTCGCCCAGAAAACTGACAGGAAGTGGGTGACCCATCAATGGATCAAAAAAGCTGTCCTGCTTTCGTTTCGCATTACCGACAACGCCGTGATCGAAGGCGCGCACACGCGCTACTACGATAAGGTCGCCGCCAAGTTCGCTGAGTACGACGCCGATCGTTTTCGCGCGGGCGGATTTCGCGTCGTTCCAACCGCGGTTGTACGCCACGGCGCTTTCATTGCAAAAAACGCCGTCTTGATGCCGTGCTTCGTGAACATCGGCGGCTATGTCGGTGAAGGAACGATGGTGGACACTTGGGCGTCGGTCGGCAGCTGCGCGCAAATCGGCCGCAACGTGCACTTGTCGGGGGGAGTCGGAATCGGCGGCGTGCTCGAACCTTTGCAGGCCAATCCGACGATTATCGAGGACGACTGCTTCATCGGCGCGCGCTCAGAGATCGTCGAAGGCGTACTCGTGGAGGAAGGCAGCGTGATTTCGATGGGGGTTTTCATCGGTCAGAGCACGAAAATTTACAACCGCGAGAGCGGAGAGATTATTTACGGCCGGGTCCCGGCGCGCTCGGTCGTTGTACCCGGCACCCTGCCCTCTTCCGATGGTAAGTGCGCCCTTTACTGTGCCGTGATCGTCAAACAGGTGGACGCGCAGACCCGCGCCAAGACGAACATCAACGACTTGTTGCGCGATTGATTTTCACTCGATCCTCAATCCTAAATCTTCTAAAGCCACTGGCTCCCGGCTTTCGCCGGGACGGCGCCTGATTCTCATGTTCCTCGATCCCCTATTCAAGTTGATGGCCGACAAGTACGCCTCGGACCTCTTTGTCACCGCCGGCGCGCCGATCCAGATCAAAATCTCGGGCAACGTCATGCCGGTCAATTCGCAAGTGATAGACGCTCCGGCGGCGAAGAAGATCGCCTACGAGTTGATGAGCGAAGCGCAGGTGCGCGAATTCGAGACCGGAATGGAAATGAACTTCGCCCATTCGGTCCCTTCGGTCGGGAGTTTCCGCGTCAATGTGTTTCGCCAGCGCGGCGCGGTCGCGCTTGTCGTGCGGCACGTGAAAATGGAAATCCCCGATGTGGGCGAGCTCGGATTGCCGCCGCTGCTCAAGGATTTGATCATGGAAAAGCGCGGGCTCGTGCTTGTCGTCGGCGCGACGGGTTCCGGAAAGTCAACGACGCTCGCGGCGATGATCGAGCACCGCAACGCGACCAAAAGCGGCCACGTCCTTACGATCGAGGACCCAATCGAGTTCGTCTTCAAGCACAAAAAGAGCATCGTCAATCAGCGCGAAGTCGGAATGGACACGCGCTCGTACGAGAACGCGCTCGTCAACGCGATGCGCGAAGCTCCCGACGTCTTGATGATCGGCGAAATCCGCGAGCGCACGACCTTGACGCAAGCGCTCATCTACGCGCAGACCGGCCATCTTTGCTTGTCCACACTGCACGCCAACAACAGTTATCACGCTTTGAACCGCATCATCAATTTCTTTCCCCACGAGGCGCGAACGAGCCTTTTGATGGATCTATCGATATCGTTGCGTTGCGTGATCTCTCAGCGGCTCGTGCGCGACGCTAACAGCCGCCTCGTGCCCGCGGTTGAAATTCTGCTCAACACCAAACACATCGCCGAGCTCATCAGGAACGGCAGCACCGATGAGATCAAGGATGCGATGGAAAAAAGTCTTTCTCCTGGCTGCCAGACCTTCGAGCAGGCGCTGTTCAAGCTCTACAGCGACGGCAAGATCACCATGGACGAAGCGCTCGCCCAATCCGACTCGCCGACTAATCTGTCGTGGATCATCAACAACGCGAAAAGCCAGGGCGCATCGGCGCGACCGCTCAAACCCGCCGGAACAAAATCGCTCGATCCGGGCGACATCAATTTCAACCTCGAC